>NZ_JBSUGC010000004.1:0-321896 GCF_054065485.1 Vreelandella sp. 2A-K22 | reverse complement strand
TGTTAATCAGCGTCAGCACCTTCTTCGCCCCCAAACGCTTGGCGAGCAGCGACGACATGATATTGACTTCGTCGTCGTTGGTCAGCGCGCAGAAGATATCGCACTCTTCGATATTCTCCTCTTCCAGCAGACGCTTGCTGGTGGCACTGCCATGGAGCACCACGGTGCGATCCAGCCGCTCAGAGAGGGTAGTGCAGCGCTCCAGGCTGTGCTCGATGATCTTGACCTGGTGGCTATGCTCCAGGTGTTCGGCCAGCCGCTCGCCGATATTGCCACCCCCGGCGATCACTACCCGGCGGAAGTCCCGCTCGACCCGGCGTAGCTCGCTCATTACCGCGCGAATATCCCGGCGGGCGGCAAGGAAGAACACCTCGTCGTCAGCCTCGATGACCGTATCGCCACGGGGGATAATTGGTCGGTTACGACGGTAAATGGCGGCTACGCGGGTATCCACGTTGGGCATATGGCGGCGCAAAAAGGCCAAGTCCTGACCCACCAGCGGGCCACCGTAGAACGCCTTCACCGCCACCAGCTGTACCAGGCCACCGGCAAACTCCAGCACCTGCAGGGCACCGGGATGCTCAATCAGGCGACGTACATGATCGGTGACCACCTGCTCGGGGCTGATCAGTACATCAATGGGGATCGCTTCGTGGGCAAAAAGGCCTTTACGGGTCAAATACGCGGTGGCGCGCACCCGGGCAATTTTGGTCGGGGTGCGAAACAGCGTATGGGCGACCTGGCAGGCGATCATATTGATCTCGTCGCTGTTGGTGACAGCGATCAACATATCGGCGTCTTCACAGCCTGCCTGGCGCAACACAATCGGGTAGGAACCTGCCCCGGTGACCGTGCGGATATCGATTTTGGTGTGCAGCTCGCGCAGTTTTTTGGCGTCAGTGTCAACGACGGTGATGTCGTTCTCCTCGCGGGCGAGGTGTTCTGCCAGTGTGCCGCCGACCTGGCCGGCGCCGAGAATAATAATTTTCATTAGTCGTTAGGTCACTCCGGCGACATGTTAATGCAGATACTCACCTATCCAAGGGGAAGCTGTCGAGGGTAGTGAGCTTCAGATCTACTTTTGGCCGACGAAAAAGGCTTTTTTTACGTCTTTTTGACGGCTAACGCCTTAAACGCCATCGAATTTTTACGCCTGCAATCTCTAAGCTCAAGGTGTCAATCAAAGGAGGCACTTTCATGAATATTGCATTGCTAATTATCGCGACCGGCACAGCGGCGTATCTATTTTACGCACTTATCTGCCCCGAGCGTTTTTAGGAGATCACCATGAACGATATGATCGCTATTTACGCCCTCGTGGCTCTGCTTAGCGTACCACTGGGTATCTACATTGCCCATTCGCTAGGTGCCCAGCCGAACCGTCTCGACACGCTATTTGGCGTGATCGAAAAGCCAATCTATCGGTTGGCGGGCGTTAACAGTCAACATGCCATGACGTGGCAAGTGTACGCGTTAGCCATCCTGAAGCTGCATGTGGGCTTGATACTGCTGGCATGGCTAGTGTTTATGTGTCAGGGCCTACTGCCACTCAACCCGGACGGCATACCTGGCATGCCTTGGGACACGGCGCTGCATACAGCGGTGTCCTTTGCTACCAACACCAACCAGCAGCATTATTCTGGCCAAGCGCAGCTTTCGCATTTAAGCCAAACCTTCGCCATTGTCACGCTGCAGTTCTTAACCCCCGCCACGGGGCTCGCAGTGTTGGTCGCCATTGCCCGCACTTTATTAGTCGCTAAACCTGCCAAGGTGTTAAAAGGCGTTGGCAACTACTACCACGACCTTACCCGTACCCTGGTGCGCGTTATGTTGCCACTGGCAGCGGTAGTCGCACTGTTGCTCACATGGCAGGGCGTACCGGCCAGCTATCAGGCCGCCCACCAGGTAGAGATGCTGGATCCCCAGGTGGAAGAAGTGCAGTCGATTCCCTTAGGCCCGGTGGCGTCCATGGTGGCGATCAAGCAGTTGGGTACCAACGGGGGTGGCTGGTACGGGCCCAACTCAAGCGTGCCGCTTGAGAACCCCACGCCGCTGGCGAACGTTATCGAAACCGCTTCACTGACGATTATCCCCGTGGCGCTGCTCATTGCGATTGCTCTGATTAGTGGCCGACGCCGACTAATGACGGGCATTGGCGCCGTAATGATCGCGTTCTCACTGATCTCCACGTCTGTGGTGGTCTATTCAGAACGCATGCCCAATGCTGCTTTGACCGAGCTCTCTCAGCCGGGGGCCAATTTAGAAGGCAAGGAGCTGCGTTTTGGCACTGACCTTTCCGCCCTGTGGGGCAGTTGGACAACGCAAACCTCCAACGGCTCAGTCAATGCCATGCACGATAGCTTCAATCCCATGGGCGGCATGATGCTGCTGATGGATATGTTCGTGAACGTGACCTTCGGTGGCGTGGGCGTCGGGTTAATTGGTTTCTTCCTCTACCTGATGTTGGCGGCCTTTGTTGGCTCACTGATGGTAGGTAGGTCGCCCGAGCTTTTTGGCAAACCGTTAGAAACCCGCGAGATGCGCTGGATTTCACTGGCGATTCTGGCTCAGCCGCTGGTCATCCTAGGGTTGAGTGCGCTGACCGTGGCGATGCCAAGCGCGGCAGCCAATTCAAACCCGGGGTTTCACGGTTTATCCCAAGTGCTTTACGAATTTACCTCCGCGTTTGCCAATAACGGCTCTGGTTTTGAAGGGCTGGGCGATGACACAACCTGGTGGAATATTGCCTGCGTGGTCGCCCTGTTGATTGGCCGCTTCTTACCCATGCTAGTGCCATTAGCGGTAGCCGGTTGGTTGGCCGCTAAGCGCACGGCACCGGCGGGGCGTGGAACCCTGCCCATGGATAGCCCCGCCTTTATGGGCTTAACCGCAGGGGTGATTGTGATCGTCAACCTGCTTGGCTTCTTACCGGCGTTAGTGCTTGGCCCAATTGCAGAATCCGTCGTGCAAGGCTTCTAGGAGAAAAGAGATGTCACATACAGAGCTTGCTAAACAGCCGCGTCGTTCGCTGCCCATTGGCCAGGTTGTCACCGGCGCGGTGAAAGGGCTTGCGCCCCATCTACTGGCGCGCAACCCGGTTATGGCGGTGGTCGCCATTGGTACGGTGGTGTGTTTCGGGCTAACGCCGATTGCTTTCGCCCAGGGCGAAAACGGCGGCTTTGCGCTCACCATTGCGCTACTGCTGCTCGCCACCGTGCTGTTTGCCACCGGTGCGGAGTCACTGGCCGAGTCCCGGGGTAAGGCTCATGCTGGCGCGCTGCGCAAAACCAAAGGGGAGCTCAAGGCGGCTAAGCTAAACGCTGACGGCACCACCAGCGCCGTGACCGCCGACTCACTGCGTAAAGGCGACCGAGTGAAAGTGGTGGCGGGTGAGCTGATTCCGGCAGATGGCGATATCGTCGAGGGTGCGGCGTCTATCAACGAGTCGGCGGTAACCGGTGAGTCCGCGCCGGTGCTGCGTGAAGCGGGCACCGATAACAGCGGCGTCAGTGCGGGCACCAAAGTGCTCTCGGATCAGCTGATTATTGAAGTCAGTGCCAATCCCGGTGAATCCCTGCTGGATCGTATGATTGCCTTGGTAGAGGGCGCTAGCCGTCAGAAAACGCCTTCCGAGCTGGCGCTTTCGGTGCTGCTGGCGATGCTGACCCTGGTGTTCCTGATCGTGGTGGTCACGCTGGTGCCCATGGCCGCTTTCGTAGGAGTAGAAACCTCGACGGTCATGCTGGTAGCACTATTAGTGTGTTTGATTCCTACCACCATTGGCGGTCTTTTGCCCGCCATTGGTATTGCCGGTATGGAGCGCGCCATGCGGGCCAACCTGGTCGCCAAGTCAGGTAAGGCGGTGGAGATTGCCGGCAGCATCGACACGCTGTTGCTGGATAAAACCGGCACGATTACCCTGGGTGACCGCCGCGCGACGGAGTTCGCACCCTGTCAGCAGGTGCCGCGGGACAAGGTACGCGACGCGGCGTTCCTGACCTCCCTGGAAGACCCCACGCCGGAAGGCCGCTCGATTGTGGCGCTCGCCACCGAGCAGGGTGTGGATATGCAGCTCAGTGAAGAAGCCGATGGCGCTACCTTTGAAGCCTTCAGCGCTGAAACCCGGCTTTCAGGGGTTGACCTAACCAGCGGTAAAAAAATACGTAAAGGTGCCCCTAATGCCATCGCCGAGTGGGTAAGGGCGCAGGGCGGCGATATCCCCAGCGATTATAACCAGGTCATTGAGCGCATATCCCGGGATGGTGCCACCCCCATTGCGGTAGCGGAAAACCAGCAGATCCTGGGCGTGGTAGCGCTGTCTGACGTGATCAAAAGCGGTATCGCGGAGAAGTTTGCCGAGCTGCGTGCCATGGGCATCAAAACCGTGATGATCACCGGTGACAACCCGATTACCGCCTCGGCCATAGCCGCCACGGCAGGAGTCGATGACTACATTGCTGAGGCCACGCCTGAGCGTAAGCTGGCGCTGATTCGCGAAGAGCAAGCCAGTGGCCGACTGGTGGCCATGGTCGGTGACGGCACCAATGACGCACCGGCGCTGGCCCAGGCTGACCTTGGTCTGGCCATGAATTCCGGCACCCAAGCCGCCCGCGAAGCGGCCAATATGGTCGACCTGGACTCCGACCCCGGCAAGCTAATCAGCGCGGTGGAAATTGGTAAGCAGCTGCTGGTGACCCGAGGCGCACTGACCACGTTCTCTTTGGCGAACGATGTCGCTAAGTACTTCGTGATTCTACCGGCGCTATTTGCGGCAAGTTTCCCCGCGCTGGGCGTGCTGGATGTGATGAACCTGCATTCACCCACCACGGCGGTGCTGGCAGCCGTGCTGTTCAATGCGCTGATTATCCCCGCACTGATTCCCTTTGCGCTGCGTGGCGTGTCCGTAAAGGCCGCATCGGCAACGGTGCTATTGCGCCGCAATCTGCTGATCTACGGTCTTGGTGGGCTGCTGCTACCGTTCCCCGCCATCAAGCTGTTCGACATGCTGATTACGCTGTTTATCTAGGAGAAGCGTCATGAATATAGGTATTAAAGATCCCTCGGCGATTAATGACGAAGAGCAGCAGGCACCAACGTTTGAGGCAAAAGCCACTTGGGGCAATGCTCTGCGCTTTATGGTGGTGATGGCCGTTCTGCTTGGGCTGGTGTACCCCTTAGCGACGACAACGGTCGGTGGCTGGTTGTTTCCTGAGCAGGCGCAAGGCAGCTTGGTTCGCGACGCCGATGGTCGGGTAGTGGGTTCAAGCCTGGTGTCGCAAACCTTTGTCAGCGATGAATACTTTATCGGTCGCCCGTCAGCGGCGGGTAACGATGCGGGCGGGGTTTCGGGCTCTAATCTGGCACCTAGCAACGAAGCGCTTCGTGAGCGTGCCCAGGCCGATGCCCTGGCGATTGCCCAGAGGGAAGGCGTCAGCGTCGATCAAATCCCGGTTGATCTGATCACCGCGTCGGGCTCCGGGGTTGACCCGCATATCTCGTTACCAGCCGCTGAATTACAGGTCGCAAGGGTAGCGCAGGCGCGTGAAATCGACGAAGCTAGCGTCACTGAGCTGATCGACCAAGCGCTTGAAAACACGGGCTGGCTGGGGTCGTCAGTGGTCAACGTTTTGCGATTGAATGTGAGTTTGGATGAGCGTTTTCCAGTCGCCACCACCACCACGTCGTCCGTTACCCCTGTGGAGTAGCTAAATGTATTCAGCGGATCAGCGACCCGATCCCAATGCATTGCTAAAAGCCGCGCGCCGAGAGGCGCGCGGCTGTTTGCGTGTATTTTTAGGAGCCGCCCCCGGAGTAGGCAAAACTTACACCATGCTACGCACAGCCCGGGAGCGGGCAGAAGAGGGCGATGATATCGTCATTGGCGTGGTGGAGTCCCACGGGCGCGCCGACACCGAAGCTCTCTGTGAGGGGCTGTCACGTATTCCACTAGCGCCTTTACAGCACCATGGCCGAACATTTTATGAATTCGATATTGATGCGGCCCTAGAGCGGAAGCCCACTATTCTGCTGGTAGACGAGTTGGCTCATCGCAATATCCCCGGCAGCCGACATCCACGGCGTTATCAGGATATCGAGGAGTTGCTGGATGCGGGGGTCGATGTCTGGACAACGGTGAACGTCCAGCATTTGGAAAGCCTCAACGACGATGTGGCCCGGATTACCGGCATTCGCATGCGCGAAACCGTTCCCGATGCACTGCTAGAGCGCGCCCGGGATGTATCGCTGGTGGACTTAACCCCTGAGGAGCTGCTCGAACGCTTAAGACGCGGCAAGGTATATATCCCGGAACAGGCACGCGCCGCCATGGAGGGCTACTTTAATGAGTCGAACCTTAATGCGTTGCGCGAGCTGGCGATTCAAACCATGGCCGAGCGGGTGGATGCCGATGTAAAAGTGGCCATGGATGCCAGCGGCAGAGCAGGCCCTTGGCCGGTAAGGCCGCACCTGCTGGTGGTCGTCAACGGTAGTGAAGACGATGTGTCCCTCGTGCGCTCAGCCCACCGAATGGCCGAGAGGCGCCTGGCCGTGTGGCGGGCGGTCTATGTGGATAAAGGTATCGCCTCGCCCGAGCAGCAGCTAATGGTTGAGAAGATATTTAGCCTGGTTACCCGGCTGGGAGGCGATTCACTTCGCTTGCAGGGGCATAGCCAGCTAGGTGAGGTGCTCAACTACGCCCGCTCGATTAATGCCACCACGATTATGGTGGGACGCGACGCAAAACGTCGCTGGTGGCCCTGGTCACGACCGCTTGCCCAACGCTTGATCGCGCATACCGATGTCTTTGATATCGTGGTAGTGGCTCAGGGAAGCGTGAAGCAAGGTAGGCGTAAGCGGCAGCCTGGCTGGAGAGTGCGTCCACCCCAGCTACTCGCCACCAGCTTGGCGGTAATGGCCTCATTGGCAATAGCCCACCTGCTAGAACCCTGGCTGGAGCTTGCCAATCTGTCGCTGGTGTTTTTAGCCGCCGTGCTGTTCAGTGCTATCTGGGCGGGCACCGCTATGGCCATGTTGAGTGCCGTGGTGGGCTTTTTGGTGTTTAACTTCTTTTTTACAGAGCCGCGTTTGACCTTTGCCATGGTGGAGCGGGGGCAACTATTGACGGTGGTGTTCTTCTTTTTGGTAGCGCTAGTGGTGGGGCAACTGGCGGGTCGTGGACGCCAGCGCTTAGTCGCACTGCGGGCCAGCCGCGACCAGACCCAGCTTCTGTTGCGCTACGCCGAGCAGCTCTCCACCGCCACCGACAGTGCCAGCGCCGCCAAAGTGGGTGTCGATACGCTGGTGCAGTGTTTTGAAGTCCCCGTTATCTTTATTGAAACGGCGGAAAGCGCTAGCGAGGTGCGCCTGGTCTACGCACTTCCGGACGCCGAGCGTTTGGATATGACCGCCAAGCAGGCAGCGGTATGGAGTTGGCAGCACCAAAAACCGAGCGGTCAGGGCACTCAAACGTTGAGCCAGCAGGCGTGGCGCTTACTTCCGCTGGCGGTGCATGGCGAAAAAGTGGGGATGCTGGCGCTCAAACTGTCGGCAAGCCCAAAGGCGCTCAACCATGAGCGTGAGTCGCTGATTGACACCCTGGTGCGCCAACTCAGTATGGCGCTTGAGCGCACACGTTTGGTGGCCGAGTTGAATACAACGCGTGTGTCCGAGGAGAACGAGCGGCTACGCTCCGCGTTACTCTCGTCGGTTTCTCATGACTTGCGCACGCCGCTGTCATCTATTATTGGCGCCACCAGCTCACTAATTGAGCTAAAACCCCAGCTCAGTGAAGACGATCAGCGCGAGTTGCTGGACGGTATCTTATCCGAGAGCGAGCGGCTCAACCGCTATATTCAAAACCTGCTCGATATGACGCGGCTGGGGCACGGCACGCTGAAAATAGAGCGTGACTGGGTGTCGTTTGACGACGTCATCAACTCAGCGCTGAAGCGACTGGGGCAATCGCTAAAACACGTCGTGGTACGCAAACAGTGGCCTACTACGCTGCCGCTGTTGTACGTTCATCCCGCTCTGGTGGAACAGGCGCTGGTTAACGTGCTGGATAACGCCCAGCGCTTCTCGCTACCAGGCGGCGAGCTGCTGATCAAGGCCCACCTTAATGAAGGTGAGCCAGCCACATTGGTAATCACCATTGAAGACCAAGGCCCAGGAATTTCCCCCGAGCTGCGTGAGCAGGTATTTGATATGTTTTATAGCGGCGGCGACGGCGACCGCAGTGCCCATGGCAGTGGCCTCGGTTTGGCCATTTGTCGTGGCATGATTGGCGCCCACGGCGGCACAATTAACGCTGACACCGGCGAAAGCGGGCGGGGCACAGCGATTATTATTACCCTGCCACTGTTGGGCGCAGATATTAGGAGTGTTGATGAAGAGTGAAGGGAATGGGCGCATTCTGATTGTTGACGACGAACAGCAAATACGCCGCTTTCTGCGTATCAGCCTAGCTTCCCAAGGTTACGCTGTGCTGGAGGCAGAGAACGGTGAACAGGCTTTGGCGGCGGTCTATACCCAAGCGCCAGACGTCGTGCTACTCGACCTTGGCCTACCCGATATGGATGGTCATGAGGTGCTACAGGGTATCCGGGAGCACAGCGTTGTACCGGTAATTGTGGTGTCCGTGCGGGATAGGGAGGAGGAGAAAGTTTTATCGCTGGATAACGGCGCCAATGATTACGTTACCAAACCTTTTGGCATCCAAGAACTGCTTGCCCGTATTAGAGCAGTACAGCGTCAGTCGCTGCAAGCGAGGGGAGAGGTGGCCGCTAGCTACTATGTTAGCCAGGGGCTGGTGATCGATCTTGAGTTAAGGCAGGTTTCTCTACACCAGGATCGTGTGCATTTGACCCGCAAAGAGTTCGCCGTGCTTGCCCGTCTTTGCCGCTATGCCGGGCGTGTTGTCACCCAGACCCAGTTGCTTAAAGAAGTATGGGGGCCGACCCATGTAGACGACACCCATTACCTGCGTATTGTGGTCAGCCGTCTGCGCCAAAAGCTCGGCGATGACCCCCAAACACCAGTACTACTGCAAACAGAAGCCGGGGTCGGGTATCGGCTGTTGGTAGAGCCAGCGCAGCAACCTGCAACGTCCTAGGTACCTGAAAAAAACAATAGGTACCTGAAAAAACAATAGTAATCTGAAAGCATTAGCGGCGCCAGAACATCGGCGTCATTAGAACAACTACCGTCAAAATTTCCAGGCGGCCCATCAGCATACCGATACACAGCAGCCATTTTGCCGCCTCGGGTAGCGACGTAAAGTTACCCGCTGGGCCAATAATATCGCCAAGGCCGGGGCCGACGTTGGCCACCGCAGTGGCAGCACCAGAAAGGGCCGTCACTAAATCCAGCCCAAGTGCCGAAAGGCTTAGAGCCAGTGCCGCAATGGTAATAAAGAAGAAGAACGAGAAGGCCACCACGCTTCTGGAGATATCGCTGGTTACCGGCTGGTGGTTGTAGCGAGTAGTAAACACGCCGTTGGCATGAATAAGATAACGCAATTGGTCGAGTAGCATCAGCATGGCAATTTGAAAGCGGAAGATCTTCATACCACCACTGGTAGAGCCACTACAGCCGCCCACAAAAGTGAGGTAGAAAAAAGCAGTCACCGGTAACGCGCCCCATAGCGTGTAGTCATCCGAGGCGTATCCGGTGGTAGTCACCACTGAAATTACGTTAAAAGTGACGTGGGTAAGGGAAACAAACCAATCATCGCCTTGCAGCACCCGCCACCCGCTAAGCACCACTATCGCGGCCAGTAACAGCTTTAAAAGTCCGCGTACCTGTTGGTCTTTCCACAGAGCGGTGCGCGATGTACGAATAAAGCGGATATATAAAACAAACGGCAGCGCCCCGCTTAGCATAAAAAAGCTGCCCATCCACAGTAGCCATGGCTGTTCGGCGTAAGCCCCAAAGGAAGCATCCGAGTTGGCAAAACCACCGGTAGCCAGGGACGTCATGCCGTGGACAACAGCATCAAGCGGTAGCATGCCTCCCGCCCAATAACTCACCATGGCCGCAAGCGTTAGGGCTACATAAATACTTAGTGTCGCTTTGGCAATGCCGCCTGTGCGGGGCATGACTTTGTCCGACCAATCGGAAGACTCGGTATGAAATAGTCGCATACCGCCTACTTTCAGAAACGGTAGAATGGCAATGCCCATGACGATGATGCCGATGCCGCCCATCCACTGCATTAAGCCGCGCCATAGCTTCAATCCGTCGGATAAATGCTCAATCCCTACCATCACCGTCGAGCCGGTGGTGGTGATGGCCGAGACGGATTCAAAGACGGCATTAGTCACGCTGAGCTGGGGTGCGCCTAAAATCAGCGGTAGGCTCGCAAAGCCAGTGATGCTTGTCCAACTGGCCGCTGTGAGCACAAACATTTGCCAGGGCTTTAGCTCTAGCGACACCTTGCGCGTGAGTAGCCAAGTGGCCAGGGTAGCACTAAGAACAATCAGAATAGACACGCCAAAAGCAGGGGCATCCGGGTCATTCTCTACCAGCAACACGATCCAGGGAATCGCCATGAACATGGCAAGCACTAACCACAATACCGCCATGATTTTAAATATTTGCGCCCAGTTACGGTAAGCGTCTCGGTAGTACAGGCCGCTGGGAAAAATGGTCATATTGCCGCTCTTAATTTGCCCTAGTGTTCAGCGTGGTATCTCACCATGGCAATTACTAAAAGTCTGTAAAATTCTCCTAAAAAAATGACGTTAGGCTAAAAAAACGGCCCCAAAGGAGCCGGTTGTCAGCATATCGTCCAAGCGAGAGTAGCTTTGTTGTCACCGGGTATAAAATTAACCTTTAACGCCCCCGGCGGTTAACCCACCAATAATCCAGCGCTGGCAGATCAGGAAGGCGATGGTAATCGGCAGCCCGGAAAGCACGGCAGCGGCGGCGAAGTCGCCCCAACGCTGATTATGGTCGGCCAGGTACTGCTGAGCGCCTACTGCCAGGGTGAGCTTGTGCTCATCCACGAGCAGTACAGACGCCATGGGGTATTCCATGATGCTCATCACAAACGCCAGGATGAACACCACCATTAGAATCGGCACTGACAGCGGCAGCAGGATGTAGCGAAACGCCTGCCAGGTGCTGGCGCCGTCGACCATGGCGGCTTCTTCCAACGAGCCATCAATCGACTCAAAGTAGCCTTTGATCGTCCATATATGCAGCGCCACTGCGCCGAGTGAGGCGACAATCAGCGCGCCGTGAGTATTTATGCCTAACCAGCCCACGAACTGCCCTAGCCGGTCGAACAGGGCGTAGAGCGCCACCAGAGAAAGCACTGCTGGGAACATCTGGAAAATCAGCATGCCTTTTAACAGCGGCTCTTTGCCCTTAAAGCGCATGCGGGCAAAGGCGTAGGCACTGGTGGTGGCAAGCATCAAAATCAGCAGCGAGGACACCACGGCGACTTTGATCGAGTTCCATAGCCACAGCAGCACGGGGAAGGGCGGCTGGATCACGCTGCCGTCGGCGCGCTCCCAGGGAATACCCAAGGCCAGCGCCCAGTGTTCAAGAGAGAAACGCTCGGGGATCAAGCTCCCCGAGGCAAAGTTGCCCTCACGAAACGAAATTGAAATCACCAAAAGCAGCGGAAACACGATCAGTGAAACAAAGCCGATCAGCGCCAAATGGGCGCCCCATCGCCGTGAGCGAATGGAGCGGGGTTGAACCATCGCCATCGTAAACCTCCTAAACCTTAACCTTGGAAAGCCGCAGATTGATGACCGACATGCCCACCACCAGCAGAAAGATCAGCGTGGCAATCGCCGCCGCCAGGCCGAAGTTTTGGCCAGCATCCTGGAAGGCGATTCGGTAGGTGTAGCTCACCAGCAGGTCGGTGGTGCCCGCGGGCGTGCTGGCACCCAGAATGTCCGGGCTGCCCCCGGTGAGCAGGGCAATCAACACGAAATTATTGAAGTTAAAAGCAAAGGCGGCGATTAACAGCGGCGTGAGCGGTTTGATGATCAGCGGCAGGGTGATCTTCATCAGGTTGGTGATCGGCCCGCCGCCGTCTACCGCCGAGGCCTCGTAAAGATCGCCGGGGATCGACTGAATCAGCCCCATGCACAGCAGAAGCATATAGGGGTAGCCCAGCCAGGTGTTGACGATCAGCAGCATGGTTCGGGCCAGCCAGGGGTCGGTAAACCATTCTGGGGAAATGCCGAACAGTGCCTCCAGAATCATGTTCACTTCACCAAAATGCTGATTGAACATGCCTTTGAAAATCAGAATCGAAATAAACGCTGGAACCGCGTAGGGCAGTATCAGTAGCGTCCGATAGACCGCCTTGCCCTTGAGCTGATCCCACTGCAGCAGCGAGGCGAGGACAAACCCCACGGCCAGCGTGAACAGTACGGTGAGCCCGGCAAATACGAAGGTCCAGACAAAAATCTGCATAAACGGCCCGCGAATATCCGGGTCGGTGAAAATCTTGGTGTAGTTGGTGAAGCCCACGTTCACCGGCCACCCGGGGGTGATGCGTTCTCCGTTTTCGGTGACGAAAAAGCCGATATCGTTATCCGGCGTCAGCACCTGACCCTCCTGCTGATCATAAAGGCTGCCGTTGTCACGAATCTCATAGCGGTCGATCATTGGCGCGAACTGGCGCAGGCCCGCCATGCGCAGCTCGGTGCCCCCGGGCGTTTGCAGGCGCAGCGCCTGGAGGGCGTCGCGGGCCTGGATGGCTGCGCGCATGGGAAGCGGCTCACCTTCGGGCGGGGTGTCTACGGCTTGGGTTGGAACGCGACGAACTTCGCTGTTAGTTAGGTTGAGCGCGGCGGATAGTAGCCGGTCGTTGTCGCCCGCAGGGGCGTCGCTTTCCAGGTAAAGGCGCACCAGCTCGCCTTCCTGGTAAAGCGAATAGGAAAAGGCAGCGCCTTCTGCCTGGTAGGTTTGATTGGTCAGTTGTGCGCGTACGCGCTCCTGGCTAAGCAGATTGTCCGAGCTGTAGTTGCTGAAGCTGATGCCGACGGTATACACCAGCGGGAAAATGACAAACACGCCAAGCCCGGCCACGGCAGGGAAAATATACCGGTGGCTCATCAGCGAACGTCGGCTGAACACCACGCCCAGCGACGTGCCAAGCACCAAAAAAAGCAGCGCAAATACCCACTGGCCGTGCATGTAAAAGGCCATCACCAGCCAAAGCAGGGCCAGTACCATCAGCCCGATCAAGCTGCGCATTGCCCAGCGGGAATAGCGTTCGGCCACATGGCGGGAGCGGTGGCGGGGCAAGCCCCGCGAAGCATTCGTGGTAAACATGAAAGATGTCCTGCGAAACTGCCCGGCCTTGCCAGCGGTGTGCCATGGCCGGGCAGTGAAGAAAAGGCGAGTGGCTACTGACGCATACGCCGCGCGGCGGCATCCAACGCTTCTTGGGGTGATTGACGCCCGCTGCCGATGTTTTGCAGCGCGGGCTCCATAGCTGCCCAGAAGGCGCCCATTTCGGGAATGTTCGGCATCGGCATACCGACTTCGGCGTTCTCGAGGGTGGCCGCGATGTTGGGGTTATTGGCCAGTTCCGCCTGATAGTCGATGTGGGCCACGGCCCCCAGCGACCCATCGCTGTTGAAGGTGCGCATACCCTCTTCGCTAAGCAGGTAGTTTTCCAGGAACTCGACGGCCAGAAAGTCATTGGGTGAGGCCGAGTTGATCATTGCCGTCATAACGCCAAACATGGGCTTGGCACGTTCATCGCCCACCTTGGGCAGCAAGGCGACGCCGTAATCAATGCCGCTGCGCTCAAGGTTTGGCCAGGCCCAGGGGCCGCTGATCATGGTTGCTACTTCGCCCTTGTTAAAGCGGTTATCCATGATGCTATAGTCGGTTCCCCGCGGTATCACGTCGCTTTCGATCAGCTCGACTAGCAGCTCTGCACCTTGCACGGCGCCTTCGTTGTTAACGCCAATATCGGTAACGTCGTAGCCTGCGTCAGTTCGTTTAAACGGGTAGCCCCCGTTAGCGGCTAGCAGCGTCCAACCGTAGTAGGGTTCGCTGTAGTCGAACAGGATGGCTTTTTTACCCTCTTGGGAAAGCGTCTCGTCCAGCTGCATTAACTCGGCAAAGCTCTCCGGCGGGGTGTCCACCAGGGCTTTGTTATAAATGAGACCGAGTGATTCCACTGAAATGGGGTAGCCATAGGTTTCGCCATTCCACAGGGCAGCTTCCCAAGAGAAGTCATAAAAAGACTCACGGAAGCTGTCACTAGGCGCTATCTGTTTTAATAGGCCGCTTTGTGCCCACTCGCCAATCCGGTCGTGGGCCCAAATCACGATATCCGGCCCTTGGCCACTGCCTGCCGCCTGTTGAAAACGATCGGTCAGGTTGTCCGGGAAGACTACCTCAACCGCTATCCCCGTCTCTTCAAGAAACTGATCGGCCAGCAGCTGAATGCCTTGCTGGCCCTTGTTGTCGCCCATCCAGATGGTTAAGCGGTCATCTTCGAACGCGAAGGCTGGCAAAGTTGCTCCTGCAAGCAGGGTGGCGGTGATTAAAGGCGTAAATCTGGGCCGATGTCTTGCCATCATTTAAAAAGCCTCAATTTTTGTTATAAAGGATGGTGGCGTTGCCACCTGAACAGGCTTAGCCTCGCCAATTCAGTCGGCAGCCACCTCATCCTTAAGGGGCGTAGTGATGGCGTATATCAGGGGCGTAGAAACATTAAATAGAAGTAGGGGGCTAAAAACCTGTTACAGGCTCTACCAAATGCGCTTTTGAGGGCATGAGCGTTCCCTCGCTCAAGCTAAATGCAAAACATACGCCATGCATAATTAGCCAACTGGAAATTCAGTTGTCGCATATTTGACATGCGATTTGTGACGTACAGTCAGCGTATAACCTAGCGTTAGGGGGCCAAGGCGGCCAATAAGCATTACGGCCATGATAATTAGCTGGCCCGCGGTACCCAGCTCACTTGTAGTGCCACGCGATAATCCTACGGTGCCAAAAGCAGAGACAACCTCGAACGCTATATCTAAGAAGTCGTCTTTTACAAAAATCGTCAGCATAAAAACAGCTATGAAAATGGTTGCCATACCGATAGTCGCGGTAGCTAAAGCTTTTAGTAATGTTTCTCGACTTAGTGAGCGACCAAAGAAGCTTACGTTTAAATTTCCTTGGAGAAAAGATTTTGTCGCCGTGATTAAAATGAAAAAAGTAGAAATCTTAATGCCGCTAGCGGTTGAGTTCGGTGCGCCGCCAATAAACATAAGTAGAAGCATTAGAACACTAGTGCCTGCTGTTAGAGCACCAATCTCGAGCGTGTTGAATCCAGCCGTTCTAGGAGTGACACCTTGAAACCATGCGGCCAGTAGCTTGCTCCAAAAGCCTTCTAGCATGCCTAGCGTGTTGGGGTTGTTAAATTCCAAAATCAAAACCGCCGCGGTAGCGAACAAGTTGAGAAATAAAGTGGTGGTTAAGATAATTTTTACGTATACCGAAAGCCGAGGCCATGAACGCTTTTCCAATAATTCCATAATGACGATATAGCCAAGTCCTCCAGTAACAAAAAGTGCTGTGACAGATAGCGTGATGCCGGGATGAGAAACGTAATTTGATAAGCTATCTGGAGATAGCGCAAAGCCCGCATTATTAAATGCGGAAATGGTATAAAAAAACGCATTATATAGCCCGTCACCCCAGCCGAGTTCGGGAATAAAAAAGTAGCTAAGTACAATAATTCCAATGGCTTCGCTGGCAATGGCAAATAGCGCAATAGAACTTCCCGCTTTTCTGGCCGTTTGAAGGGATACTTCATTAAAGGCTTCTTGTGCCACCAGCTGCTGCTTTAGGCGTAACTTAAAGCCAAGCGCTAGAGCAGTCAGTACTGCAAAAGTCATCAACCCTAGTCCGCCTAATTGAATCAGGCATAGGATGACGAGCTGACCGAAGGTCGTGTACTGACTGCCTGTATCGACAACCACAAGGCCCGTTACCGTCACGGCGGAGGTGGCAGTAAATGCGGCCTCCAGCCAAGAAACCGGAGTGACGGTGGCAAATGGCAGTTTTAGTAAGCATGTTCCAATGAAAATTAATATGAGAAAAGACTCAAGCAATAGCCAAGGGGGCTTAATGCTACGTTTACGCTTTGGCCCTTTGACGATCGTTTGGTGAGGCGTCTGGTCTTGTAAGCTTGCTTTCATAAGTTTTTAACGAGTTTTCTTAATTCATCAAGCCAGCCGCCAAGTACTAAGCGATCACCTCTGCGTATTTCCCAATCGAGGCCAGGGTGTGCATGCACTTCTGTATTTCTTTTGACCACTAAAGCCGCTACATCAACATCTTCGATGATTTTTCCAATGGTTTTTCCAATTAAGTCCTCTGTTGTATGGAATTCTACGACAACATAATCCTTCCCCAGGTTTAAGTAATCATGAACCATTGGGTAATTCAATTCCTGAGAGATTCGTACACCCATTTCATATTCAGGTGCAATAATACGTGTTGCACCAAGCCGTTCAAGGACTCTGTGGTGTTGATTTGTCAGTGCTTTCGTCCATACCTTTGTCACACCTAATTCTTGCAGCTGAAGGGTTGCCAACATCGCTGCCTCTACGTTTCTGCCTATCGCTACCACCGCTGCGTCATAATTGCCCGCATTTAGCTCTATAAGCGCGTTTTCATCTGTTACGTCAGCAATGACTGCGTGAGTGATCTCATCTGCTAATCGATTGACACGCAGCTCATCAGCGTCGATCCCCAAAACCTCATGACCAAGCTGAGTTAGCTCACGGGCAATAGTCGCGCCGAATATGCCCAGACCAATGACGATAAATTGCTGTTTTTCAATCATGATAAAGCGTGGCTCCACAGCTTTGAATTACGTAAATTTATATGCTGTAGCTCTATTGCACAATAGCTGTTTAATCCTACGTTAGCAGACGTAAAAATTGCGTAAAAAAATTGCTTCAATTGAGTCGCATGTCCCTGCATATGGTTAAATTATAAATAAATACTCTTTTAATGGGGCAATAAGACTGTGGGGTTATTTCAAACAAATCCCAATTCGTATTTTCGTATTTTCGTGTTACTCACTTGGCTATGGGGTCTGGCAGTATATAATTATCAGGCGGAAAATCCTGTTATATCCATATTTCCGTATCTTATACCAGTCATTTTGATTGCATGGGGGCATGGTGTTAAGTGGGGATTCGTAGTTGCAGCTTTGGCAACATTGTCTGCTATGTGTGCAGATTATGCGGAAATTTACACTCAAACCGAGCTGATCTATTCTGGTATTGCCACCTATGCGAAATTAACAGGCGCCGCTATTGGTTTCTCTTTGGCAAAAATAATTCATAAAAACATAAACCCAATGTGATGCCTCTACCTTTGGCATCAGCCCAAGCTGATGCTTTATGCATTGCCTGATGAATTAAAGCATACTTCATTATTGGCTCATCTAGCTCGCCTCCTCCTTAGTGGGCGTAGCAGTGGCGTATATCAAGGGCGTAGAGTGAGAGAGGAAATTCCTTCACCAATCACAGCCGTAAACGCATCGAAAGAGAAGCGGTAGATGCTATTTTGTAGTAAAATTACACGAATTATTGCGTACAATACCCGTATTACGGTAAATTTTAGGTAATCTAACTACATTAGATGCCTAATTATAAACAGGAGTGACGATGAGCCAGTCCACTGCTTCCCAAGGTGCACCGCTGGGCGATCCGAATCACGCTATTGATTTAGCGCTGTTTGGGGCGCTGGGTGATCTTGCCATGCGCAAGCTATTTCCTGCCTTATACCATCTTGATCGCGAAGGCTTGATGCCTGAAAGCACGCGCATTATGGGGCTGGCTCGCCATGAGCACGATGCTGCATCGTTCCGGAAAATGGTTAACGATGCGTTGCAGAAACGGCTGAAAAGCAGCGAGCAGGATAAGCAGAGCCTCGAGCGTTTTCTCGCCCGCCTAGATTATTTGAAACTCGATTTTTCCAGCGTTGAAGGTTACGACGCCATTCGCCAGTGGCGAAAGGGCTCACCGCGCCCAATGGTGGTCTATCTTTCCGTTGGGGCACCTATTTATGGCGATATCTGCCGTCACCTGCAGGCCAGTAAAAGCCTGGACGATGAGTCCCGCGTGGTGGTTGAGAAACCCATCGGTTACGACCTGCACTCCTCGGTTGAAATTAACGACGCTATCGGTGAAGTGTTCCCCGAGTCGCGGATTTACCGCATCGACCACTATTTGGGCAAAGAGACCGTACAGAACCTGATTGCCCTGCGTTTTGCCAACCCGCTGTTTGGCACCCAGTGGAATCAGAACAACATTTCCCACGTGGAAATTACCGTTGCCGAAAAGGTCGGTATCGAAGGGCGCTGGGGCTATTTCGATGAGGCGGGTCAGCTACGCGATATGGTGCAAAACCACCTGCTGCAGCTGCTGTGCTTAATCGCCATGGATCCGCCCTCTAACCTGGATGCCGACGCCATCCGTGATGAAAAGGTCAAGGTGCTTAAAGCACTTAAACCGTTTGTGGGCGAGGCGCTTGGTCGCGATGTAGTACGCGGTCAATATATCGCGGGCACCAGCGATGGCCAGTCGGTGCCGGGTTACCTGGAAGAAGAAGGCGCCAACACCCAGAGCCAGACCGAAACCTTTGTGGCCATGAAAACCGAAGTGGCTAACTGGCGCTGGGCAGGCGTGCCGTTCTACCTGCGCACCGGTAAACGGATGCCGGAGAAGCTCTCGCAGATCGTTATTCACTTCCGTCAGCAGCCCCACTATATCTTCGACCCGGATCAGCGCGGCATCGCCTCTAATAAGTTGATTATTCGCCTGCAGCCGGAGGAGGGTATTGCCCTGCAAGTATTGACCAAAGATAGCGGTTTGGATAAAGGCATGCGCCTGCGCCCGGGTCCGCTGCATTTGGACTTCAACAGCGCATTTCCCAAATCGCGGATACCCGATGCTTACGAACGCCTGCTGCTCGAAGTCATGAAAGGCCAGCAGTACCTGTTCGTGCGTCGCGATGAAATTGAACACGCCTGGCGCTGGTGCGACCAGCTCATCGATGGCTGGAAAAAGCGCGACATGCCGCCGCGTCGTTATCCCGCAGGCTCTTGGGGGCCGGTCGCTTCCATCGCCATGATTACCCAGGATGGCCGCAGCTGGTACGAGGATTATTAATATGAGCCAAGCACGCCAACAGTTGGCCGAGCAGCTTGCCGAAGCCGTGTTTCAGGGTCTGCAAGACGATTTAAACCACCAGGAGCGTGTCCTACTGGTGGTTTCTGGTGGCTCTACGCCAGTGCCTTTTTTTAAGGCGCTAGCGGCCAAATCGCTGCCCTGGGAGCGGGTAGATGTAACGCTGGCCGATGAGCGTTGGGTAGACGAGCAGAGCAGCGATAGCAACGCCAAGCTGGTGCGTGAGCATCTGCTACAGGGCGAGGCATCGGCGGCCACTTTTATACCGTTAACTTGTAGCGCGGCTACACCTGAAGAGGGCGTTGATGAAGTTGCCAAGCAAACGGAAACGCTAGCGTGGCCTGCCAGCGTGGTGATTCTAGGCATGGGCGGTGATGGTCATACGGCGTCACTGTTTCCTGACAGCCCTGAATTGACCCTGGCACTTGCCACGGAGGAGCTGTTAGTGGCGGTCAGAACGCCTAGTCAGCCGCAACCCCGGATTACTTTTTCGGCCGATCGCCTCCATCAGGCACGGCGGCATATTCTGCATATTACCGGCGATGATAAACGCGCCGTATTGGCCAAGGCACTAAGTGGCGACGATGTTCGTCAACTGCCTATTCGTGCCTTTTTAACCTGCCCACTGGCCATTTATTGGGCGCCTTGAGCGCTAACTGCCTTAGCCAATAATAAGTTGCTTGGAGACTCACTAATGACTATCGACAAACAGTTACCTTCTACACGCACTGCAGAGCTGGATAGCATCTGCTTGAAAGCCGAGGTGATTCCGGTCATCACTATCGAGCGTTTGGAAGATGCGGTACCGCTAGGCCGCGCCCTGGTAGAGGGTGGCTTAACCGTATTGGAAATTACCCTGCGCACTGACTGCGCGCTTGAAGCAGTGAAGCGTATGCGTGAAGCGTTGCCCGGTGCCAGCATTGGCGTGGGCACGGTACTGACGCCCGCCCAGTACCGCCAGGCCGAGCAGGTTGGCGCTGACTTTGTAGTAACACCAGGCGCAACGGAAGCCCTCTATCGTTACGGCGTTGAAAGCCCGGTGCCCATGCTGCCGGGGGTCTCGACAGTTTCTGAACTAATGACCGGCTGGCAGTACGGTTACCGTCGGTTCAAGTTCTTCCCGGCGGAATCCAGCGGTGGAGCCAAAGCCATCAAAGCGTTTGGCGCGCCGATTCCTGAAGCCCGCTTCTGTCCCACTGGCGGTATCACCGTCGACAACGCCGATGATTATCTATCGCTGCCCAATGTGATGTGCGTAGGTGGCTCCTGGCTAACACCCAAAGCAATGGTGGAAGCGGAAGATTGGGATGGCATCCGTGAGCTGGCCCGCCAGTCCGCGGAGCGCTTTCATCACTAAATAGGCATCCACTAGCAACCCGTCGCGGGCCGCATAAATGCATACCCTAGTTATGGTTTTAACCATTGCTAGGGTTTTTTTATAGTGAAGTTTTGTCATTCGCGTATCGTAACCGCCTGCGTACGACCAAAGACGTATAACGGGCTATATTCAGCTCAATTAAAATGACGGCAAGATTTGTCTGACATTTCGCTATTCGCGCATACATAAAGGTGCGTGCCACTTACAATGATGATGAGGTGAGTCAAAATGCACGCGTTGACCTTGGCGTCCTTCCTGTTTTTTACAGGGCTTGTCGCCTTTATCACTTGGCGGATCACCCGCCGAGATGACCACTCAAGCACCAGCGGCTACTTTCTTGCCGGACGTACGCTAACCTTCCCGCTGATTGCCGGCTCTCTATTGATGACCAACCTCTCCACCGAGCAAATGGTGGGGCTCAATGGGGCGGCCTTTTCTGATGGTTTAAGCGTAATGGCCTGGGAAGTGGTCGCGGTTATCGCCCTAGTGGCGTTGGCGCTATTCTTCCTTCCGCGGTTTTTGAAAAGTGGTATTGCTACGCTGCCGCAGCTTCTCGAAATTCGTTTCGATAAAACGACTCAGCTAATCACCAATATCATCTTCTTGATTGCTTACGCGGTGATTCTGCTACCGATCATTCTCTATTCAGGTGCCATCGGCCTGCAGGGCATGCTCGATCTACAGGGATTAACCGGCATTGAGTCTTCGACGACGCTGCTTTGGCTAACGGTGTGGATCGTCGGTATTATCGGTTCCGTGTATGCCCTGTTTGGTGGCCTGCGCACGGTTGCAGTATCCGACACGCTCAACGGTGTTGGCCTCCTGATCGGCGGTTTTGTGATCGTCTATTTCGGCCTGCAGGCCGTGAGTGACGGCAGCGGCATCATGGAGGGTTGGAACATCCTCAAAGAGAGCGACCCGGATAAGCTGAATTCGATTGGTGGTGCTGATCAGCAGGTGCCGTTCTTTACCCTGTTTACCGGCGTTTTCCTGATTAACCTGTTCTACTGGAGCACCAACCAGCAGATTATTCAGCGTACCTTTGCAGCCAAAAACCTTGCCGAAGGTCAGAAGGGCGTGCTGCTGACCGGTCTCTTCAAGCTGCTGGGACCGCTCTACCTAGTACTGCCCGGCATCATTGCTTATCACCTTTATGCCGATCAGGGCGTGCGTGCCGATGAAGCCTACGGTCATTTGGTTTTTAACGTACTGCCGCCGTACCTCACCGGGTTTTTCGCTGCGGTGATGGTCGGTGCGATCCTGTCGTCGTTTAACTCAGCGCTTAACAGCACCACCACGATTTTCAGCCTGGGCATCTATAAAGGTGTGCTGAATAAAGAGGCCACGGAAGAGCAGGTGGTTAAGTCGGGTAAAGTGTTTGGCTGGATCATGGCCATTCTCACCATGATCATTGCGCCACTGCTGGCAGGTCAGGAGAGCCTGTTTGGCTACCTGCAGAAGATGAACGCGATTTACTTTATTCCGATTCTTGCCGTGGTGCTGGTCGGGCTGCTAACCAAACGTGTTCCGCCAATGGCGGCCAAAATCGCTCTGATCGGCGGCTGTTTATTGATTGCCGCCGGTTACTTTGTGCCACCGTTTACATTGCTGCCGCAGATCATGCACGAGTTCCACTTCGTGGCGCTGGTCTTTGTATTACTGGTGGCGGTGATGCTGATTATCGGCAAGGTGCGCCCAAGGGAAACCGACTGGATTCAGGAGCACAGCGGCGATGTGGATCTAACACCCTGGAAAGGGGCGGTACCCGCCGGTATCGTTTTGGTCGTGTTAGTGATCGTTATGTATATTAGCTTTGCGGGTTAAACGGCTTTCTGAAGCATTTAGCTTGTGTAGCACCTAATTAGTTTGACATCTATGTCATATTTGAACGCCCGCTGCATTGCAGCGGGCGTTCTGTATTTCAGGAGGTAGGTTCGGTTATAGCTTTTGATTGATTCGTTGATCATGTCGCGTGCTTGGTTCAGTATTTTGAGATTCACTGACTTTTCTTAGCCATAATGGACACTAATTTAAGAGTTTAAAAATCATTTAACCGGTGCGTTGCTTGTTTGATCCGGCTGTACCAGCTTTAAAGGCACTTGCCTTAGCCGATAATTGAGGACGAGAGAATGACACAAGCTGGCGGGCCAGCAGCGATAAATGGCTTTCTTTACCAGATTCTTCATCACTTAGGATGGATTACGGAAGTCTCGCTCTCCGGCACTATAGATGGGGCGCTGATCAATGATGCACTTCTGGTTCTTGAGCCGCGCAATGGTGGTGACGCAAGAGCTGAGGCGGCTGGCGTATATCTCGTTGAGCAGTACAAGTCACGTAAAAATGGCACATGGTCCGTCAAGGATATCGTCTCTGTTCTTGCTGATCTGCGAAAGGCAATCCCATCCCAGTATCCAGCTTATGCACGTTATCGATTTGTCACTGATGGTCAGGAAGGCCGTTTAGAGCCTTTAAAACTGTTTCTCATTGATGTTGAGTCAGCAGTGGCACCTGATGATCTAGATCGGTTGATAAAAAGGAAATTCAGCTCTGGGCTAATCTGTACAAATAGCGAATTATTCGACCATATTGTTATGGCTAGCCGCGCACTTAGAAAACTGCGGGAGGACGATGAGCGGATACAAGTATTTCATCTACTTCAGCACCTGCAGCTAGAGTTTGAATCGGATGGCACTAAACAGGCTTATGCTGTAGATAAATTGCTACGCCGCTATGCCCCTAATCTGGGAGATGAAAGAGGTATACGAGAACGGCTTGTAGGTATTCTTGTTGAGAAATTAAGTCAGGGAGAAGCAAAGCTTGATCGCCAAGAGATAAACGAAATGTTTCGCGAGGTAGGGCTCAATCCCGATAGGATTGTTCGTCTTGAGCAACTAGCTGAAACGATGGGTGAGCGGACGCGACGTCGTCTCGAACGTTTGGGTTATCGCTCTGAGCAGGACGTACGGGGTCCACCGGATTGGCCAGATGGCAAGCCCGTTCTGCTTATTGCTGGTAAAAGCGGTATGGGAAAGACCTGGCAACTAGGTCGTCTTCTGGAGACATTAGCGCAGAGTAGGGAGATAGCCACACTGGTTCTTTTTAATAGCGTGCCGGAAACAGTGCTTAGCGAGGCCGCCCGGGACATTTGGCAAACCGGTCTCGGCGAATCATCTGAGAAACAACTTGTTGGTGTTGAGCGGCACCTTCGTGAACTTATGCCTAACGCTGGGGAGTGTAAAGTCACAATCGCCGTTGACGATATTCAGGACGTGGATGTTGCTCGCGCTCTCATTCGACAGGATTGGGCTGAGTGGGGCATGCGTCTTACCATGACCGTATCGAGTAACCTGGCTCACGCGCTAAATTCAACTGACAGCGAGCGTATTCATCTGCATGAAGTCGGTGATTTCTCGATCAATGAGCTTGATTGTCTCTTGAAGCAGAGTGGTAAAAGATGGACTGAACTTCCGCCCGACCTTAAGAAGCTTCTGCGCGTTCCCATTTTGGCTGGCCTTTTTCTCAACCTGCCTTATAGCTCTATACAGCGTGCTCCTCGAAGCGAGTATGAAATCTTCGAATCTTTTTGGACGCGTATTGCTTCAAGGGGATTCCGCCATGACGCGGGCATTTTGCTCGCGCTCGCTGCTTTATACGTCGGAGGAGAGACTTATCCGCTTCCCCGGCAGAGATGGAACGAAATTGGTCTGAACGATGAGAGTCGCGCCCGATTGGAAGCGGCTGGATGGCTTCGAACCACTGAATATGGCGAGGTTGCATTTGCGCATGACCGTCTGCTGAATTGGGCTGTCGCTCAAGAGTTTGTCCGCCAATATCAGGACAATCAACTGAGCGAGGAAAAGCTTGGCGAAATTTTTTCAGGTGGTAGTAATGAAAACCAGTCACGGTGGCGTCGCCTCGGGTATGTGCCGATGGATACAATCTGGTTGCTCGGGGAAAGCAATCAATACGCCAAACCGTTGGGCGCGACCATCGCGCAAATGGAACAAAGCCGTGAGTTCGGAAGCTATGGAGGAGAGCTCTACACAAATCTACTGCCGACATTAGGTCAGCGTGCGGTTTCGATTCTTCTCTCTCGTTTGAATTCTGTAGTTTCTGACAATGTTAGAGATAGGGATTACCGCATAGGATTAATTGGCCAGTCTTTTGCTATTCTGTCTCGACAAGATCATGTCGATCTATCAGAGGTGATCGCATTACTGCTTAGATCAAATTCATGGAGTTACCAAAGAGTAGCGATAGAGGTGCTAACAAAGGTGCCGGTTGCTGCATGGCTCGACAGGCTTTGGGAAATTCACCAAAAGTGCGTCATTGCGCTGGAAGAAAGCAAAAATAGCGAAGGCTATAAGGCCAGTATGGGCGCTCTGCGTTCCGGTGTGGCCCTTAACCCAGAATGGTTGCGGCTACGTATTCTTTCTGTCGATCCCTTCAAGGAGTCAGTATGGGATTTAGGGTATCTGTTAAATAGTCTTGAGCATCCTGATGCACTGGCTATTTGGAAAGAAACAAGGGATCGATTAATTGAGAAGATGCCTGCCAGTAAGCCGCGAAGCCTACTTTATTGCATCGCACGATTTAGCGATCGAGAAAAAATTGATTTCGTTATAAAGCATCTGTCACAAAGGCAAGATTTCGCCAGTGGAGCAGCGCTCAATGCGCTTTCCGCTCTCGATCCAAGCGCCGCAATTGATCGGCTTGAGGAGGTTGGTGAAGCAGAGCGTTACTTCACTCGAAATCAATGGCTCCCTGGCTTGCTTCACGCTGAGCCGGAATTAACGCGGCACCGCTTGCTCGCGCTAGCTAAAGCACAGCCGAAAGGCCGCCACATTATTGAAATACTTTTCGGTGAGCGGCCGAATGAAATCAACGAAGAAATGCTGCGGTTTGTGCTGCGCACCCTTGAGCAAGACTTGCTGGAAGATATCGATGCGGTCACCGTGCGAGATCTGCGCAGGCTTGATCGAGCGCTAAGTTTTTTGGGGGGTATTACGCGCCCTGATCTTCTTTCCATCATAATGGCAGAGGCAGGTGGTGAACTGGAGCAGGTGATTACTACTATTGCCTGTAGCCGTCAGCGGGTTAATAGCAGATCTACGGATCATATTCTTGAGAGCGCACGCCGTATCTTGATTCTGATCAGTGGTGAAGGAATTACGACTTTGCTCAGAACGGAGCTAGAGTCTGAGCACTACTGGGTGCGCCATGGCGGGTTGAAGTGGGCGTTTGTTCGCCTAGACGATGGGATTATCGAGCGGTTGGCCGCCATCGCCCGCAAACCTATTCCACGTAACGCCTCCGGAAACTTAGAATCGCAGCCTTATCAGGAGTTCTACCAAGCGGTGTGCGGGCTAGCGGCACTTGGCGCAGATTCCATCCTGGTCGATACTCTTATCAAAAGCGGAGTGCCAAAAATTCCGAGCGAGCTTGCCAGCCTTAGGGCTCATCAAGGGCCTATGTTGAATGTAATCGTAGAGAGGATTGTCATTACTCTGGCGAATGAGACGGCAGGAGAGGAAGAGCTTTGCGTTGCTCTTGCTATTGCTTGGTTAAGTGGCAATGTCGATCTTATAACCGCCGTTCGCCAAGTGCTGAGTAAGGTTGATCCAGTCAGCAGCATGGCAAGCTATGCCTGCATCACGCTGAATGAGCTTGGTGACCGGTCTGAGGAGTTCGCCCAGCTCGCATATCAGGTCGCCCAAACAAAAGAGAATGTGCAGTGGGGACTCAATGGGTTAGCTAGCCTTGGCGGTCACGGATCTGGTTTGCTTCTGGAGTGGCTGCAAAATTTGAGCATGGATTTATGGGGCTGCTATGAGGTTTTCGTTATCCGTATTCTATATAGGCGTTTGGAGACAAGAGATCGAGCCATAGCCGCGGCAGTAGTAGCCTGCGATCGGGTTAGCTATTTCGATGAGACTCCCTATGACATTGCAGCTGAAGCCAATGATCCGGGGCTGCGGGATAAAATTCTAGAAAAGGCGTTTTCCGAAGCCTCTTTTGTAGTAACAGAGCCACTAAACGCTATCGAAGGCCTGGCCAAATTTAATATGGCGAGCGCTGTTGATGCAATTGAGTTGGCTTTCCAAACCCACCCAAAGATTGAGCGAGAGTTGGCGAGGCTACTCGTTCGCCTCGCACCAGATGTAGCGGCCGAGAAGCTGATTGATGCGGCTGTTATGATTGAGCGGGATTCGATTAGGAGTGCCGTCGGACGAGCTCTGCGACAGCTCGATCCTGCAACAATTGCCCCGCTATTTGCCGAGCGCGTAAAGGGTGCAGATTCCGAGAGAAAGGTCATCGCTGAATTAGCTGCTTGGTTGCCAGTTCCTCAAATTAATAGCGTTCTCGTCGGACTTGCTAACCATGATAGCGCTAGCGAAGTTAGGCATTCGGCTCTGCAGGCGCTCGAATACCATCGTAAGGAAGCAGGCCTAAGAGCGCTGCTAGAGGCCTTTACAACTGCAGGTTATAACAAGCGATGGAGTATTCTCACGGCCAT
Source organism: Vreelandella sp. 2A-K22 (assembly GCF_054065485.1). Taxonomy (NCBI): domain Bacteria; kingdom Pseudomonadati; phylum Pseudomonadota; class Gammaproteobacteria; order Oceanospirillales; family Halomonadaceae; genus Vreelandella; species Vreelandella sp. 2A-K22. The sequence goes on along the minus strand of NZ_JBSUGC010000004.1, from coordinate 294,820 downwards.
CCTGAATGGTGCTGATGCTCATGTGTTAATGGACAGTAATGACCCGCTTTGGTTAGGTCATATCCTGACGGACGAACTCCCATTTATATTTGAACATCATGCTAATAATGTGCTGAAGCAAAGAATATAGCGTGGCAAGCAGCTTCAATGAAGAAGACCCGTATCTTTTAAGTGGCTGTTCAGATTGATCGCGTAATTAGATCCGTAACGACCGAGTAGGTGATCGATTGCGAGTCAAAAAAGAGATACGCACTCAATAGTAGCCCTGCGACTGCAGGGCTTTCTCATATCTGGTTATATCAAGCGTAGCGGCGGTTCGGCTAGGCCTTTGATGCCGGTTTCGACCACATAGAGCGAGCCTGCGGTGGGCTCTTGGGCCAGCTGCTCAGCACTGAATCCCTCTTGCGCCGTGGTGATATACAGCGTTTTCAGATCAGGGCCTGCAAACGCCGGGCAGGAGGGTTGGCTGACCGGCAGCTCGACGCGGCCTATTATTTCACCGTTAGGATCCAGACGAACGACCTGCCCAGCCCCCCACAGCGCTAGCCATAGGCAGCCTTCGCTATCCATCACCGCGCCATCGGGATTACCTTGGCTGGAGAAAAAGTCCGCCCAAGGCTGCGGCTCGCCTTGCGGCCAGCCGTCGTTATCCAGCGCCCAGCGCATCACCACACCCGTCACGGTATCGGTAAACCACGCAAACTCACCATCTGCGGAGAAGCAGATGGCATTGGGAATCGTCAGGCCTGAACGCAGACGCGAGAGCTCGCTGCGATGCAGGCGGTAAAGGCTTCCAGCGCCTCTTTCAGCGCTTTTACCCATGCTGGAGAGCCACAGGCTGCCGTGGCGATCAATGCGTGCGTCATTGCTGCGGGTGATAGGGTTATCGGCCTCGAAATCACTCAGCTTTTCGATACTGCCGCTGCTTGGGTTGAAGCGGCTTAAGCGGTCTTCACCGACTAACAACAGGCCACCCTCAGCGAGGGGCGCTGCCAGGGACACCCGATGATCGAGCTGATAGTGGCCGCTTTCCCCGGTGGCGGGGGAGAGCCAGTGCAGCTGCTTTCCAAGAATGTCGCACCAATAAAGGCGCTGATGTTTAGCGTCCCACTGCGGGCCTTCACCCAGTGAACAGCGGCAATCGACCGCTAACTCGGCCTGCCACGTTGAAACACTCATATCGGTATTCATTATTGTTGGTTCTCCTTATTGTTCTCCTGCTAACCAGGCATCGACGAGGGCTTGAGCTTGTTTCCCCACCTGAGAGGCGCTTTGGCCAGGTTTGTATAATGCGCTGCCCAGACCTGCACCATCGACACCCGCTGCGCGCCATTCGGCGAAGTTATCGACTCCAGCGCCGCCGACGGCATACAAAAGTGTGCCTGCCGGTAGCACGGCGCGTACTGCTTTCATTCCTTCTAAGCCTACCTGCACCGCGGGGAAGAGTTTAAGCCCGGTAGCACCTGCATCCAGCGCATCGAATGCTTCTGAAGGCGTCACAATGCCCGGCCAGCTGGCCATGCCGAGCTTATGCGTTTCTTCAATCACCGCTGGTCGACAGTTGGGAGAAACGATTAAGCGCCCACCAGCAGCGTGAACTTCACGCACCTGAGCTGGAGTGAGCACCGTGCCTGCTCCAATGACCGCGCGCTCGCCAAATGCGTCGACCAAGCGGCGAATGCTCTCCAGCGGGTTGGGTGAGTTAAGCGGTACCTCAATCTGGGTGATACCCGCAGCCAGCACCGCTTCCGCGATATCCACGGCCTCATCAGGCGTTACACCGCGTAAAATTCCAATCAGTGGCAGTGACATAGCCAATTTCTCCATGCTTAATTTATTTTAACGCGCGATGGGCGAGGCGCAGGCCCGCTAAGACAGCGGTGTCGCCATCCACATGTTTTGTCTGATAGCCGATCGCATTGAGTGCCAACGTGTAGCGCTGGCTCAGCGTTTGGTTGCCAATCAGCGTGATTGGCTTATCGCTGGGGCATTCACGGCAGGCGCCAGCAAGCTCAAGGCCAATGGCGAGCCCAGAGAGCCTGGCCGCAAGAACGGCCCCGCGCGTGTCGCCAGCAGGTAGCCGGCCATCGAGTAAATCTTGCGCGCGCAGGCCGAACAGGCGGCTACTAAAGGTTTCGGGGGCTTGATGAATCTCGCTGACGGCCGAAATAAAAGCTTCACGGCAAGCTGCATCGTTAAGATCATCCTTTGCCGCTGAAGGTGATAAAACGGAATGCTTCAGCACCGACTGGTTGGCGAGCAGTTGGTAAAGCTCGCCGGTCAGGTAGGTCGAAAACCCGCTCACCGCGCCCGCTTCCAGGGTTGCCCATTTGGCGTGAGTGCCGGGCAGGCAGGCGAGGCCAGTAAAATCTGGCGAATCAGCGACGAGCCCTGCCAACTGGGTCTCTTCACCGCGCATCACATCAAAGTGAGTCGCGGTACCACGGGTTTGGCTTAAACCAGGCAGCAGGTAAACAGCTAGCTGGTTACCCGTAAGCGTTGGTGTGACTGCGCCTTGGCTAAGCTGGTCAAGCCGCGTGGGTACCGGTAAATAGGCGGCTTCCAACCAGCCCTGGCGAGCGCCTGCCATACCGCACACCATCACCTTAGTCGTGCCGGTGGCGGGTAGCCAGTCGCCCACCAGTCGCAGCAGCTCGGCTTCGTACTCGTCGGCCTTTAGCGACAGCATGCCCTTGTCACTACTGGCTTGGGCAATCACTTGATCGTGTTGATCCAGCCCCCAGGCACGCAGATTGCTGGAGCCCCAGTCAACGGCAATCCAGGTTAATTGACCTGCAATGTCAGGTGTTTCACTCATCTCGGTTGATCCCATGGCTTACCACTCCGCAATAGAGCCATCTTCATGAGTCCAGACCGGGTTGCGCCAGCGGTGGCCCACCTTGGCGCGCTCCTCAACGAACTCCTCGTTGATCTCGACACCCAGGCCTGGGCCTTGGGGAATGGCGCAGAATCCGTCTTCAATGGCGAGGGCGGATTTATCGACCAGGTAATCGAGGACGTCGTTGCCCTGGTTGTAGTGAATGCCCATGCTCTGCTCTTGGATAAAGGCGTTGTGGCTGACCGCATCCAGCTGTAAAGAGGCGGCCAGGGTTAACGGGCCGAGCGGGCAGTGGGGCGCTAAGGCGACGTCATAAGCGGAGGCTAGGGCGGCGATTTTGAGACCTTCGCTAATGCCACCGCAGTGGGAAATATCCGGCTGGATAATGTCGATCATGCCATCGGCCAGCAGGTCGCGGAACTGAAAACGGGTATGCAGCCGCTCGCCGGTGGCTAGCGGGTAGCCAAGCCCGCCAGCAATATCCTTCAAGCAGGGCAGATGCTCGGGGGCGACCGGCTCTTCCACAAACATGGGGTGAAAGGGTTCCAGCTCGCGTAGCAGCGCTTTGGCCATGGGGCGGTGCACACGGCCGTGGAAGTCGATGCCGATGCCTACATCTGGCCCAACGGCGTTGCGGGCTTCTGCCACCCGGGCAACGGCTTCATCGACCTTGCGGTGTGAGTCGACGATTTGCAGCTCGGGGGTGCCGTTCATTTTAAAAGCCGTGAAGCCTTTGTCGACCAGCGCTTTGGCACCCGCGCCTACGTCGCTTGGGCGGTCGCCACCCGTCCAGGCATACATGCGCATTTTGTCGCGCACGGCACCGCCTAACAACTGATGAACGGGCACACCCAGGTCGCGACCTTTAAGATCCCACAGCGCCTGGTCAATACCGGCAATCGCACTCATCAGAATCGGCCCGCCGCGATAAAAACCGGCGCGATACATGATGTTCCAAAGATGCTCGATGCGGTGCGGGTCTTGGCCGATCAAGTAGTCGGAAAGCTCGTGTACGGCGGCTTCAACGGTTGCCGCGCGGCCTTCAATTACCGGTTCACCCCAGCCGTAACAGCCTTCATCGGTCTCGATCTTGAGAAACAGCCAGCGCGGGGGGACTTGCCAGGTCTTGAGTTTGGTAATTTTCATGTTCAGTCATCCTTCTGAATAGATAGTATTCATTGAGTAATTGTTAGCTGACGATGCCAAGGTCGATGGCCGTGCGGCGCAGCACTTCTCTCGCGGCGGTTTCTGCGGCGCTGGCATCGTGGCTGCGGATAGCGTCAAGTACCTGGCGGTGGCGCGCGAGACTGTCGTCCAGGGTGTCCGTGCGGTGTTGCGAGCGATGTATTAGCGCCATGATCGAAGGGCGCAATAAATGGCCCATTTGCCGCCAGACTAAATTGTGGCTGGCCCGGTAGGTGGCGTCGTGAAAGGCGACATCGTACTCGGCATGCTCAGCACGCGCTTCAACACTGCCGGCGCTGCTCTCCATGCCTGCATAGGCGCTCTCCAGACGTTCTATGTCTTCAGCCTGAGCTGCCTGGGCAGCGAGTCCTGCGACCACCGGTTCAGCAGAAAAACGAAAGGCGTAAATGGCCCTTACCAACTGCGGGTCAAGGTTGACTAGCCCGGTCATCCATTCGCTCATCAGTGGGTCGAGTAGATGCCAATCGCCTACCTCGCGAACCAGCGTGCCACGGCCCGCGGTGCGCTCTAATAAACCCGCAGCGGTGAGACTGGTGAGTGCGTTACGCACTTGGTTACGGCTAACGGCAAAGTGTTTGCCGATATCCAGCTCACGGGGGAAAACATCACCTGGCTGCCAATGGCCTGCCAGCAGGGCCTGGGCGAGTAAACGGGCTAACTGTTCAGCGCCACCCTGGTGGGGCGGTAGAGCGTCCAGCGTCATCGGTTATCTCTTGTTCTTTATTGGATAAACCCTAGTCTAGTAAATGTCTGACATTTCCACAAGCGAGCCGCTTTAGACAAAAGTCCGAATTAGATTGGCGACGAGTCGACCCCTAAGAAGCATAAAAAAAGCGCGCCTGTGTGGGGCGCGCCATTTGTTAATGGGTTATAGCTTTACTTGCTTAGCCAATATCCGCTCGTGTTGGCAGCGCTGCGTAAGCGCCTGGCCGGGTGACCGCATGGGCGCCACAGCGGCAGGCGGTATTCACTGCGCTGAGTAGAAAATCCGTATCGCTCTGCCAGTGTTCATTGATGCCGTGGGCCGAGAGCTCCGCCAACAGCCCGCCAATAAAGGCGTCGCCTCCGGCGGTGGTGTCGACCGCTTCCACTTTGGGTGGCGCAATGCGCTGGTCGATGCCGACGCCTTTGATTACGACATCATTGGGGCCGTCGGTAATCAAAATAACTTTTACCCCTGCCGCAAGCCGCTCTGAAAGCCACGATTCTGCAGGATGATCGGCGCGCAAGTAGTCGAGCTCTTCCTGGGAGAGCTTGAGCAGCTCAGCGCCGTCTAGCAGCTGTGTGACTAAGCTGGCATCGGCTTCGCCGCCGGGCCACAGGTTGTGGCGTAGGTTGGCATCTACACTGACCAGGCAGCCTGCGCGCTTGGCCATGGTGGCCATCGCCAGGGTAACGTCGGCGATCTCTGGGTCGGTTAGGCTGTTACTGCACAAGTGCAGAATGGCAGGGTTCTCGAATACGCCATGGGGTAAATGCTCAAGGCGATAAAGCAGGTCAGCAGCGGGCGGGCGATAGAAATCAAAAGTGCGTTCGCCCACGTCATCCCGGGAAACGAACGCCAGCGCCGTACGGGATTGCTGGGTGTACACAATGCCGCTGGTGTCTACACCGTGGCTATTGAGCTCACGCACCAAAAAATGCCCAAAGGTATCGTCGCCTACCATGCCTAAAAACTGGCTAGGAACACCCAGGCGGGCGCATGCGACCGCCACGTTCGCGGGAGCGCCACCGGCGTAGGGTGTAAAGGTTTCCTGGGCATCTGTAGCCGCCCCTAAACGGCTGGAGAGCATATCAACCAGCGCTTCCCCAAACGCGATAACTGGCGTCATTATTGGCTCCTTAGTGTAATTGTTTGCAAAGACGGGTTTATGCCACGCAGTGGCCGCGGGCGGCTTCCAGCAATTCATACCACACTTCTCGGGGTAGCGTGGCAGGGCCCTTTAGCATGTCGCTGATTCGGTCAGGTTTAATGCTGCCAATCACCGGTACTGGCGAGTTAGGAAGACTACGCAGCCATGCCAGCGCTAAAGCGCTGGGGGAGCTATCAAGCTTTGTCGCCCACTTAGCCAAACATTCGCCAACGGCGCCTTGCATCAGTTGCCCGCCTGCCAGCGGTGACCACGCCATGGGGGCGTGGCCATCGGCGCATAGATCATCAAAGCTGCCGTCAAACAGCGGCGTTGTGTGGGTAATCGAGAGCTCGATTTGGTTGGCTGATAAGCGGTGATGCATGGCGCCCTGCAAGCGCCGCCACTGGCTGGGCAGGTGGTTGGAAACCCCTGCAGCGCCAATTTTGCCTGCTTCAATGGCGTCGTCCAGCGCGCGGCCGGTCGCTTCTGCGTTCATCAGCAGATCGGGACGATGAATCAGGAAATGGTCGAGGCGTTCGACATTCAAACGCACAAGTGAGGCATCAATGGCACTATTAAGATAAGCAGGGCTAGCGTTGTAGTGCTTTACCTTACCCGAACCGGGGGCGGGGTTGTCGTTAGCGATGCTCGCTTTAGTGACGACATTAACCCGCTGAGCCAGGGCAGGGCGCGCCCGTAGCGCGGCGCCAAAAAGCGTCTCCCCTTGGCCGCTGCCGTAAATGTCCGCATGGTCAAACCAGTTAAGGCACTGCTCCAGGCGCGCTTCGATCCATTCTGCTAATCGCTCGGGTTCGTGCATGGCGGGTGTTTCGTGCAGACGCATCATGCCAAGTAAAAACGGCACATCAAAGGTGGCGGCGGGCATAGCAGGTTCCGTATTGATGTTGTTAGAAGTTGTGATCAGAAAACCTCTTCGTTATGCAGTGCTTCGGCGGCACCTAACAGCCCTGTCCAGGGCGCAGTTACCACCCACACGGGGATGTCAGCGTTATAGGCGCCCATACGGCCTTTATTGACAAAGGCGGCGCGCAGCTCGCTTTTTGGCAGCCACTCAAGCAAGCGCGGGAGAATACCACCGCATAGATAAACTCCGCCCCTTGCGCCCATGGTAAGGGTGGCGTCGCCGCACACATCGCCAAGAATTTTTAGAAAGCGCAGCAGGGCAGTCGTGGCGAGGCTGTCACCTTCATTGGCCGCTGTGGTCACCTCTGCTGGGCTAGTTAAGTGCGGCTCAACTCCCTCAAGGGTGCAGTAGGCTTGATAAAGCTCCAATAAACCCTGACCGCATAAGATGCGTTCTACGCTCACCCGTTTGTGGCGCTGCAGAAATACATCCAGCAGTGCCTGCTCGGTACTGTCCGTGGGGGCAAAGGTGACGTGTCCGCCTTCGGTGGGCAGCGGAATCCAGGCGTGTTGTCCAGGAAATACCCCGGCAACGCCCAGCCCAGTGCCTGGGCCGATAATTAAGCGTGTGGAGTGTGCCTGGGTTTGCCCCGGCTGAACTTCGACCAAATCACTGGATGCCACATGGGGAACGCCCAGCGCCTGGGCGGTAAAATCGTTTATGACCTTGAATAGCGCTAGATTCAACTGTTGCTGAACGTCACTTTTCAAAAAATCCCAATGGTTATTGGTCATTTTGACCCGTTCAGCGTGAACGGGGCAGGCGAAGGCTAAACACGCCTCTTGGGGCGCGTTGTCACCGGTGGCGCCCACGCGCCCCAGATAATCCTGCACCGCTTCCACGACGCCAGGGTAGTCGGCGCAGGGTAGGTTCAATATATCGTGCGGGGTTATTTCACCGGGAGAGACCAGCGCCAAGCGTGCGTTGGTTCCCCCGATATCGCCGATGAGTGCCGGTCGCATCAGGCATCCTCTTCTGAGATTTGCCCCTGCTGACGGGCGAGATCATCGGCTTCAAAGCCACCGAATACACCAGCGCCTTCTTCACCGCGCATGGCCAGGTGGCGGAAGCCCCCAAACAGCTCGCGACCCAAGCCCACGTGGTAGTGATCCAGGTTGCCAATGGCCAGTTCCCGTTTAGCCCAGGTGGCGGGGTCGACTTTGGCTTCGAGCGTACCGGCGTTGGCATCCAGACGTACAATATCGCCATCACGCAGTTTGGCCAGCGGGCCGCCGTCCAGGGCTTCGGGGCTCATGTGAATGGAGGCGGGTACTTTGCCTGATGCACCCGACATGCGGCCATCGGTGACCAGTGCCACTTTAAAGCCACGATCCTGCAGTACGCCCAGGAAGGGGGTTAGCTTATGCAGCTCGGGCATGCCGTTGGCTTTGGGTCCCTGGAAGCGAACCACCACAATCACGTCGCGATCCAAGTCGCCGGATTCGAAGGAGGCTTTCATTTCGTTTTGATCTTCGAAGATCTTCACCGGCGCTTCTACCACGCGATGCTCTTCCGTCACTGCGGAGACTTTGATCACACCGCGACCCAGATTGCCTTTCATGACCGTCAAGCCACCCGTCGGCGCGAACGGTGTCGCTACCGGGCTGAGCACGTCTTCATCAAGGCTTTTTTCGGGGCCTTCGTGCCAAACGATTTTGCCATCTTCAAGGAACGGCTCTTGGGTGTAGGCGGTTAGGTCGGTGCCGAATACGGTGGGAATATCGCCGTGAATCAAGCCCGCGCCCAGCAGTTCGCGGAACAGGTAACTCATGCCGCCCGCTGCTTGGAAGTGGTTGATATCTGCCTGGCCGTTGGGGTAAACCCGCATCAGACTGGGGGTGACCGCCGAAAGGTCGGTGAAGTCGTCCCAGTTGAGGGTAATGCCCGCAGCGGCGGCCATGGCGATCAGGTGCATCGTGTGGTTGGTTGAACCACCGGAAGCCAGCAAGCCCACCACGGCGTTAACAATCGCGCGCTCATCAATCTGCTTATAGAACGGGCGGTAGTCGCCACCGGGTTCGGTGTTGCGGATCGCCTGCTCGGTGGCATAGCGCGTCAACGCTTCGCGCATTTCGGTGCCTGGGTTTACAAAAGAAGTGCCGGGCAGGTGTAGGCCCATCATCTCCATCATTAGCTGGTTGGAGTTGGCGGTGCCGTAGAACGTACAGGTGCCGGGGCTGTGGTAAGAGTCAGACTCGGCTTCGAGCAGCTCAGCACGGCCGACCTTGCCCTCGGCATAGAGCTGGCGAATGCGCGCCTTCTCTTTATTGGGTAAGCCGCTGGGCATGGGGCCCGCGGGTACAAACATGGCGGGCAGATGGCCAAAACGCGCCGCGCCAATAAACAGACCCGGCACGATCTTGTCGCACACGCCCAGATACAGCGCGGCATCAAACATATTATGCGAGAGACCTACGGCGGTGGCCATGGCAATCACATCCCGGGAAAACAGCGATAGCTCCATGCCCGGCTGGCCCTGGGTGACACCGTCACACATGGCCGGAACGCCACCGGCAAACTGGGCGGTAGAACCCATGGCACTGGCGGCTGCTTTAATCGTTTCAGGAAACGTCTCAAACGGCTGGTGCGCCGAGAGCATATCGTTGTAGGACGAGATAATGCCCAGGTTGGCGCTATTCATTAGCTTGAGTTCGTTTTTATCACGCGGGTTACAGGCCGCGAAACCGTGAGCCAGGTTGCCGCAGCTTAGCTCAGCACGGTGCACGCCACGTTTGTGCTGGTCAGCCATGCGCCGCTCGTAGAGGGCGCGACGCTCAGCAGAACGCTCACGAATGCGCTGGGTAACCTCAGCAACGGTGGGGTTTAACGTAGCAGGTGTTGAGCTCGGCATAGGGACCTCTGCATGATAGAGACGGTGAGTGAAGCTTGTAGTTATTTTACATTTTTTGGCGTCGGAATAAGAGACTTTACGGCAATAAAAACTACATTTGTAGTTTTATTACTCGAATGTGAGGTGGCAAATACACCACGCGAAAAATCTAAATAAAGCCTTAACATCCTGACAGGGTGGAAGACCCGCTAATGAAATAGCAAGTATAGCACTCAGGCTTTTGCTACCATTTTGCGCTTTGCCTTTGAATGTTTGATGACCCCTAGTGGGCTGGAGCCTGCATGCACGCCATTGTTGACCACATTCAGTCAGTTGATCTCAATGCCGGTGAAGAAACGCATCGTTACTTGGATACGCTGACCAAGCCGCCAGGTAGTTTGGGTGCCTTGGAAGAGCTGGCTATTCAACTGAGCGCCATCACCGGTGAACTCAAGCCCAGCGTGACGCCGCCTGCGGTGGTTGTGTTTGCCGCCGATCACGGGGTTGCTGATGAGGGGGTGTCAGCTTTTCCCCAAGCAGTGACCGCTCAGATGGTGGCCAACTTTGCCAACGGAGGGGCGGCGATTAATGTCTTCGCCCGTCAGATAGGCGCGCTGGTCGAGATTGTGGATGTGGGCGTCGCTTCGCCTTTAACACTGCCTGGGGTGACCTCCGCCAAGGTGCTCCATGGCACCGCCAATATGGTGTTAGAAGACGCGATGCAATGTGATCAAGCCATAGCCGCGATTGATGTGGGTATTGCGGCCGTTAATCGAGCAAAAAGGGCAGGTGCAAAGTGCATTATGGTGGGTGAAATGGGCATCGCCAATACCACTGCCAGCAGCGCAATGTTGGCGGTGCTGACGGGTGAGTCAGTAGCAAACGTGGTGGGCGCCGGAACCGGGATTAACCCTCAGCAGCAGGCGCACAAAGTGGCGGTGATTGAACGCGCTATCGCTGCGCGTAATGCTGACTCCCAAGCTCCTCTAGAGGTGCTGGCCAAGTTGGGTGGTCTGGAAATAGCCGCTATGACCGGTGCTTATCTGGCAGCAGCAGCCCAGCGTTTACCGGCCATTGTGGATGGCTTTATTGCCACCGTCGCAGCGCTAACCGCTTGCCGTCTATGCCCCGCCGTTCGTGGCTATCTGATTTTTGGCCATCGCTCCCAGGAGCCAGGCCATGATGTGGCATTAAAAGCGTTGGAGGCCAAGCCGCTTCTCGATATGGGCATGCGGCTAGGGGAAGGCAGTGGTGCTGCGCTGGCGTATCCATTGCTGCAAGCGGCGACAGCGATGGTGGCGGAAATGGCTACCTTTACCGATGCCGGTGTTAGCGATAAGGCATCACCATGATCCCAGGCGCCACTTTTGGCGGTATTGTTCTGATCATCTTCGCGATCGCCATTGATTTAGTGGTTGGCGATCCGCGCTCATTGCCACACCCGGTGGTGCTGATCGGGCGCTTTATCAGCGCTTTTGAGCGGCTATGGAATCGTGGCACGGCGCAGCAGCGCAAAGTTAGTGGCTTTCTGCTAACCATTATTGTCGTCGGCGGCGTATGGGGTATTAGCTGGCTAACGCTGACGCTGCTGGAACGCTTGCACCCAGGGCTAGCGCTGATCGCCGAGCTTTGGCTGCTCTCTACTACGCTGGCGATCAAAGGCTTGGGCGATGCGGCCCGCGCCGTGATCCAACCGCTTTCTCAAGGCGATTTGCCTGCCGCCCGCAAGGCGCTGGGGATGATTGTTGGCCGCGATACGCAAAATCTAGACGAAGCGGAGATTACCCGGGGCACGGTGGAAACAGTGGCGGAAAATACCGTTGACGGCATTACTGCGCCGCTATTTTTCGCGCTGATCGGCGGGGCGCCGCTAGCGCTGGCGTACAAGGCAGTCAATACTCTTGATTCGATGGTAGGCTACAAAAACCAGCGCTATGCCAATTTTGGCTTTGCCTCTGCCAAGCTGGACGATCTAGCTAATTGGGTACCGGCACGCTTAACCGCGCTGTGTCTATGGCTCGCAGGCTTGCTATTAAGCCTTTCAGGTGTTGTACGATTGCGCTGGCAAGGCGCACTGTGGGGCACCTTCCGCGATGCACCGCGCCACCCCAGCCCCAACGCCGGTTGGCCAGAAGCCATAGTGGCCCGTTTGCTCGGCGTGCAGCTGGGCGGCACCAATTTCTATGCAGGCGAGGCCTCACACCGTGCGACCTTGGGCGAGCCGCTTGAGCAACTGCGTGTTGCCCATATCAGCACCACACTTTGTTTAATGTACGGCGCCTGGATACTGTTTATGTTGCTGCTTGCTGGGGTAATAGCTGGATTGATGTTTATGCTGCGAGGATCGCTATGAGTACTCCTCTATTGCCCAACGCTCCATGGCCCAGGCATGGCGGCCAGGCCGAGACGCTGCTGGCCCATTTCGGCTTGCCCGCCGATCACCGCCTGGACGACTTTAGTGCCAATCTTAACCCCTTGGGGCCTCCGGCGTGGGTTAGCGATTGGCTGGCTAAGCAACTGGCAGGTCTTGAGCGCTACCCCGCGCCGAATTACGCCGCTGCACGCCAGGCCATCGCCACCCATCACCAGCTTCAGCCCGAACAGGTATTGCTCACCAACGGTGGCGCTGAGGCTATTTTCCTCGCCGCCGCGCTGCATGCGGGTAAGCGAGCGGCGATTATTACCCCAAGCTTTGGCGAGTATGCCCGCGCTTGCCGCGCCCATCGGCTTTCAATCAGCGAGATCGCGCTGCCCGCGCCGCACTTCACGCTGGACATAGACGCGCTAACGGCTGGGCTTAACGACATCGATGTGCTGTTTCTATGCCGCCCCAATAATCCGACCGCTACGCTTATCGATATTTCAGCAATGGAAGACCTGTTGAATTACACCGCTGTGATGGATTGTCGCGTTGTGGTCGACGAAGCCTTTATCGATATGGTGGGTGAGACGCTGGGCGAGACGTCACAAGAGGCGTCGCTGGCACCGCTACTGGCGCGCTACCCGCATCTGCTGCTGCTCCACTCAATGACCAAGTTTTATACCCTGCCGGGGCTCCGGCTGGGCTACCTGCTGGCGGATGCGACCACGGTTCAAGCGGCACAGGATCATCAGCCACCCTGGAGTGTCAACCACCTCGCGGCTGAACTGGTGGCGCCACTATTGGCAGATGATGCCTTTGCCCGGCGCACCCAGCGGTGGTTGGCTAGCGAGCGCTCGCGCATGGCTGAGGCGCTTGCTCAACTAGGGCTGGAAGTCGTGCCCAGCCAGGCGTGTTTTTTTCTTATCCGGCCCAGTGCCGCGCAGGCAATCACCAGCGATGCGTTATTTGAGCAGCTGCTACGCCGGGGTATTTTAGTGCGTCATACCCATAATTTTGCCGGGCTCAATGGTGATTGGCTGCGGGTAGCGCTGCGCGATGCCCCTGCTAATCGACGGCTGATAAGCGTGTTGAAGCATGTTTTGGAAAATATTTTGGAAAAAGGAACTGCATGATTGTCTTCGTTAGCGGCGGGGCGCGTTCCGGCAAAAGTGATATCGCCGAGCAGCTAGCAGTTAGTGCAGCAGGCAGTTCGCCCTGTTACTACTTAGCCACCGCAGACATATACGACGACGAGATGGCTGAGCGGGTGGAGCGTCATCGTCAATCCAGGCAAGGGCAGTGGCACACCGTTCAATGGAAAACGCTAGAGGCACCGCTGCATATTGATCAATCGATTGCCAAGGTGCCTGATGGTGGCGCCGTGCTGCTGGATTGCTTAACGCTATGGGCCAGCCAAGTCCTGTACGCCAGTAAACTAAGCGAAGAAGAAGGCTTAGCGTTGCTAGTAAACGCACTGGCTGATGCCCGCGCGCGCAGCCTTTATCTAGTGATTGTCTCCAATGATATCAACGAAGCTCTGCCGCCTACGGATGCTGAAACCTGGCGCTATCTGGCATTTCTACAGCGGGCTCACTGCTGGGTAGCGCAAGAGGCCGATTCCGTGCTCGAAGTCGTCGCAGGCTGTGCCATTAAGTGGAAGCATCAGGAATGGAAGCATGAGAAGGAGGTAATCGTTTGAAAAATGCCTTGTTCGGTGTGCTGCTGGCGCTGCAGTTTCTGACCCGAGTCCCGATTCCTATAGCTGTTCCCTGGACGCCCAATACCCGTCGCTGGGCAGTGCGGGCCTATCCATTAGTGGGGCTGATGATAGGGGGCTTGCTGGCGCTAGTAGCGCTGGGGATGCAAAACGTTCCTGCGCCGGTCACCGCGTTGACGGTGCTAAGCCTCTGGGTGGCGCTTTCGGGTGGGCTGCATTTGGACGGCGTAATGGACATCGCCGATGCCCTGGGCAGCAATCAGCCCCTGGCGCGCCGCTGGGAAATCATGAAAGATCCGCAAATCGGCAGCTTTGGAATGCTGGCGCTAGTGTTTTTGCTCGCCTGGAAGGGCGTTCTGCTATGGGCGTTGCTGGCCTATCAGGCTCCCTTGTGGTGGCTGTTGATGTTACCTGCACTAGGTCGCTGGGCTGGTGTTGCATTACTGGTGCTAACGCCCTGCGCCCAGCAGAAGGGCTTGGCGTGGAGCTGGCAGCAATCGCTTAGCGGACAGGATGTGGCACTAGCGCTGGTGCCGATTGTGTTGATAGCCCTACTAGCGCCCGCGATAGTGTTGATGATGCTAACGGTTACTGTTTTCGTGTTACTAATCCGCTGGCTAATGTTGCGACTGTTTAACGGCATTAACGGCGATATGGTCGGTGCCACCATTGAAGGAGGAGAGCTTTGGCTACTGATCTTACTGTGGAGCTGGTGGCAGTTCGCCACGGTATCACCGCTTGGAATTTAGAGCGCCGTTACCAAGGCCAGCAGGACATTCCGCTGCTGTTTCCCGATGCTGAAGCAGGGTTGCTGGAACTGCGTGACGCACTGGCGAATGAGCGATTCGATGCTATCTATTCAAGCGATCTTAGCCGCTGCCAGCAAACCCTGGAGTGGGCTGATGTCGCCAAGGCTGGCGTACCGCTTGTACTTGAGCAACGCCTGCGTGAGCTCGATTTTGGCGAGTACGAAGGCAAAGTTTACGATGAGCTGAAAGACTTACCCCATTACCGTGCCTGGATTGATAGCGTGGGCGAACTGCAAATTCCCGGCGGAGAATCGGCGGCCCAACTGCGTGAGCGTTTAGACGCTTGGTTGCATGACCTGGCTACGAATGGCCGCGTCGACGGCCATAAAAAGATTCTGGCCGTCACCCATGGTGGCGTGATTCGTGAGCTGCGCCGCCGCTTTGAAACGATTCATTTCTGGGACGGCACCGTGCTCCAAGCCCAAGGCAGGCGCTGGCAGCTTATTTATCAGCAAGACGACCATGGACAAGGAGAATGGCAATGCAGCTCTTCATCGGCGGTGCCTGCGCTGGCAAACGAGACGCTGTAGCTGAACGTTTTCTCAAGGCGAATTGGTGGCGACTGGATGCTGCTAAGCCCTTCAGCGATAGCCAGCAAGCGCTCGTAGCCGATACGCCGCTTGTTCTCACAGGTGTGCTTGAATGGCTTGGCGCTGCGCTTGAGCGTGACGATAACGATGCCCTGCGACAGCAGTGGCAGAGCGATATGGCAGCACTCTGCCAGCGCGCCGAAGAGCTAAACGCACCGTTAATCATCATTGCCAACGAAGTTGGCCGTGGGATTGTGCCCATGCAGCCCGAACAGCGCCGCCTACGCGATCTTAATGGCTGGTTTGTTCAGGATTCCACTGCCCAGGCTGAACAGGTGTGGTATGTCCGGCATGGGTTGGTGATGGCGGTTAAGTAGCTGACTTAGTTCGATGCCCCAGCCATTTGATGATTTTCATTGGCTTTGTAAGCCATTGCTTAAAATTTTGTAAGCGATCTCTTACGCGTGTAAGTGATCGCTGTGACTTGCCCAGAATTTAACCTTTAAAGGTTGTTTTTAGCTTTTGACTCGCTATCTTAGTCAATTCTCATGAGCAGTGAATGATCCACGGAGCGACTGTCACTAGTAACGAAAAATTCTATCGAACTATCATGGGATATTGATTCGCTATAAGCGCGCTACCAAATAGCCAGCTACGACAAGAGTATTTTCGCGAGAGAAGAACTTATTGGCTTAAACATGTCGATGCACTGTGGTGAAGAAGTCCATATTGATTGGCTGAAGATGCTCACGACTCCGTTACTGAGGCCAAGAACGAACATTGGATGCGCGACAATGACTTGCCTCTCATCCTCAAAATGGTCATCACAGTAGCGAGTTATAACGTGGTCACCAGGTAACTGAAAGCCTTAAAGCTTGTGTCTGATTTTAAGCTGTAGAGTGCTGAATCTAGACGATGCAGGCAGTCCACACTACGTCGATTAACCACTAGTCGGCACATAAGGAATTGATAAATGTCGATGCATGAATTTGAAGATCTGGTTGAAATGTCGGTCAATTATCTTGACCAAGCTGGTGAGCACGGCAGTTTCGAGCAGCGCGCTTTATTCTGGAATCTCTATCAATTTCAAGAAAGTTGGGATACTGGTTTTACTCACTTGAGGGTTATCGATACCCTACTGAAGCATAGGTTTGTGTATCAATTTAACATTGAACAGCATCCTGAATATTCAGAAAATAAAGAATTTTTTTATAGTATTCAAGACTTTACATTTGTAAATCTACATCCAGAAGAAAAGTGGCATAGTCAGACAAACCCGGCCGTAGGGTATGTTAAACCACCCCATTTATTTTGTGATGCCGGTTCGCTGCTCTGGCAACGATTTGTCGATTTAGGCGTGCTTACGGGTAACGACGCACTGCCGCCAGCAGCGATAGATATTGTAGACATGGTAAAAGAAGTGATGATTGCTGCCGCAGCCCAAAATGACCGTGAGTTGATCAGTATTTGGTACACGGCGTTAGGCGCGCATCTCTGGTCGACTTGCTCTGAAGAAGAGCAGGAAGACGTTAAGAAAAAACCATCCCTCGAGGTAATTAGAGCGATTGTGCAGGAAAAGAAAGCGTTAGAGATCGATCCTGGCTATGGCTTTTTGGTGCAGCCTACACCTGATTTAATCGAAGAAGATCCTTTCTTGTCCGAGTGGTTTCAAATAAGTGAATAGTGAATGATTATTATCATTTGAGCAGGGTCTGGCGTTTAATTATGGAATTAACCAGCTGGTTTAAACGCCTTTGTAGGGAAGATGATCTGTTAGTCGGCGAATTGGAGCTGTCATTCCTCGGCGTGGATACTACCGTGGAAATTTGCTTTATACAGCGAGGAAAAGCTCCTAGTCGTATACAGATTGAAACCATCAACGGCTATCTTCAACATCTTGTTGAGATCCATTCCGCAGCGGCAAACTCAATCTACGCGCAATATAACGCGTCATTAGCTGATTATCGTCGGGCTTTTACGGAATGGGGGAGCGAGCCAGACGAGTTTGCACCGTTTCTCAGCAAAGCGTATGAACTGGCGCCATTATTGACCTATCAATCACTGTTTATTCAGGATGCTGAAACCACTGGTGAGTTTGGAATGGGGTTTTGGTCAAAGTGGGAACAAGAACATGGGGTTGGCGTTAAATTTGTGAATTGGGAGCTTCAACAAGTTGATGAAAATTCGATTCACTACCAATAGGAATAAAAGTAGAGCTGGAAGTCGAGCTGGTTTCCCATGAACGGGGAGTTGGTAGGTGGCTAGAATTTTCAGTGTGTCGTTGCTGGCGCAGCTGGTTATCATTGCATTGTTTCTATACTGGAGCTGGCAGGCTGAACAGTTTATGGGTAAGAGCAGTATAGGCGATTATGCGTTATGGCAGTGCTTTAATGAGTTGGCTGGTATAGCTTTTTATAGCGCTGTATTTGCTTGGCTGTTTACGACTGTTTTGTCAGTCTTAGGTGGTGTGTTGGAATTGGCATCAACTCGACTATCCATTGCGTTACCCCCCGTGTTGTTGTTTTTAGGGTGGTTGCTGGTATTGATCATCTAGCAAATTGTTACAGTATTTGAACCGTATGAGGTCGCAAAATTTAGAAGCGAACTAGTTGAATGTAGATTAAAAATGGTAAGAAAGTATCCAAGTTGTTGGCTTTAGAGGGAAAGGCGTTTCCAATGGTTTGGTTTTCTGTCACCACGTTTATGTTCTTTTGAGCGCTGTATTATTGCCTTTGATAGCGGAATAGTTTTTTCCTTAATGCCTTTGCTGGTGCTGGTGTTAAGTAAGTTTTTAATAGATTTTTCCAGATAAAACGCATGCGCGCTGAAATATAGTTCATTGCATTGATGGAAGTAGTGCTGAATAGGTTGTGTATTTATAGGGGAAGGGAGAAACATGGTGAGTAAGCGCAGAAACACTAAAAAGGAACTCGATCTAAGTGTGGCTACGCCAGTAAATCCTGTGCGTATTGCGACCTTGAGGCCGCTTTCAAACTCGTTAGAATTCAGCTACTTCTATAATGGCAAAGCTATCTATAGTGTTTGTCATCAATTTCCTTGGCCATGCGCCAGCTTTCCAGAGCTTGATCCTACTACTATACAGGCCACTTCGTGGGGAATTCGTGATCACCAGTATGCAGTTATTGGTCAGAACTTGATCAATGTTCCACCGCGCCGCTGTAAGCGTATCGGTAAGCATGCACACTATTATTTTATTATTGATGGGACGGTCTTCATGCCTAGAGCGAAGGGTGCAGAGCTCGAATTAATTGCTATGCAAAACATGGACACTCGCACCCTCAAAGTGCTTGGGGAGACCTTTGCAGAAGATATAAATGCAGTCTATAGAAAAGGTGGTTTTAGAATTGATAAAGATGAGCTTGGTGGCCCGGGTTTTGATATGTTGGATTTTTTAGACACTCAGATAGTTAAGGGCGCTAATAAAGTGTGGCTGGGTGGCATTGGGTTCGTCGATGGTATTGATGCACCTAGTTTTAAAATTGTTAAGAGAATTTGTGGCTACCCAGAATTAAATGGTCTAGAAGCAGAAGATGTTCGCGGTTCCCTGCAAATATTTAACTGCAAAGGAGCTAAAGGGCTGTTTGTTAGAAGGCTTGGTGAAAACGAAGCGGAATTTAAAGCATTTCTTGCAAAAAATGCATCTGAAGCTACTGTTCCTGATACATGGTTTCCGCAAATGCCGGCAGGCAGTATATGCGAGCAATTCTCTGCCCTTAAGCATTGGTTTACTACTGATTTTTCTTTGAAGTGGGAGCGGCATGTTGGTAATCTGAGATTCCACAAGTTAGTCATCTTCTTGCTGCAGCTGTGTTGCGAGCTCTGCAATAAAGGGAAAGTTAATAAAACGACTAGCGACGAAGCTGATTCTGCACTGGAAGTTTTTGCCCACTTTGCAGACTATGTGTGGTTGTCGCCTGAGATTCTGCACCCCGCCGCTTGTCTCTATGCTGCTAGCGGGCGCCAAAAAGAAGTGATGGCATGCTGTGAACAAGCACTTGGATATCGTTATGAAAATGTAGCTCATATGCTTGATGACCCTTTGATTGAGTCGAGTCTTCCCTCCGCGAGCTTAGAGGGTTTAAAAGTCCGAGCAGGCGCTTTACAGCGCCATTTGGGCTATATATCTCTTGAGTTGATGGAAGCTTACGAAAAGGTGGCAGATCAAGCCAAAGATAATAGTGCTTTAGCCCATACATTTGAGCGGCATATTCTGTACGGATGGCAGTATTATAATGCGGAAGAATTACAACAGCTTACTACACAGAATAACCCAGAGCAGGAGTACTGGCGTCAGCTTGATGTGAAAATTCGTTGGTATTTTCAACATAAGATGTTGTTGAATTTAAATTTACAGGCACCACCGGAAGTGCGCAAAAAAGTCGATAGTTGTTTCGTTTTTTATCGCCATCATGATTTCTTTAATCCCGTTGCTCTAATTAGTATGGCAGATAGTTTGTTCAAAGACATGCACCGTTGGGCGGATTGGCAAGAAACTTTCTTTAGTGAAGAGGATAAACGGTTACCTCCTAGTCGAAAGATGCTTCAAGCCAGTGAATTGGTCGAGGCCTTTGAAGCTACTATAAAACCGTTGCCACAGTCTCAGCAGCAAGAGTATCGCCTACAGGCGGCCAGCTACTTTGCATTTGATATGTTGAATTGAGAAGGAAAGTGTTTCTATTGCGGGTTCAGGATTACACTACTCAAGCTGAGCATGTGTGGTATGTACGGCATGGGTTGGTGATGGCGGTTAAGTAGTTAGAAACCTCTGATTAACTACTGCGCTTGACCATACAGCGTTAAAAATCGCCTCGTGCGCGAGTCCGATCAAAATGCTCATTTACAGCTCCTAAATTCGCACGCGAATCCGATCCTTTTTTCGTTGATTTTTGCCTTGTCTGGCCTGCGCTCATCACGTTAATCAGAGGTTCCTTAGCTAAGCCTGGCTCCGCCAGCGCTGCAAGCCAATCATCAGCAAATGCACTGGCAGGTAGACTATTACGGGCCAGAGTAGCGAGAGTAGAAACAGATAGAGCAACGGGTTGAGGCTGTCCTGGGGTTGGCCGAAGGGCCCATGCACCCAATTGATATTGCGCTCGGCTTCGGTCAGCAGATAGGTCAATGGCACCACAATCCAGGTCAGTAGGCTCTGCCACAGTAGGGCGCGGCGCGCATAGCCCAGCTTGGCGACGCAGATACCCGCCACCAGCGGCAGTACCACGTGGTAGAGCGACATGGCTCGCGCCATGGGTGGATGCTCCGGGTCAAACATATACTCGGTGCCGCCGATAGGATGCACGCCAGTGAGCGCAGCCGTGGCGACGTCCAGGCTCCATAAACTGCCGACCAGTGCCACCGCTAGCCATTGCATCGACATCAGAGTGCGC
This sequence comes from Vreelandella sp. 2A-K22, assembly GCF_054065485.1. Classification (NCBI taxonomy): domain Bacteria; kingdom Pseudomonadati; phylum Pseudomonadota; class Gammaproteobacteria; order Oceanospirillales; family Halomonadaceae; genus Vreelandella; species Vreelandella sp. 2A-K22. Next base: position 274,344 of record NZ_JBSUGC010000004.1, on the reverse strand, counting down.
TGCTCGCTCCACAGTGCCACCAATAGCAGAAAACTCGCCACATTACACAGCCAAAAGAAGTTCTGCGCTCCCAGCAGCACTACGTAGCTTGGTGCCCAGACCAGGATCCACAGTGTAAAAGCCAGCTTTAACCAGCGTGGCACACCGGCTGCCGAGAAATCGATCATGGCCGTCTCCTGTTCCGTGCACTGCCTTTACTCTAGCAGCTCATCATGAATTGACCTCTCTTGGGCAAGTTGCTAGCTTACGCCCACTCTCAGGTGCTGGCGGTGGATTAAAGCCGCTAGTGAAACGGGAAGTTGGTGAACGCCTTGCGTGATTCCAACGCTGCCCCCGCAACGGTGATCGAGATAAGAACGGCTAAGACGCCACTGTGCTAACGCACGGGAAGGTGGTCGTTCGGAAAGAATGAAGACGTCTTTCGCTCGTCAGCCCGGAGACCGGCCCGAGAGTAATGGTTCAACCTGAACCGATATATGCCGAGGCGCGGAGGGTGCTCTCAGGGCGATTAACGGTGGCGCGATGCGATCATACAGCGCGACCGAGACTCCCTTGTTTGATCCTCCGTTCGGTCAAAAAAATGCGCTGTGCGGGTGAGCACAACGAGCAAGGGGTCTCACATGAACCACCGTTTCCACACCACCGCCAAATGGGCGGCGTTTAGTATGGCTGCTTTACCGCTAGCCTTTCACATCCAAGCCGACGCCCAATACGCCGAAACAGCGACCGATTTGGCCACGCTTGATCCTGTGGTCGTTACCGCTGCGTTAGCGCCCCGCACCGCCAATGAAAGCCTCTCTTCCGTTAGCGTACTGGATGAAGCCACTTTTCGCCGCCAAGACCCCACCAGCCTGACGGATCTTCTGCGCGGCCAGCCGGGCGTTGATGTCACGAGTAACGGCAGCTTTGGCAAAAGTAGCAGCGTTTATCTACGCGGTGCGCCCAGCGATGCCTCTGTGCTAATGATCGATGGTATCCGGCTACGATCCGCCACGGCGGGCGGTGCTGCATTTCAGTACTTGGACCCGCGTATGTTTGACCGTGCTGAGATCGTGCGCGGCCCCCGCGGTAGCCTTTACGGCGCGGATGCGGTCGGCGGAGTGATTCAACTGTTTACCCCTGAGGGTGACGAAGAAGGGCCGCAACCGAGAATGTCAGTCGGCGGTGGTTCATTCAATACCCAGCGGTTAAGCGCAGGCGTTTCGGGGCGCGATGGGGGCACGCGCTACAGCTTTGCCGCTAGCCATTTCAATACCGATGGTCAGCCCATTCGTCGGGGCGGTGAAGACAAAGGATACGACAATACCTCAGCGCTAGCCCGCGTTGCGCATATCTTTGAGAGTGGCGCTGAAGTCGGCGTGTTGGCACTGCGCGTTCGTGGTAACAACGAATATGACGGTGGAGAGAATGACTTCGTCCAGCAGGTAGCAGGCGTCTACGCTGAGTTGCCGGTAACCGATATGTGGCAGAGCCGACTGACCCTTAGCGAAGCCCGGGATGAGCTGGACACGCGAGACAATTTTGGCGACTCAATCATCGATACCCGCACGCAAACCGCCCGTTGGCAGAATAACATTCAGTTTGGTGCCCATGAGTTAATCGCTGGCGCTGAAATCAGCGAAGACCGCGTTTCAAGCACCAACGATTTTGACGTTACCAGCCGTGATAACAAAGCAGTGTTTACCCAAGGGTTACTCGACTTTTCGCCGTTCGCCATTCAAGCAAGCCTGCGTTATGACGATAACGAAGCCTATGGTGATGAAGTCACCGGCAGCTTGGCGCTGGGCTACGATCTGGATAACTACCACACGCTGCGTGCCAGTGTAGGTACTGCGTTTAAAGCACCGAGCTTCAATGACCTTTATTGGCCGGATTCGGGTAACCCTGATCTCAATCCGGAAACCTCTGAAACCGTCGAGGTGGGCGTTCGCGGCCAATACAGCCAGTGGTTCTGGGACTTGGCCGCCTTTCAAAACGACTACGACGACATGATTGCCTGGGCGCCAACGTCGAGTGGCTTATGGGCGCCGCAAAACGTTAACAGCGCGCGTATACGCGGGGCTGAGCTGTCAAGCGGCGTAGAGGTCAACGACTGGACACTCCAAGCTGCCTTCACCTACCTGGATCCGGAAGACCGGGCAACCGGCAATCGATTAGCCCGCCGGGCCACTCAAAGTGTGCGATTGGATGCAGATCGGGAACTTGGCGATTGGTCGTTGGGGGGCTCCCTAGTAGCGCAGAGTTACCGTTACGATAACACCACCAATACCCAGCGTTTAGGAGGCTATGGGCTGGTTAACCTGCGCGCTGGCTGGCAGTTTGCGCCACTCTGGAGCGCTCGTGTTACGCTAGAAAATGCCTTTGATAAAGAGTATTCAACCACCCGTGATTACATCAACGCTGGCCGAGCAGGGTTCTTGAGTGTTCACTTTGGCCAATAGAAAAAGTGATTTTGCGCGCGGGGCCCTGGGCCTCGCGCTGCTGTTGATGGCGTCATCTGCAGCGGCACGCGAGCACTCGCGCTGCGCAGTGGATGATCGTGACCGTGAGGTCTGTCTGCATAATGCTGCTCAGCGAATAGCCACGCTCTCCCCTGGCGCAACCGAGCTGACTTATGCGGCTGGCGCAGGAGATCAAGTGGTCGCCGTCGTCTCGTATAGCGACTATCCCCCGGAAGCCAAACAAGTGGCGTCAGTGGGCAGCCATACCCGGATTGATTTAGAAAAGCTGGTGGGGCTTGCACCCGATATAGTGATTGGTTGGGTGACGGGTAACCCCGCCGAACAGCTTGAAACCCTGGAAGCCCTGGGCATGCCGGTGTTTTATATCGAGCCCCGCAATGTAGAAGGCGTGGCCAGCGCCATTGAGCGCTTGGCAAGGCTGGCAGGCACAGAAACAGCGGGACAAGCAGTGGCCGCCAATTTCCGCAATACCATGGTGGCCCTTGAAGAGCGCTACCGAGACCGGGAGCCGGTACCCACGTTTTACCAAGTGTGGGATGAGCCGCTAATGAGCGTTAACGACCAGCACCTGATCGGCCAAATGGTTGAGATTTGTGGCGGTGAAAATGTGTTTGGCGAGCAGTCGCGCCTGGTGCCGCGTATCGATGATGAAGCCGTGCTGGCAGCGAATCCTGAAGCGATTGTTGCCGGTGGCATGGGGGAAGAGAATCGCCACTGGCTGACGCACTGGGAGCAGTATCCCAACTTGACGGCGGTTGCGGAAGATAACCTCTTTTTTGTGCCGCCCTCACTGATTCAACGGCCCACGCCGCGACTGATGGAGGGCACCCAGCTCCTCTGTGAGAAGCTCGACATCGCCCGCCAAAAACGTGAGCGCAGTTAATGCTCGCACGCTTGGGACTGCCGCTGAGCCTGCTATTACTAGCGGCCTTGACTTCGCTGGTCATCGCCATTGGTGTCGGTAGCGCGCAAATCTCTCCTGCGCAAATTTGGCAGGTGTTGATGGGTGACTATTTGCAGGGCCAGGGTGATGCCTTGGCGCGCACCATGGTGATCGAGCTGCGCTTGCCCAGAGCGCTAAGTGCCTTTGCGGTGGGTGGCTTGCTGGCGGTAGCCGGTGCGTTGATGCAGGTGTTGCTGCGTAACCCCCTGGCAGACCCTTATGTGCTTGGCCTTTCCGGCGGTGCCTCTATTGGCGCATTGGCAGCCATGCTGGGAGGGCTCGGCGGGCTAGCGATTTCTGGTTCAGCATTTGGCGGTGCGCTATTTTCGACATTTTTAGTGTTTGGTTTGGCCCACGGCAGCGGCGGCTGGACGCCGTCACGGCTGTTGCTAACGGGTGTGGTTGTCGCGGCGGGGTGGGGCGCGGTGATTACCTTGATGCTGGCGTTGAGCCCCGCCGAACGTCTGCCGGGTATGCTTTACTGGCTCATGGGTGATCTCTCCTATGCGCGTACGCCTTGGCCGCCGCTACTGCTGTTACTGGCTACCTGCGTGGTGCTGATTCCGCTCGGGCGGAGCCTGAATGTGCTGGCCCGTGGCCCGCAGCAAGCCGCCGCGCTGGGCGTTGCGGTCAGACCGCTTGAGTGGTGTATCTATATTGCCGCCAGTCTGCTGACTGCTGCTGCCGTTACTACCGCAGGCAGCATTGGTTTTGTCGGTCTAGTGGTACCTCATATGCTGCGTTTACTGCTAGGCAATGATCAACGGCTGATACTGCCCGCCTGCGCACTGGCGGGTGGCACGCTGTTGGTGCTGGCCGATACCCTGGCGCGCACCATGATCGCCCCGGAACAGTTGCCCGTAGGAGTAATCACCGCGCTATTAGGTGTGCCTACCTTCCTGTTTCTGCTCTACCGGAGCCGCTGATGAGCGTACTGGCTACCCGTAATCTCATCATCGATGTGCCTGGCCGCGAAGGCGGTACGCAGCTTAATATAACCATCGAACCAGGGCAGGTGTGGGGTGTGTTAGGGCCTAACGGTGCGGGAAAAACGACGCTATTACACACCTTAGCTGGGCTGCAAGCGCCACGTTCAGGCAGTGTTCAGCTCAACGATTTAGCGCTTGGCCAACTGCGCCGCCGCCATGTTGCTCAGTGCTTGGGGTTAGTGTTTCAAGATCGCCAGGATGGGTTTCCAGCAACCGTGTTGGAAACCGCGCTGATTGGCCGTCACCCTTATCTATCGCCTTGGCAGATGGAGGGGGCTGAAGACTACGCCCGCGCGGAAGCCGCCCTTGAGCGCCTGGATGTTGCGCACCTACGTGACCGTCTGGTAAGCACTCTTTCCGGTGGCGAGCGCCAGCGGGTGGCGATTGCCACGGTGCTGACGCAAGCGCCCAATGTGTGGCTAGCGGATGAACCCACCAACCATCTGGATCTTCATCACCAGAGTGCCGTGATGGCGCTAATGGCAGAGCAGGCTGCCCAGGGGCAGGCGGTCATCATGTGTTTACACGACCTAAACCTTGCTGCCCGCTGGTGCGACCATGTGCTGTTGCTTTATCCCAATGGTGAGGCGTGCTGGGGCCCGCGGGATAGCATGCTGGAGCCCAGTGCGCTGGAAGACCTCTACCGCCAAAAGCTAGCGGTAGTAGAGGTGGATGGTGCACCGGTGTTTGTGCCGATAAAGGGGTGATACTTACTGCTCCAGCTCTTCCCGCCAGGAGTGGCGTGGTTCAAAGCCGACCAGACGACGGGCCTTTTCGATGCAGTAGAAGGTTTCGAATTCGCCCATTTCGTGCTTGATGGGTACGCCGGAGTAGAAGCGCTCTATCACTTGTGCGTTGGTCAGGCCCACTGACAGTTCGTTATTGGCGACGTTAAATACCTGGTAGCCAAGGCCATCCGTTTTCAGGCAGCAATCGACCATCTGGCCCAGGTCGCGGGCGTCGATGTAGGCGAAGATATTGCGGCGGCGCAGGGCGGGATCATCCATGTAGGCTGGGAAATCCTGACGGTACTCGTGGGGCTCGATAACGTTGTTGATGCGCAGGCCGTAGATATCGATGCCCGAGCGCGCCTGGAAGGAGCGTGCCGTTACTTCGTTCACTACCTTGCTTATGGCGTAGCTATCTTGAGGCACGGTGGGGTGCTCTTCATCGACGGGCAAGTAGTCGGGTTTTTGCTCGCCATCAGCGAAGCAGACACCGTAGGTGGTCTCGCTAGAGGCGAAGATAACCTTGGGAATGCCCAGCTTGGTGGCGGCATCAAGAATGTTGTAGGTACTTAGGGTATTGATGCGGTAGGTCTCGTTGTCCGGCCGATGCAGAATGGCTGGTATGGCCGCGAAGTGGACTATCGCATCATAACGCGGCACGCCGGTGCCGGGTTCCAGCTCATCGAACCCAGCGTAGGCTTGGCAAGCATTAAACACTTGCCCAGCATCGGTCAGATCGGTTTTCAGAGTAGTAATACCGGGCACATCAGATGCCACCCAGTCCAAATTGGTGACGCGGTGGCCTTGATCGCGAAGATAAGCGGTCGCATGGCGACCAGCTTTGCCACTGCCGCCGGTGAACAGAATACGCATATGAACTCCACCAATGAATAGAATGAGCTACCCCACCTTAGCAAAGAAAAATCCTCACCTCCGAAAATGATTTTGTGTTCTACACTAAAAATGATTCGGAACCTTGTTGATCCGATCGATCATCGTCTGATCCTAACAATAGCGTGTCCACAAAAACGGGAGGTCGTTATGGTCAATCATGTTTGGGGGCTTCTCCATCATCCTGAACGGGAGTGGTATAAGATCAGTGAGGAGCATGAGTCTGTCAGTCATCTCTATGCTCACCATGTCCTGTTACTCGCTGCCGTTCCTGTTGTCTGTGCCCTGATAGGCACCACCCAGGTAGGCTGGACTTATGGTGGTTCGGAAACCTATAAAGTCTCCCTTGCCAACGGTATTGCCTTAGGCGTGGCTTTTTATGCGCTGATGCTAATGGCTGTGGGGGTGGTGGGGAGTGTGATCCATTGGATGGCCCGCCGTATTGAGAATCGACCTAGCCGCCGCGACTGTATTATCTTCGCAGGTTATATTGCGACCCCGATGTTCCTCAGCGGCGTTTTTGCGCTATATCCGGTTTTCTGGTTGTGTGTGCTAGGGATGGTGATCGGCCTGCTCTATAGCACCTATCTGCTCTACAAGGGAACGCCCAGCTTTCTGGGAATCAGTCATAAGCAGGGGTTTATTCTGTCGACCACGACGCTGGGTATCGGTGTTTTGGTGCTGGAGGCGCTGCTTGTCGTCGTTGTACTTCTGTGGAGTATGGGCACGGACCACAGCGTGGTTTGGCATTTTTTCCGGTGAATGGGCACTGTAGCGCCGGGGGGGCACGAAAGTTTGCGCTGTCGGTAACCGGGCATTTTTCCTAGCAGACTAGGAGCTAGCTAAATCGCACTGTGAAAACGCATGACTTGCTTGCCATCGACAGGATCATCGATCACATGGGCATATACCCCAAAGGTCTGTTGTAGCCTGTTAGGCGTGAGTATGTCTTGGGGGAGGCCGCTATCGATCAGGCGGCCGCCGTCCATCACGCCGATGCGGTCACACTCCATGGCGTGATTAAGATCGTGCAGAGAGATAATCACCGTGATGGGCAGTTGCCTAACCAATTCGAGAATCGATAGCTGGTGGCGAATGTCCAGGTGGTTGGTGGGTTCATCCAGCAACAGAATTTTAGGCTGCTGTGCCAGCGCCCGTGCAATATGCACGCGCTGGCGCTCACCGCCTGAGAGGGTATGCCAAAGGCGGTCCGTCATATGCGCCATATCGACGTCGCGCAGCGCCTGCGCCACGATGGCGTCGTCTTCCTTCGACCAGGGGCGAAGCGCGGAAAGGAAGGGAGTGCGGCCCAGTGAGACCACTTGATGCACGGTAATGCGGTCGGTAGTGTCCGCCTGCTGTTCCACCAGGGCGATGGACTGGGCGATCGCCCGTTGCTTGAGCGTGTGCATTGGCTGGTGGTCAACCAGCACCCGGCCCGCCTTGGGTTTGTTCAACCCCGCCAACAGGCGCAGCAGGGAGGTTTTCCCCGAGCCGTTCGGCCCCACCAGGCCAAAGGTCTGGCCGGGCTCGACGGTGAGGTTGACGCCAGTTAGCAGTGGCGTGCCGTGTACCGACCACGCAAGCTGTTCAGCCGTTAATCGCATCAGGACCTCTTGCCGCGGACCAGAATCAGCGCAAACGCGGGCGCGCCGATCAGTGAGGTAATCACCCCGATGGGGAGCACCTGGCCGGAGACCAGCACCCGGGAAAGAATATCCGAGCCGATCAAAAACACCGCGCCGGCCAGAGCCGTAGCCGGCACCAGGCGGGTATGGCGGCTCCCCACGATAAAACGCATGGCATGGGGGATCACCAGGCCGACAAAGCCAATCGCTCCCACGATAGACACCATCACCGCCGTGACCAGCGCCATGGCGATAATCAGCATGCCGCGCACCGGGCGTACCGCGATACCCATGGAGGCGGCGCTGTCGGCGCCGAAGGTAAACGCATCCAGGGAGCGCCGGTGCCACAGGCAAACCAGCAGTCCGAATAGCGCGGCAGGCACCGCCAGGGTCACATCGGCCCAGCGCACGCCGGAAAGATTGCCCATCAGCCAGAACATGATGCCCCGCGCCTGCTCGGCGCTCGCTGACTTGGTGATGATAAACGCGGTCAGCGCATTGAACAGCTGCGAGCCTGCAATGCCTGCCAGAATAATCGCCCCCGCGGCCTGAACACCGCGGCCGCCACCGACGCCGCTGTTGGCTGCATGGGCGAGCATGACCACGATACCAAAGGAGAGCAGGGCGCCGATAAAGGCACCCAGAGAAAGCGAAAGGGCGCCTGCGCCCAGTCCGGCGACCGCTACTGCCACCGCCCCGGTAGAAGCCCCGGCGGAAATGCCCATCAAGTAAGGATCGGCCAGTGGGTTACGCAGCAGTGCTTGAAGCACGACCCCGGCCAGGGCCAAGCTGGTGCCGCAACAGGCGGCGACCACGGCACGGCTGAGGCGGTAGTTCCAGATAATACCCGCGTCGATGCGATCGACCGCGTAATCGGCGCCCAACAGCTGATTGGCGAGCACTTTCAGAATGGTGTCCACCGGAATCGGCGTCTCGCCGATGGCGGTACCCGCGATCAGTGCCGTCACAAGCACCAGCGGTGTTATCCATAGCCAGCGCAGCCCAAAATCCGCCGTAGATAGCCGCGTTAACGCGATGCTCATTCGTCAAATGCCATTGTCGCTAGCGCCTCGGCCAGTGTTTCAAGGCCGTAAATAGTGCGCATCGTAGCGCTCATGGCATGGGCATCCATCTCGACGATGTGGTTGTTTTTAACTGCCGTCATTTCACGGGTGACCGGGTCACTGCGGAGAAACTCACGCTTGGCTTCAATGTCGTCTGCAGGAAAGCGACGGCGATCCATACTGGCGATAACAAGCACATCGGGGTCAGCCCTGGCGATGCTCTCCCAGCCCACTGTGGGCCACTCCTCATCGGACTCAATCACATTACGAATGCCGAGCTTGTCCATCATATAGCCCGGTGCGCCCAACTGACCCGCAACAAATGGGCTAACCCCCAGGTCTGTCGATGAGAACCAAAATGCCGCCGACAAGTCTTCCGGTAAATCAAGGCTGCTCGCCAAGTCGATAGCGCGCTGTTCGCGGGCGGTAAGGTCGGCTATCAGCGCCTCGCCAGCGTTTTGAACATCGTAGATCTCGGCTAACTCGGTGATCCCTTTATAGATGGAATCGGTCGAGAAGGCGGCGGTGCGGGTGCCATCGCCGCCGGTAGAGTTATCCTTGGTGTCGCAATCGGCGGGCATAATATAGGTATTAATACCCAGCTCATGAAACTGCTCACGGGTGGCGACACTGCCGGTGTGCCCTACGTGCCACTCGTACTGCACGGCCACCAGATCAGGCCGCTTATTGACCACGCTCTCAAAGCTCGGGTCGTCGTTGGCGATCCGCTCGATCGCTTCATTGGCTTCAGTAAACTGGGGCAGAATAGGGGTAAACCACACCGAGGTGCCATTCACTCGATCAGCGAGCCCCAGCGAATAGAGAATCTCCGTAGCTGACTGGCCTACCGTTACGGTTCGCTCCGGGGGCGACGCCACGCTGATCTCTACGCCGCAGTTGGTTAGCGTAAGGGGGTAGTCGGTGGAGGCGTAAGCCGCCTGGGCAAGGCCAACAGCGCTCGCGGCGATGGCCGTGGTCAATCTCAACATCATGTACACTCCCGTGCATGATGAGCTCCGCATTCGGACAGAAAACACTGACCGAGCCACTTCGCTCGATGTAAGTAATATGTCGGCAGTTCTCCTGACTGACGGGTCATGGCTAGCTCGCCTTCCCAGACAATGTGCCCAGTGGCATCAAAGAGCATCGCTCGCCGCCTACAGTTGCGGGGGCAGTTCCGGTTCGCGGCAAGCCGCGGCGGATTCTCTATTAAGTTCCGTGGGGAACACCGACATTAGCCATTCTAGGTGGCAGGGGGATAGCGAACAACACAAAGCCTTAAGGATCTTATGAAACCCTATAGTTTGTGTAATGTTATAACATTGTATTTTGATTGGGTGTAAAAGTCCAACTGCCTTCTTCTCTGAACTGATATAAGTTATCGCTAATGTATCCCAAGTGCAACAAATTGGCCTCGCCGCTACCCCTTACTCTATACTGAACGCCTTTTCTGTTCCCACTTATTTATGAGTAGTTTATTATCATTCAGCTAGTTACCATGAATAAGATTCAAGATCGGCGGTGGTCAAATCAGTTGGCAGAGTTTCAGTTGGAAAAGATTGATCGATTGACGGACTTGGCCAGCACGGGAGGTGCCGGTGAGTGAGTTCCCCTTTGCGGCGGTGGTCGGCCAGGAGTCGCTGAAAACCGCGCTGCTCCTTAACGCCATTAACCCGCGCATCGGCGGGGTGTTGATTAGTGGGCCAAGGGGCAGCGCTAAATCCACCTTAGCTCGGGCGCTGGCCGCTATTCTGCCCAGCGATAGCGAAGGAAAGCATGCCCCTTTTGTCACTCTGCCGCTGGGTGCCAGCGAAGACAGGCTGGTTGGCAGTCTGGATCTGCAAAAGGTACTCGCCAATGGTGAAGCTACCTTTCATGCCGGACTGCTTGCTAAAGCCGACGGCGGGGTGCTCTATGTGGATGAAGTCAATCTGCTGTCGGACACCCTGGTTGATTTGCTGCTGGACGTGGCCGCCAGCGGTACCAATATTGTTGAGCGCGATGGCATTAGCCACTCCCACCCGGCACGCTTTAGCCTGATTGGCACCATGAACCCGGATGAAGGTGAACTGCGCCCTCAGTTGCTTGACCGCTTTGGCCTCTGCCTTGAACAGGCTGGAGCCATAAGCATCGACGAGCGCATTGCCATTGTGCAGCAACGGGAAGCCTTTGACCGCGACCCCACCGACACGCTCGAACGCGTTGAGGATGCCCAGGCCGTTCTGGCCGGGCGCATTGCTAAAGCGCAACGCTTGCTCAAAGAGATCACCACCGATACCTGGGTGTATCGAACGATTGCCAACTGCTGCGAAGCCGCAGGCGTTGAAGGTCTTCGGGCAGACGTTACCTGGCACCGTGCGGCCCAGGCCCATGCTGCCTGGCGTGGCGTGGCTAGCGTGGAGCAGCAAGATATCGATACCGTTGAACCCTGGGTGCTGGCGCATCGGCGTACTCAGCCGCCTGAGCAGAGCCCGCCATCATCTCCACCTAATGGAACACCTTCGAAAGACGAGAGCGGTTCGTCGTCGGGCAATAACGCATCGACCGCTGGTTCATCCCAACAGAGCGCTGAACAGGGCCAGTGGGGCGCAATGCCTCCCATAGCCCAGGAAGCGATTAGCCAGCCAGCGGTGAAATTGCCCGATAGCGAAGATCTTTTTAAGCTGGCCAACCGCACCGATACCACCGCTAGCGCGGGAAAAGGGGGGGCGTTGGGCCAGGGGCGATCCCAAGTGACGACTTCCCGGCTGGATGGGTTTGCGACCGTTATCGCCAATCGCGGCCAGTGGCCCTGGCGGCAGTTAAAAATGCGCAATGCCCGGGCGGGGCAGGCAACAGCGCACCTAGTGTTGCTGGACACCTCCGGTTCCACTCTGGGTCAGCGCCTGCTGGGCCAGGCAAAGGGGCTGGTCGAATCGCTGGTTAGCCAAGCCTACGCCGCGCGGGAGCAGGTTGCGGTGCTGGGGTTTGGCAATGGCGGCGTGGTGCCGATACTCTCTCGCCGCCGAGCGCCCAAGAACGCCCGAGGCACGCTTGAGGCGGCCAAAGGCGGTGGCGGCACCCCGCTGCGGGAAGCCATCATTGAAGCCAAGCGGCTGATCCGCCAGTGGCAGCGCCGCGAGCCCGGCCTGAAGGTGCGCACCTATCTGATCACCGATGGCCGCACCCGGGAAACCGTTGACGATCTCGCCCCGCTGGAGGACTGCCTGCTGATCGATACCGAACAGTCCAGAGTCAAGCGCGGGCAGGGCGCGCGAATCGCCCAGCAGCTGGGCGCGCGCTACTGGCCGGCCTCGTTTGGCAAACCCTCTATGGCGCCTACCGTCTCTGCACATCAACCTGGGAACCTCTCATGAGCGACGCAAGCCATTTAGATCGCATGCAGCGTAAAAAAGACGTGGTCGACGAGCGCATCAGCAAGGCGACGGAAGAGCGCGGCGTGCTGATTCTGCTCAAAGGCAACGGCAAGGGCAAAAGCAGCTCCGCCTTCGGCACCATGGCGCGCTCACTGGGGCACGGCCAGCAGTGCGCGGTGATCCAGTTCATCAAAGGCCGTCGCGAAACCGGCGAGTATCTGTTCTTTCGTGATCATCCCAAGCTTGACTGGCACATTATGGGCCACGGTTTTACCTGGGAAACCCAGAACCGCGAGCGAGATATCGAGGCTGCTCAAGCCGCCTGGGCCGTCGCCAAAGGGCTGCTTGAGAACCCCGCCTATCACATGATCGTGCTGGACGAGATGAGCTATATGTTCAAGTACGGCTATCTCGACCCCGAGCCGGTGGTGGAAGCGCTTAAGCGCCGCCCGGCGCACCAGAACGTCATCATTACCGGCCGCACCATGGCCACGCCGCTGCAGGAAATCGCCGATACCATCAGCGTTGTCCAGGACGAGCGCCACGCTTTTCGCGGCGGCGTCAAAGCCCAGGCGGGGATCGAATACTGATGACGACGCCAACCGCTCGCTGCCCCGCGCTGTTTATCGCCGCCCCGGCCTCAGGCCAGGGCAAAACCACCGTCACGGCGGGCCTGGCGCGCCTGCTGCGCAACCAGGGCAAGGTGGTGCGGGTGTTCAAGACCGGCCCGGATTACCTTGACCCGCAGATTCTTGCTCAGGCCTCCGGCCAGCCGGTGGATCAGCTGGATCTATGGATGGCAGGCGAGGCCTACTGCCGCCAGCGCTTTTATGACGCTGCCTGCGAAGCGGATTTAATTTTAGTCGAAGGCGCCATGGGTCTGTTCGACGGCGAGCCCTCCAGCGCCGATCTGGCGGCCTTGTTCGATATTCCCATGGCGATCGTCATGGACGTAAAAGGCATGGCCCAGACCGCCGCCGCGCTGGTCTCGGGGTTAGTCGGCTTTCGCGATGACATCCATATCGCCGGGCTGATCGCCAACGCCTGCGGCTCGCAGCGCCACCGCGAGCTGATCGAAGGGGCGCTGCCGTCGACGATTCCTCTGCTGGCCGCCATGCCCCGCGACCCCGCGCTATCGCTCCCCGAGCGCCACCTGGGCCTCGTGCAGGCGGCGGAAATTCGCGTGGATCTGGAAGCCCGCTTTGAAGCCGGTGCCAAGGCGCTGGAAGCCGCCGGGCTGCTGGACGCGCTCGCCGCGCTTTCACCCGTGATCTTTACCGCCCCCCAGCAACCGCTCGCGGCCGTTAAGCCGTTGCTCAAAGGCCACACCATTGGCGTGGCCCGGGACGCCGCCTTTAGCTTCGTCTATCAGGCCAACCTCGATTTGCTGGAGCAGATGGGCGCCACGCTGCGCTTCTTTTCGCCGCTGACGGATAGCCACCTACCCGAATGCGACGCCCTATGGCTGCCAGGTGGCTACCCGGAGCTTCACGCTCAAACCCTGGCGGATAACGGCGCCATGCGCTCGGCCATTGAGGCGTTCTATAGCGCCGACAAGCCCATTCTGGCCGAGTGTGGCGGGCTGCTGTACTGCCTGGAAACCCTGACCGACTACGACGATATTACCCACACCATGCTAGGCCTGCTGCCTGGGCAGGGCGCCATGCGCGGGCGCCGCGGCTGCCAGGGGATGCAAACCGCCGAGCTGCCGGAAGGCCCGGTTCGTGGCCATGCGCACCACCGCTCCATGGCGGAAGGCACCCTCGAGCCGATTGGCCACGGCCGCCGCCAGCGGCACCCCGCACCGGGGGAGGCGATTTACCGTCAAAAGCGTCTGACGGCGACCTATTTACATCTGTTTTTCCCTAATAATCCTGACGCTGTGGCAAGGCTCTTTTCTGCCAGCCCGGCGTACTGCGAACCGCAACACAGCGAGGCATTTACCCATGCAACTGAATAAGATTCCTGCCACGGTCGTGACCGGTTTTCTCGGCAGCGGCAAAACCACGCTGCTGGCCAATATTCTGCGTCAGGTGACCGGCAAGCGGATCGCCGTGATCGTCAATGAGTTTGGCGAACAGGATATCGACTCCAGCCTACTGCGCAGCTGTGCGCTGGGCTGTGAAGAGGGGAGCGAAGGCGGGCAGCTAGACGGTGAGGACGGCAGCATCTATGAGCTTGCCAACGGCTGCATCTGCTGCACGGTGGAAGAAGAGTTTCTGCCGGTCATGAAAAAGCTGGTCGCCCGCCGCGACGATATCGACCACATCCTGATCGAAACCAGCGGCCTGGCGCTGCCCAAGCCGCTGGTGCAGGCGTTCAACTGGCCCGACGTCCGCCAGCACTGCACAGTGGATGCGATTATTACCGTGATTGACGGCCCCGCGGTAGCCGCCGGCCGCTATGCCAGCGACGTGGATAAGGTGGCCGCCCAGCGCCTCGCCGACGAGAGCCTGGATCACGACCCCAGCCTGCGCGAGCTGCTCGATGACCAGCTCAGCGCGGCGGATCTGGTGCTGGTCAGCAAGGCTGACCTGCTCAGCCCGGAAGAGCGCACAAAGGTGGAAGCGGTGATTCAGGCGCGGGTGACGGCGTCGGTGAAAACGCTGTTTATCGACCAGACCCTGACCACCGACACCACCCAGTTGGAAGCGCTGATGGGCATCGGCGCGGCCAGCGAAACAAGTATCGACCTGATCACCAATCACCATGACAAGCACCACGCCGAAGGCGCTCATCACGACCACGCCCACGATAACTTTGATTCCTGCGTGATCACCCTGGGCGAAGTCGATGGCGACATCCTGGCAGACAAGCTGCAACAGCTGCTGAAAAGTCACGAGATCTACCGCGCCAAAGGCTTTGCGGCGATTCCCGGGAAGCCCATGCGCCGGGTCATCCAGGCGGTGGGCGAGCGCCTGGAAGGCTACTTCGACCGGCTGTGGAGCCAGGACGAGACGCGCCAGACCCAACTGGTGATCATCGGCAAATCGCTGGATAGCCAACTGCTGCAGGACGAACTTGCTGCTGCTGAAATGAACCCTGAACAGGCGCACACGGCCAGTTAATGCACTTATTTGCCGCCAAGCCCGGAGGCTTTGTCGATGATGAAGGCATCATCGACCTGCAACAGAGCCCTGCCGAGGTCGTGATACTCTCCGCCGCCGATAGCAATCTCTCGGCGCTGGCCCAGGCGGTCGATCGTCTGGGCGAGGCATACTCCTCGGTGCGACTGGCCAACTGGATGAACCTGGTAAAACCGGCCGCCTACGATCTCTACGAAGACCGGGTGCTGGAAAAGGCTCAGTTGGTCATCGTCTCGCTGCTGGGTGGCAAGGCCTACTGGCAGTACGGCCACGAACGCCTGCTGGCCTGGGCGGCGGCCAAACCCGAGCGCCAGCTGATACTGGTGCCAGGCTGCGATGCCCCGGATGATGCGCTGCTGGAAGACTCCACCATCGCCTTCGATGACGCGTACCGGGTGTGGCGCTACCTGCGAGAGGGCGGTACCGATAACGCCGAGCAGCTGCTGCGCTTTGTCGCCAATGAGTACATGGACAAGCCGCTGGGCGACTGGCAGGAGCCCAAGGTCATTCCGCCCGCAGTGATTTATGCGTCCCAGGAGCAGCAGGCGTCCAGCCTCAGCGAGTGGCGCGATCGCCAGGTGCCCGGGCGGCCGGTGTGCCTGCTGCTGTTTTATCGCAGCCATTTGCAGGGGGCGAACACGGCCGTACCCGACGGCTTGCTGGCGGCGCTTAAAGACCAGGGGCTGGAGCCGTTGGCGGTGGCCGTGGCGTCCCTGAAAGAAGGGCCGTGCATCGACTTTATCAATCACCTGATTGAGCAGACCGGCGCGATGCTGGTGATCAATACCACCAGCTTTGCGGTCAACCGCAACGCCGACGGGCTGGATGCTCTGGGGGAAGAGTTACCTGACAACTTTTTTGTGGGGCGTCCGGTAGTGCTCCAGGCGATACTTGCCAGCAGCACTAGTGAAGACTGGCAGGGCATGGCCGCCGGGTTGCATAGCCGCGATGTGGCCATGCAGGTGGTGCTCCCCGAGATGGATGGCCGCATCATCACCCGGGCGGTGGGCTTTAAAGCCGAAGCCCACTACAACCCGCGCTGCCAGCTGGCGGTGACCCACCACGTCATCCACCCGGAGCGGGCCGCCTTTGTGGCCGAGCTGGCGAGGCGCATTTGTTCGCTGCGGCTGACCCCCAACGGGCAGAAGCGTGTTGCGCTGATCATGGCCAACTACCCCAATCGCGATGGCCGGATCGGTAACGGGGTCGGGCTGGATACCCCTGCGTCGACGCTGCAGATTCTAAACGCCCTCAAGGAGGCGGGTTACCCGCTCAGCGAGCTGCCGGAAAATGGCGATGAATTGATCCGCCAGCTTCAGGGCGCGGTGACCAACGATCACGGAAGCCTTGACCAGCGCGCCTGCTGGCAGAGCATCAGCGTTGACGACTACTTGGCCTGGTTTCAAACCCTGCCCACCGAGCTTCAGGAAACCGTATGGACGCGCTGGGGCGCGCCTCACGAAGACCCCAAGTGCCGCCAGGGACGCTTGATGATCGCCGGTATTCGTCTGGGTGAGACCTTCGTGGGTATCCAGCCGGAGCGAGACTTTATCGACGACCTCACCCAGTCCTACCACGATATGGAGCTGGCGCCGCCGCACAGCTACCTGGCGTTTTATTTTTGGCTGCGCGCGCACTACCAGGTCGATGCGGTCATCCACGTCGGCAAACACGGCAACCTGGAGTGGCTGCCGGGCAAAAGCATCGCCTTGAGCGCCGACTGCTGGCCTGATATTGCTTTGGGGCCGCTGCCGCATTTTTATCCGTTCATCGTCAACGACCCCGGCGAGGGCGCCCAGGCCAAGCGACGCAGCCAGGCGGTGATTATCGACCACCTAATGCCGCCCCTGGCCCGGGCCGAACTTTACGGCCCCATGGCCGAGCTTGAAGCGCTATGTGATGAGTATTACCAAGCGCTGGATATGGATCCCCGCCGGGAAGCGCTGATTCGCAGCCAGATCCTCGCCCACCTGCGTGATACCGGTATCGACCAGGAACTGGCCCACGTGGCGAGCGGTGAATGTGAGGCCGAGATTCTCAATGCGCTGGATACCTTTCTGTGCGATATCAAGGAATCGCAAATCCGTCACGGCCTGCACATACTCGGCACGCTGCCGCCGGAAGAGAAGCGGGCGGGCACCTTGGTGGCGCTGTTGCGGCTACCCCGTGGCGAAACGGTGGCAAGCCGCGGCCTGCTGCACAACCTGGCCAGCGATTTAGGCTTGGATTTTGACCCGCTAGCCGCGGCCAACGAGCCCTGGCAGGGGCCCGAACCGGCTATTTTAAGTCAGCAGCTCGATACCTCCTGGCGCACCGGGGCGGACGCCCGCGAGCGGCTGGAACTGCTGGCCGAGCGCTGGGTGGCCGATTACGTATTGGCAGACGGCTGCCTGGATGATCTGGCCCAGGACTACCCCGATACGGCAGCGCAGCTGCGCTACGCCCGCGACCAGCTATGGGTCACCATGCAGCGCGGGGTGAAGATGGAGATACAATCGCTGCTCGACGGCCTGGAAGGTATCTTCGTGCCCGCCGGGCCCAGCGGCGCCCCCAGCCGTGGGCGGCTGGATACGCTACCCACTGGACGTAACTTTTTCAGCGTCGATAACCGCTCGATTCCATCGCCCGCCGCCTGGACGCTAGGCGAAAAATCCGCCCAGGCGTTTGTCGAACGCTACCTGCAGGATCACGGCGACTACCCGCGGCGGCTGGGGCTATCCATCTGGGGCACCGCCACCATGCGCACCGGCGGCGATGACATCGCCCAGGCCTTCGCGCTGATGGGCGTGCGGCCCATCTGGTCGCTGGGTTCCCAACGGGTGAGCGACTTTGAAGTGATCCCCTCGATGCTGCTCAATCGCCCACGGGTCGACGTAACGCTGCGTGTATCCGGGTTCTTCCGCGATGCCTTCCCCAACGTGATTCGGCTGTTTGACGCCGCCGTGCAGGCGGTGGCGCGCTATGAAGAGCCGGGCAACAGCAACACCATCCGCGAGGCGGTGCTTTCCCGCCAGCGAGAACTGGAAGACCAAGGGCTAAGCCCCGAGATGGCCGCCCAGGAGGCGAGCTACCGCATCTTTGGCAGCAAGCCCGGCGAATACGGCGCGGGTTTAAACCGGTTGATTGAAAACCGCGCCTGGGACAGCGCCGACGATTTGGCCGAGGCCTACATGGATGCAGGCGCCTACGCCTACGGCCAGTTCAAGGACTCCGGCACAGCCGCGCGGGCGGCATTCGAGCAGCAGCTCCAGGGCCTGGATGCGGTGATGCAAAACCAGGATAACCGCGAGCACGATATCCTCGATTCCAACAGCTACTACGCCTTTCAGGGCGGCATGGCCAACGCCACCCGCTCGCTGAGCGGGAAGGCGCCGGAGATATACCACGCCGACCACGCCAATCCCGCGGTGCCCAAGATTCGCACCCTGAAAGAGGAGCTGGCGAAGGTGATTCGCTCGCGCGTGTTGAACCCCAAATGGATCAACGCGATGCGCGAGCACGGCTACAAAGGCGCCTTTGAGATGGCCGCCACGGTGGACTATCTGTTTGCCTACGACGCCACCACCGACCTGATTGCCGACTACCAGTACGCCCAGGTGAGCGACGCCCTGGTGCTCGACGCCGCCAATCAGCAGTTCCTGCGCGAGCACAACCCGGCCGCCCTGGAAGAGATGGCCGAGCGATTACTCGAAGCCGCCCAACGGGGCATGTGGCAAGCCCCCGGCAAGCACGGCCAGGCGCTTCAGGATCTGCTGCTGGAAATGGACGAAGCCAAAGAGACCAATGGTCATGTCACCCAGCCCGCGCATTAAAGGCTGGTGCCCCGGCGCGTGGCGACCCATGACCACCGGCGACGGCCTGCTGGTGCGCGTGCGCCCGCCGCTGGGCCAGCTATCGCGGGAACAGGTATTGGCACTGTGCGACGCCTCCGAGATCTTCGGCAGCGGTTTGATCGAGCTGACCAGCCGGGCCAACCTGCAGCTGCGTGGGGTGACTGACGAAAGCTGGCCGCCGCTGATGGCGTTTCTGGTCGAGCATCGACTGGTGAGCGATGACTCGGAAGCAGAACGTCAGCCACAGCTGATGCTGGCGCCCGCCTGGCAAAAGGGCGATGACACCCATACCATTGCCTGCTTGTTGCAGGCGCGGGGCAGCGAATTAGCCACCATGCCCGGCAAGGTCGGTATCGCCATTGATGCGGGAAACGCGCCGGTGCTTGGCGACAGCGCCGCTGATTTTCGCATCGAGCGCTCAATGGCGGGCGGCCTGCTGGTACGCGCCGATGGCTACGCGCTAGGCACGGCGGTGCGCGATATCGAGGCCGCCGTTGAGCAGCTGATACGCCTTACCAACTGGTTCGTAGATACCGGCGGCGGGGCGTCAGGCCGTATGCGTCGGCACACAGCACCGCTGCCCGATTGGGCGCCTACTGATACTGCCCCCGCGCCCCCCGGCGAGAAGCTGGCGCTGGGCGAAGATCGCGAGGGCATGGTGGTTGGCCTGCCTTTTGGCCGGGTGGCGGCTGAAACGCTTCGCGAGGCTGTCTCCCAAACGAGTGCCCGCGTCGTGCAGGTCACGCCCTGGCGGCGCCTGTTGTTGAAGGATTGCGATACACTACCCGCGGTTGATGGCTTGATCCGTCATAATAGTGACCCGCGGCTAGCGATGGATGCCTGCCCCGGCGCGCCCTATTGCGAACAGGCGAATGTCGCCACCCAGCCGCTTGCCGAGAAGCTAAACGGCGGGGTGGAGGGAACCGTGCATATATCCGGCTGCGCCAAAGGCTGTGCCCGCCGTTCAGCGGCCGATGTATGCCTGGTCGGCGAGGCAGGCCGATTTAATCTTATTGTTAACGGCAGTGCCGATAGCACGCCGGTTAAGAAAGGCCTCACCGAGAGTGAGGCGTTGGATGTTATAAGAAAGCTCAGCGAAAGCCCTTAGGTTTATCGATATTAAAAAAATAGTGGCTTATATGCTGGATAGCTGAGTGCCAGGGCAGGTTGTAGCGAGGGTCTTTTTCCAGGGATGGAAAAAGTAGCGCCCAAGGACGGGTTAACAGCGCCCTCGCGGAAACCTGTCCTGGCACCGAGGCCTTGCAGACCAGCAACTGCGAATTAGTTTATTTGGAGAGTTTGGGTGCCCTATAAGTATGAAACCAGTGGCCCGGCGATTTACCGGGAGTCGTTTGCGATTATTCGCAGTGAAGCCGAGCTTGGCCGCTTTTCAGTGGAAGAAGAAACCGTGGCGGTGCGCATGATTCACGCCGCCGGGCTGGTGGAATTGGCCGCGCATATTCATTTTCAAAACGACGTGGTCAATAAGGCCCGCGCCGCGTTAGAGCAGGGCGCTCCAATTATCTGCGATGCCCGCATGGTCTCGGAAGGCATCACCCGCAAGCGGCTGCCCGCGGATAATGCAGTCATCTGCACCCTCAACGATGAACGCACCCCCGGCCTCGCCCAGGAAATGGCCAATACCCGCTCGGCGGCGGCGCTGGAACTGTGGCGGCCGCACCTGGAAGGCGCCGTGGTCGCCATTGGCAACGCGCCCACCGCGCTGTTTCATCTGCTCAATATGCTCGAAGACCCGGCGTGCCCGCGCCCGGCAGCGATTATCGGCTGCCCGGTAGGTTTTGTCGGCGCGGCGGAATCCAAGGAAGCGCTGTTGGCTAACCCGGCTCTGCCCAGCTGTATCGTCCGCGGGCGTTTGGGTGGCAGCGCCGTCACGGTAGCAGCTATCAACGCCATGGCGGATCGCATCGAATGACCCAGGGAACGGTATATGGCGTTGGCCTGGGGCCAGGCAGCCAGGACTTGATGAGCGTGCGCGCCGACCGCCTGATACGCGGGGCGACCCACGTGGCGTATTTTCGTAAAAAGGGCCGCTGCGGCCATGCGCGGACCATCGTGGAGGGCATGATCCCCCCCGGCGCAATCGAGCTGCCCATGGAATACCCGGTCACCACGGAAATTCCCTTCGACGACCCGCGCTACAATGAGCTGCTGGCGGCTTTTTACGAACGCAGTGTGGCCCAGCTCATCGAGATGGCGGAGGCCGGGTGCGATGTGGTAGTGCTGTGTGAAGGCGACCCGTTCTTCTACGGCTCCTTCATGCATCTCTACACGCGGCTGTTGAACCGCGTGCCCGTCTCGGTGGTGCCGGGGATTACCGGTATGTCGGCGGCGTGGACGGCCACCGACCAGCCCATTACCTGGGGCGATGACATCCTGACCGTGCTCATGGCCACGCTACCCGAAGACGCGTTGGCCGAGCGCATCGCCCAAACCGACGCGCTGGTGGTGATGAAAATTGGCCGCAACCTGGCCAAGCTGCGTCGGGCCCTGGTTCACGCTGGCCGCGAAGGCGAAGCCTGGCTGATCGAGTACGCCGCCATGTCGCAACAAAGAGTGCTTCCATTAAGTGAGGTTGGCGAAAGCGTGCCGTACTTTTCAATTGTGCTGATCCATGGCAACGGGAGGCGGCCATGAGCGGCTGGCTAAAAATCGTAGGCCTGGGGCCGGGCTCTGAGGCCATGGTCACCCCCGAGGTAACTGCTGCGCTTCAGGACGCCACCGATGTGGTGGGCTATGTGCCCTACGTTAACCGGGTGGCGCCGCGCTCTGGATTAGTCCGCCACGGCTCGGACAACCGCGAAGAGATCCGCCGGGCGGAGCAGGCCCTACAGCTGGCGCTTGAGGGCCATAAGGTTGTGGTGGTCTCTTCCGGCGACCCCGGCGTGTTTGCCATGGCCGCTGCAGTGTTTGAGGCCTTGGAAGCGGGCGATGCCAAGTGGCGCACGCTGGATATTCAGGTGCTGCCAGGCATTTCCGCCATGCTGGCCGCCAGCGCCAGCGTCGGCGCGCCGCTGGGGCACGACTTCTGCTGCATTAATCTTTCCGACAATCTCAAGCCCTGGGCACTGATCGAAAAGCGCCTGCGCCTGGCCGCCGAGGCCGACTTCGCCATGGCGTTCTACAACCCGCGCTCCAAGGCGCGCCCGGCGGGCTTCGAGCGCACGCTGGACGTACTGCGGGAAGCCTGCGGGTCGGATAGGCTGATCATCTTCGCTCGGGCGGTTTCCACGCCGGAAGAATCGATTCGCGTCACCACCCTAGGCGAGGCGACGCCGGACATGGCCGATATGCGCACGCTGGTGATCGTCGGCTCACAGCAGACACGACTGATTGACCGCAGTGGATCGCCGCTGGTTTATACGCCGCGCTCGGCTGATTAAACGTGGTCGCTGAGCCAGATAGACACGTCATCGATGCAATGAACTTCGTGGCGGGATGGCAGTGCTGGCCGTTCGATCATCACAATGGGTAAGCCGAGCATGCGAGCAGCGGTCAGTTTGGACGCCGCTCCTTCGCCGCCGGAATTTTTACACACGATGCGCTGGATTCCCTGGGTTTCAAGCAGGGCGAGATCGCCTTCCAGCGTAAACGGGCCTCTATCAATCACGGTGCTAACATCGGCTAGCGGCAACGGGCTGGTAGGCGGGTCAACCAAGCGCAGCACGTAATGGTGCTGGGGCTGGGCGGCAAAGGCAGCTAGGTGCATGCGGCCGATAGCAAGCAGCACGCGCTGGGGCGGGCCAGCCAGGGCGCTGACGGCTTCATCGATATTTGCCACGCTTTGCCACTGGTCACCGTTAACAGGTCGCCAGGCAGGCCGGGTGAGGGCAATGGCCTTTACGCCGAACTGCGCCGCCGCGGCTAACACGTTGCTGCTCATCTGCGCGGCAAAAGGATGGGTGGCATCGACGATATGGGTGATGCGCTCCTGGGCCACAAAGGCGGCAAGGCCGCTAATGCCGCCAAAACCGCCAATGCGGGTCGGCAGCGGCTGAGGTTTAGGCGTGGCAACACGACCCGCATAGCTGAAAATGGCGGGAAGCCCGCGCTTGGCAACCGCACTGGCCAGGGCGCTGGCCTCTGAGGTTCCCCCGAGAATTAGGATCTTGATCATGGTTGAAATTTCTCACGCTCCAGTAGGTCAGGCTCCCTGGCTGACCTTTTTAGGCTGGGGGGAGGGTGGCACACAGGGACTAACGGCGGCAAGCCGCGCCGCACTGGAAAGTGCCGAGGTGGTATTCGGCGCGCGCCGCCACCTGCGCCTTTTGCCGTCTCTAAACGCCGAGGTGATTGAGTGGCCGGTGCCCTTTGCCGATGGCATTTCTGAACTGCTCAATCAGCGCGGCCGCCGGGTGGTCATGCTGGTCTCGAACGACCCGTTCTGGTTTGGGGCGGGCACAACATTAGCGCAGCATCTTAGCGCTAGCGAGTGGCTGGCTTTGCCAGCGCCTTCCACCTTCAGTCTGGCGGCTGGGCGCTTGGGTTGGCCGCTGGAGCGCTGCACCTGCCTGGGCCTGCACGCTAAACCGCTGACCCGCATTCGACCTTACCTGCATACCGGTAGGCGGTTGCTGGTGCTGGTAAGAGACGGCGAAGCGGTGGCTGAGCTCGCTTCCCTGGTAAGCGGGCTCGGCTTTGGGGATTCCCAGCTAGCGGTGCTGGAAGCCTTGGGCGGCGATAACGAGCGCATTCGCCATTGCCGTGTCGACGCCAGCTTGCCACAGGATATCGCCCATCCGGTGGCGGTAGGGCTGGAAGTCGCCGGTAACGGCCCGGCCTTGCCGTTGACGCCTGGCCTACCGGATCCTTTTTTTGACCACGACGGCCAGATCACCAAACAGACCATTCGCGCCATAACCCTGGCGGCGCTGGCCCCCATGCCCGGCGAGCGGCTATGGGATATCGGCACCGGTTCAGGCTCTATCGCTATTGAGTGGCTGCTCGCTCACCCGGATAATCAGGCGGTGGGCTTTGAGCAAAACGCGGAACGGGCAGCGCGGGCGCGCAGCAATTCAGAGAACCTGGGCGTTGACTGGCTTGAGGTCAAACAGGGCAGAGCGCCGGAGGTGCTGAACGATACACCTCTGCCGGATGCGGTATTTATCGGCGGCGGGTTATCCCAAGCGCTGTTAGACGACTTATGGCAGCGATTGCCCGAGGGCGTGCGCGTCGTCGCCAATGCCGTCACCCTGGAATCCGAAGCGCTGTTGGCGCATTGGCAGCACAGAGTAGGCGGCGAACTCCTGCGCCTCGAACTTGCTAACGCCGCCCCCATCGGCACCCGGCGGGGCTGGAAGGCCAGCTACCCGATCGTTCAGTGGCGGGGCGTTCGGTGAAGCAATTGGCGTTGAGAATAGCGGGATTTGGCTTTCGTAGCGAGGCCACGCTTGCTTCGCTCGGTCAGGCGCTTGATCAACTTGCCGACCAGTACGGGGCAATCGATAAGCTGGCGGCGGCTCATTCAATGCTGCCGTTAGTCGAAGAGCTGGGCCGACTGCGAAGCATCGAGGTTATCGCCGTAGCGGACGCCGAGCTGCCCACGGTGACAACGCTGACTCATTCAGCACAAAGCTTGCAGGCGCGAGGCACGGGTAGCGTGGCCGAGGCCGTGGCGCTATTAGCTGCGGGCCCGGGGGCAACGCTTCTAGGGCCACGGATAATTTCAGCGGATAGGCAGACCACCGCCGCCCTGGCGTTGTCAGAAGTACCAGAAGGAATCACAGAATGACCGTACACTTCATTGGCGCCGGCCCCGGCGCGCCGGATCTGCTCACACTACGCGGGCGCGACCTGATCGCCGCCTGCCCGGTGTGCCTGTACGCGGGCTCATTAGTGCCGGAGCAAATCCTCGAACACTGCCCGGCTGGGGCGCGGGTGATCAACACCGCGCCGTTCTCGCTGGATGACATCATGCAGGAGATCAGCCGCGCCCACGCCTCAGGCCAGGATATCGCCCGGCTGCATTCGGGGGATCTATCGGTGTGGTCGGCCATGGGCGAGCAGCTGCGCCGCCTGCGCGAGCTGGATATCCCCTACAGCATTACCCCCGGCGTACCAGCCTTCGCGGCTGCTTCGGCAACCTTGGGCCAGGAGCTGACGCTGCCCGGTGTCGCCCAGTCGGTAGTGCTCACCCGCACGCCGGGCCGGGCCAGCGCCATGCCCAGCGACGAGACGCTGGCCAATTTCGCCCGCACCGGCGCCACGCTTGCCATTCATCTCTCCATCCATAATCTTTCCCAGGTGGTAGAGAGCCTGACGCCTTACTACGGCGAGCAGTGCCCGGTAGCGATTGTGTGGCGGGCAAGCTGGCCCGACGAGCGGGTAGTGCGAGGGCGGCTAGCCACCATAGAAGCGCTGATCGATGACACCATGCAGCGCACCGCGCTAATTCTGGTGGGGCCGGTGCTCGAAAGTGACGATTTCCAGGAGAGCAGCCTCTACGCCGTAGGCTACGACCGCCGCTTTCGCCCTCAATCGGCGGATTCGCCTTTTGCCACGGCAAGCCAAGACCAAGAGCGCGAATCATGATCACGCTCTCGCTAGTAGGCATCGGCACCGGCAACCTAGATCACGTCACCCTGGCCGCCGTGCGCGCCCTCAACAGCGCCGACCTGATCCTGCTGCCCCGCAAGGGCGAGGCCAAGTCGGATCTTATCGACCTGCGCCGGTTGCTTTGCGAACGGCTGCTGGAAGCGCCGGTAAGCACTAAGATCGTCGAGTTCGATCTGCCTAGTCGTGATGGCCGTGATGACTACCTGGGCGCGGTGGACGACTGGCACGCTGCCATCGCCAACGTCTGGGCGCAGTTGATGGATGAACATCTCCCCAGCGGCGGGCGGGTAGGGATGCTGGTGTGGGGCGACCCCTCGCTTTACGACAGCAGCCTGCGCATTACCCAGCGCCTAAGCGCCGCGGGTAAGCAGGCTGATGTAGAGGTGGTGCCAGGCATCACCAGCCTGCAAGTGCTCACCGCCGAACATAAAATCCCCCTCAACGCTCTCGCCGAGCCAGTGCAAATTACCACCGGCCGTCGCCTCCGCGAGCGCGGCTGGCCAAGCGATGCCGCCACCGTCGCCGTAATGCTGGATAGCGGCGGGGCCTTTACCACGCTGCCGCAAGATGACACCTACATATGGTGGGGCGCCTACCTGGGCATGGAGAAACAGTGCCTGATCAAAGGCCGGCTAAGCGACGTCGGCGACCAGATCATCCAGCGCCGAGCGGAGCTACGCGACACCCACGGCTGGATAATGGATATTTATCTGCTGGCCAGATAGCCTCCGCTATAGTGCTGGTATTAATATGGAATGATTTTCCATAAAATGGCGCTACTGACCAACTAGTATATTGAGGAATAGCCATGAGCTTTTACGTTTACCTATCCGGCGAGATCCACACCGATTGGCGCGAAGAAATCCAGCGCGGCGCCGAGGCTGCGGGCCTGGATATCGTGTTTACCGCCCCAGTCACCGACCACGCCGCCTCTGACGCCGCCGGCGACCACCTGGGCAAACCGGAAAATGGCTTCTGGCGCGACCACCAGTCATCCAAGGTCAACGCCATCCGCACCCGCACGATGATCGAGCAGGCGGATCTGGTCGTTGTACGCTTCGGCGACCAGTACAAACAGTGGAACGCCGCCTTCGACGCAGGCTACTGCGCCGCCCTCGCCAAGCCCTACATCACACTGCACAGCGAAGACATCGTCCACCCGCTGAAAGAAGTCGATGCTGGTGCCCAAGCTTGGTGTACCACTACAGACCAAGTGGTTGAAACTCTACGTTACGTCCTAAAAGCTTAAATCCAAGGCGCCTCCCACAAACCCAACCACAGCATTAGTGCTGTTGCATCGGTATTGTGGGAGGGCGCTTCAGCGCGCGATGCCCCCGCCACATAAATAATCCAGCCCAATATAGTGCCAGGCCACTATTGCGAATGTACTTCACTTACCACGCACTACAAACCCCTTAAAATCAAACGATTGCACACTTGTAGCGCGGCGTAACGCTTGGCGAGGAACGAGCCAAAAGGCACCCGCGAAGGAAGCGTCAGCTGCCCTGATACAGCCCCGAAACCTGCGTACCCACCAATACTAAATACGGCCTGCTAACTCTAATGTTGTAAAAGGGCACATCTTAGATAAATATTTCTAAAATAACCTTGCCACAATACCTATAGCGCGGCGTAACACTGGGGAGGAACGAGCCAAAAGGCAACCCATAGAGCACGATGAACCCTATGGTGGCGAAACAATCCGAATTATCTCAGCGCGCAAGACGGATAAACGAGAGCGAAAAACTTACGAAGGCTATAGACATGCGTGACCATTACGATTTTTCAGAGTCAGTCAAAAACCCATACGCCAAGAAGCTAAAAAAGCAGGTCACGATTCGGCTGGATGAAGATACCATTGCGTATTTTAAGGATTTGGCGGAAGAAAAAGACCTTCCGTATCAGAGCTTGATTAATCTCTATCTGCGTGACTGCGCCCAATCACATAAAGACCTCAAGCTTGACGGTGCTGCGCTGGGTTAGCCCTACATCACCCTGCACAGCTAAGATATTATTAATCCGCTTAAAGCAGATGATGCCAACGCCCAGGCTGTGGTGCACGGCTACTACTCAAGTCGTCGAAACCCTCCTCAGCGCCCTCAAAGCATAAATCCAAAGCGACCCCCACAACCCAGCTACTGCATCAGTGGTGTTGAACCGGTGTTGTAGGAGGGAGCTTCAGCTCGCGAAGATCTAGCCACATAAATAATCCAGCCCAATAGAGTGCTAGGCCACTATAGTGGGTGCGTTACACTTACCACGCACTAAAAAAATATTAAAATCAAACGATTACATATTTATAGCGCGGCGTAACGCTTGGCGAGGAACGAGCCAAAGGGCACCCGCTAAGGCAGCGCAGCTGCCCAAAGCCTATTTCAGAGCAATTTTTTTGCAAAGTCGCGTGACCTAAGCCAATTTTATGAATAGAGTATGACTAAATAAGTAAAACGAGCGGGAGTGTATGTTTTGCATATTCCAACAATTGAGCATAATGCCGACCAAAAAAAACGATAAGTCACGTAATTATAGATGTTCCACACAACACCCTATCTACGCCTTTATTGCAAAGCTGAGTGATTTGGGGTTGCGGTCGAAGGTTTGTATAAATTAATATAGAAGGACTTTATGGATATTATTAAAGTTAAAAAAGAAATATACGAGTCAATACAGAGGGGTGATGTTTCTAAATCTGTTGTTGAGAGTCTGGTAAGGAAAGATGGGGTTTTAATTTCGAAAGAGTGTGAGCTTTGGGATTATAAGAGAACTTTTGAGAACAGTAAAGATGCGATCTTAAAAACATTAAAGGCGATAATTAGTTTTCATAATACTTTTGGCGGGTACATTATTTTTGGTGTGGATGAAGTTGAAAAAGATACCTCTTTTATTCTTTGTGGCGTTGATAAAAAGCTTATTGATCAGCAGAAGCTTAGAGGGCAATTTGATCGATACTTCAATCAAAGATTAGACCTTACATATGAAGAGGTTCTAATTTCGACCGGAGGAAGCGATTTTCTAGTTGGCTTGCTTCACATTCCCAAAAGAGATAAAAGAACGCATTCAATTGCAGCGATAGCTGATGGTGCTAACTCAAATGGAAAATTGATTTTTGCAAAAGATGCTGTTTATATTAGAAAGCTTGATGAGTGTAAACAAGTTGTTGCTCAATCTGACTTCGAGTTCCTTGTGTCCGATAGGGATTTTAATTTTGAAGAAGGTGGGGGTAAGCAAAAAAGAAAGAATATTATTGAACATAATTTGCCTGATAAAAATTTTATATGTCCAGAGTTTATTGGGAGGTTTGAAATACTCCAGGAATTATGGTCTTGGCTTTCAGATGATTTCCAATATACAAAGGTTTTAGCAGCGGATGGTGGTAAAGGTAAAACATCAATTGCTTATGAGTTTTGTCAGTTAATAATTAATTCTGGAACAGAACTGTTTGAGCAAGTAATGTGGTTAACCGCAAAAAAAAAGCAGTTTAAGGCGGTTTATAACGAATTCGTGGGAACTCCTGAGACGCACTATAATGATCTTGAATCACTTCTCAGAGAGGTATGTTTGAGAACAGGATCTTTGCCAGAAGAGGTGAGAGAATTTACTTTGCAGCAGTTGCAAAGGGCTGCCAGAGATGGTTTGAATTTGACCCCATCGTTAATTGTAATCGATGATATTGATTCAAATTCTCCTGAAGAACAAAAGCGTATTATGGAGATTGCTCGTTCAATATCAAATACGTCATCTAGGGTATTGATGACAACGCGAGCTAACAATATTTACTCAAATGACTCTTCTATATTAGTTCCAGGCTTGAAAGGTGAAGAGTACAGAGATTTAGTTGATGCTATATGTGATTCTATTGGCTTGCAAAAATATAATGAGAAAAAAATAGAAAAATTAAATATAGCATCTGAAGGCTCTCCATTATTTACGGAATCAATACTTCGGTTGTGTAAGCTAGGACTTTCGGTAGAAAATGCTATTGTGGATTGGTCTGGGAAAAGTGGTGATACAGTACGAGAGGCAGCATTAAGAAAAGAAGTTTCGGAACTGTCTGCTGAAGCAACAAAAATACTATTAACGATTAGTTATGTTGGTTCTTTGTCTCGAAGTGAATTGCATCAATATACAGATTTGGAAAATTCTGAAATTAGTGCATCAATTGAACAGCTTGGAAATCTTTTTCTCATCAGTAGTGTTGAGTTTATCGAAGAAGAGCCAAGGTTCGAAAGTACTTCATCAATAAGTAAGCTAGTTCTTTCAATAGCGAGTGATATTGTGCCTAATTCTGATCAGTACATAAGCAGAATTAGAGAGATTTGTGAGGGTTTGGAAGCGAATTCGCAAGTACATATTCCAGAGGTTGGTGCAGCCGTTAGGCAGTGTAATTCACTTTTAAATGAAAAAAGATTTGATGACTCAAGAAATACTGTGCATTCCCTTATAAAAAAACCAAGGTATAAAGAGAATAGCGATCTCTTTTTTATTCTAGCGAAAACAGACTATGAAGACCCAGGCGTTAGTGATGGTGTTGCCAGAAAATCCTTCTCAGAAGCATTTATTAAAGGCCAAAGAAAGCCAGCATTTTTTGAGATGTGGTATCAAACGGAAGTCAATTATGGAAGTGGTAGTGCAATATTAGAGGTTTGTGATAATGCTCTTAGAAGTATAGGTAGATTTGATGTTCAATGGGGGGAGAGGTATGCATATGCTAGTTACGATTTAGCAATTAGCACTGAAAATTATGATAATAAAATTCGTTATCTTGTTGCTTGTTATGAGCATTCATCAAAGTTGATAAAAATATCAAAAAAAGAAAAGTGGCAAAAATTTAAAGATTTGAATATTAAAGTTGTTGACACCATTTGGGATGAGTCGGTTAATAGTTCTATGTATGAAGTTGCTGGTCGTGCAATTATAAATGCTGTTAATGGAGGCGATATTAGGAGTATAAATTTTAATAGGATGATTGAAGTTTCTCAATTTTACGTAGACGAGAAATCTGTTTCCGATGAAGCTTTTCGAGAGCTTAGAGACTACCTTGAATGGGCGCCTAAGCTTATCCGTGAAGGTGGTAATAATAGAGAGGGACTTGCACTAAAGCTAGATCAAGCCTATCGAAACATAAAAGCATCGCCGCGTAATAAGAAAATGCAGGTAATAGAATAGTTATCACTGATCTTTGTGCTGCACCTTTTAGAAGCTCCTGTATGTTCCTATGTTTTATGTGGTGTTAGAAGAAAGTTAGGATTGATTCCCATACAGCGCATTAAGCCTCTTGATCAATACGCCATGGATGGCGTATGGCCAGCCCCAACTCGGTACGTTTGAGTATGCAGTACATCGGAATGGGTCAATGTGGAAGTAGCATTATCAGGAAATCGATCAATTTTATGGTCGGCAAAAAAAGGCAGTAGGTGGTATAGCTAGTTGGTAAGTGAGCTTTTCTACTGCTTCGTTAGGTTTACTCGAGAGAAGAGGTGCTGCATGGCCAAGCTAAGACCTGATGCGGTTGGTAAATCAACACTTGCCGAATATCTCACGGAAGTTTCGGATTTCGGCTTTGAGTTGTCTGTTCTGAAAATGCTGCGTGACTTGGGAATCGGTTATGATCACGGAGGCCACTACGAGGATCCGGTCACAAAGAAGTCACGAGAATTCGACATCAGGGCAACAGCCACATTTGGCCAGTTGCGTCTGCGGATGGCCATAGAGTGCAAGAACATTAAAGAAAATTTTCCAATCCTAGTATCCTGTGTTCCGCGCCAACATGAGGAAAGCTATCACCAGATTGCAATGGTGCGTGAACTTGATCGAACTCCTGGTATGCTGCTCCATATAGAAAGGTCTAGAGCGAATGTTCTTAGTATTTTCAAGGAACACACTATTTATCAAGAGAACGATCCGGTAGGTAAGAGCACCGCACAGGTTGGCCGTGATCTGGCAGGCAATATTTCCGCAAATGATTCGGAACTCTTTGAGAAATGGGGTCAGTGCTTGGCTTCTGCTCAGGATCTTGTTGATAGCATGTACTGGGATGGCGATGAAGACGATCCAGAAGATGCGTACATATCAGCAATTATTCCGTTTGTTGTCATTCCGGATGATCGTCTTTGGGTTGTAAATTACAGTGAATCGGGCGATCAGGCTAGTGAACCGGTTCAGACCAACCGTTGTTCTTGTTTTGTGAACAAGCAATACAGGATGAACTCCATAAGTCCCGAGTACATTTTGGTTTCTCATGTCGAAATAGTTACTATTTCCGGGCTTCAGAATTTTATCCAACAATACGCAACTTCCGAGGATGCTCTTTCAGCAATTTGTACACGGGCTGGAATTCTTGCTGCCGTTGAGAGAGATCGTAGCAAGAAAGCGTAAATCGAATAAATCGCTATATGTGCGATTTGATAGCCAGGAACTTTGTTACTGGCAAAGTATGTCCCCCTAAGCTAAGCGCACTGACGCTCAGGCATTAGACAGAAGATTAGGAAAATAACATGCCATGCCAAAATTTGAACCGGAAACTCACGAGCCTGTAGAAGCATACACTGAGGCCATGGAAGCCATTCATGTAGCGGTGGGGATCGCGCTGTTCGAATTCGCGCGTAACTCTTCTGCACCACAAGACACTGTAATTCGAAATTTTCTCGCGCGGGCGGATACAACTGCTCGCGCGGTATTCAAGCTTTGGGATATCCACGACTATCAAGACTGTTGGGTTTTACACCGCTGCTTGCTGGATAGGCTGTTCCATCTTCGCTACCTTGCACGGACTGATTCCTTTTCAGAGTTTGAGGAATGGTCTTTCTACGAACAGTATAAGGGGGTTAATCGCGTTCGAAGTGATCAATCTGTCAAAGGAGTACGCGAACATCCTCTATTCAACCTTACAGTAGAGCAAAAGCGTAGGGCGCAAAATATTTCCGAAGCTGCAAGCAAGTGGAGGCGGCCAAAAGCGGAAGACATTGCAAAGGAAATGGGCCTAACGTTTCTATACTCTTATGGCTATGATTATGCGTCCACGCACGTGCATCCAATGGCCAATGACGGAGATCAAGATTTTTATACGATTACCGGGCTAGAGTCGCAGCAAGAATTCCCTGATCAACGCACGGTTCTAGCCAACACACTTCTTGTTCTAACCATTCTTGTTCAAGAAGCGATGAACTCAAGCACTTTTCAGTGGCGACAAATTATGTACAGGGTAATCGAAGATGTTAGAAAATTTGTTGGTAACGGTGATTATAGCTATAGACAATCATTTGTTATCTTTGTTAACGCAGTTCAAGAAGGAATGAGTATGTCTGAAGTTAATGATATCGCTCAAGAAGCGTCGAAAATCTAAAAAAGATTCGGCCCTGACCAACGATTTCTTCTGACGTTTCGCGACGGTCAGTTATGCTGGAGTTAATAGGCAACAAAATGAACCCTGTCATTCAAGAATAGATATCTGGCTGCGGTATCGCAGCATTCACGGTGCTTGCGGGCATTACCTATGATCAGGCGAAAGAGGCAGCAAGCGCCTAGGGTATCTATGCCGAAGACACAGTGCTTTGGTCAGAACACCGGGTATGTCTGTAAGCTTTTACGTTCGCCGGGTATAACGGTTGTACCCACAGCGACGTCATTCGACACTTTGGAAAGTCTGCCAGATAAGGCACTGTTGGCGATCAAATGTCGCATGGAACAGGGCAGGCCTTTCTGGCATTGGGTAGTGTTCGTCAGAAATGAGCGGGATGCGATGGTGCTGGATTCCAAAAAAGCTCTAAAACAAACACCTACCGCGACTTCGGGCGGATCAAGTCCAAGTGGTTCATTCGTGTAGATTAAGGCTTAGTGGCTATTATGGTCTACGTGCTTGCGTTTGATTGTCTTCTGTTCTTCCTGATCCAGGAGCACCAAGCCGCTACTTGCAAGGCCAATATGGTTTTTCAAAGCGCTGCAGTTATTCTTTAAAACCAGGTTATTCAAGGCGATACATCCATATTATGACGAGAAAAATACTAGGTTTGAAGGCGAAAAGAGAGATAGATGCCAAGCCCGCCGATGAAGTCGAAGATCAATTCCCTAATGATCCCGAAAAACGCTTTTTAAGTGGCGTCGCTATTCATCCTTACCCACGCATTTATTTAGAGCCTGGCTCTCAAGAGCGTACTGTGCGAGCGATGGATTTGATTACGCCCATTGGGATGGGGCAGCGTGGGTTGATTGTTGCGCCGCCAGGCTCTGGCAAAACGACGATGTTAAAACATATCTGTCAGGCCGTGGCGGAAGCTCATCCTGACATAAAGCTGTATGCCTTGCTGATTGATGAACGCCCGGAAGAAGTGACCGATTTTAAGCGCAGTGTGTCGGCAGAAGTACATGCATCGTCTTCAGACGAGAGCTACACACACCATGTAAGTATGGCCGATAAGCTGCTTGAGACGGCGCGTAAGCAAGCAGGCGAAGGTCATAATGTGATGATTGTGATCGATTCTCTTACCAGACTCTCGCGTGTTCATAATGCCGAGCAGCGGGGTAATAGTCGCACTATGTCGGGGGGGCTGGATTCCCGAGCGATGGAGATACCGCGAAAACTGTTTGGCGCCGCGAGAAAGATCGAAAACGGCGGATCGCTCACCATTCTGGCCACCGTGCTGGTGGATACGGGAAGCCGTATGGATCAGGTAATTTTCGAGGAGTTTAAGGGTACGGGCAATATGGAACTCGTGCTGTCCCGGGATGTGGCCAATCAACGGATTTTTCCGGCGATAGATATTGCTAAAAGCAGTACCCGTCGAGAGGAGCTTTTGATTGATGCAAAAGATATTGAAAAGGTAAGGACATTACGTAGAGGTTTGACAGCGCTTAAGCCAGTAGAAGGCGCGCAGAGGCTGCTTGCGTTATTGGATAAATATCCCACTAATGTCGAACTGTTAGATGCATTTTTACCGGATTCGTGAAATATCGATAATAAAGAAGCCCACCCTTTTAAAAGGTGAGCTTCTTGGGTAAGTTTTCACGATTACTTTTTACTGAAATTCAAGTTTGATTCAGGCACTGCTTTTCGAACCGGAAAGCCTGCAATCTCTTTGCGCTCAATAATGCTTTTTAAGCGTCTTTCAATGGCACAAAGATTTTTAAAGTCACTCATGTCGACTAAAGAGATGGCTTCCCCTGAGGCACCCGCGCGGCCGGTTCGGCCAATGCGGTGGATATACTCTTCTGGCTTAAAGGGTAAATCATAATTCACCACACGGCTCAGTTCGCCAATATCCAAACCTCGCGCGGCAACCCCCGTGGCGACCAAGTACTTTAATT
Organism: Vreelandella sp. 2A-K22; assembly: GCF_054065485.1. NCBI lineage: Bacteria > Pseudomonadati > Pseudomonadota > Gammaproteobacteria > Oceanospirillales > Halomonadaceae > Vreelandella > Vreelandella sp. 2A-K22. Next base: position 239,491 of record NZ_JBSUGC010000004.1, on the reverse strand, counting down.
CGCCGGTTTTGAACTGAGCCAGAATCTTTTCGCGCATCGCTTGGCTTCTATCGCCATGAATGGAATCCGCTGTGATGCCGCGTTTTTCCAGTTGAGCAACAAGCTTGGCTGCATTGTGTTTTTTCTCGGTAAAAATAAGCGCCTGATCCCACTTTTGTTCGTTGATCAAGTGGCTCAACAAGGCGGATTTCGTGTCTTTATCGACGGTGATTAGCCATTGTTGGACATTAGCGGCGGCGCGGATGTTGGGAGAAATGGATATTTCAGCCGCAAGATCGGTCATCTTGCTATCTGAAAAATCGTAGGCGAGGGCGCGAACGTCGTCTGTCATGGTGGCCGAAAACAGTAGGTTCTGACGGTCTTCAGGCAGGCGATCAATGATTTTTTTGATATCGTCGCCAAAACCCATGTCGACCATTCTGTCCGCTTCGTCCAGTACCATGACTTTAAGTTCATCAAAGTGCAGCGCACGCTGATGCGCCAAATCAAGCAATCTGCCCGGCGTGGCGACTAGAATATCCACTCCTTTGATTAGGCGCTCTTTTTGCGCTTCGGTATCCACACCGCCATACATCGCCATAGAGGTTAGGTGCGTGTGTTTAGCGTATTGAGCCACATTGGCTTCGACCTGAACCGCTAGCTCACGGGTCGGCACGAGAATCAGCGCACGTATGCGTTTGCCGCGTAACGTTCCCGCGTTGCTAAATCGTTCTAGCAGAGGCAGAACAAAAGCAGCGGTTTTGCCCGTGCCTGTTTGTGCGGTGGCGATTAAGTCGTTACCCGAGAGAATGGCAGGAATCGCTTGTTCCTGAATGGGCGTTGGCGTGTTGTAACCTAGTTCGGTAATCGCTTGAACAAGAGGACTGGATAATCCTAGTTTTGAAAATGGCATTAGGAGCTCTGACCGATGGTCGTAAGGTGTGTCGAAAATGAAAAATGATGCAGTATAGCGTAAAAGCAGCCGCTCGTTGCTCGAACAGGGCAATTAGCTTCATAGTGCTGAACGGTGACTTTTGTGATGAAATTAAAGGCATTCATTAAATGAATGGTAAGTGATGCTTTATAGTACGCTAATAATGGTTAGAATTAGCCTTGACGTTGGAGAGATAACATGGGCGATATAGGATTCATTTTTGGAATTATGGGAATGTCGATGGGCATCTTGGGGTTTGTTTTTGGCATCATTTCATTTTCTAAAATTGTTAAGCTCGAGAAAAAATTGGCGAAAGCGGAGTCTCAGGGTAATTGAAGTTAGATCGTGAGTGAGCGAAATAAAAATGCAATTAAATTCACTTATTTAGGTCGCTGCACCCTTGTTCCTCGCACCGTTTATGGCAAACGTTAATCAATATGCAAATGAACCCCGTCATTCAAGAAGAAATATCCGGCTGTGGCATCGCATCATGCGCTGCTCTTGCGGGCATTACCTATGCACAGGCCAAAGAGACAGCTAACGCCTTGGGTATTTATGCCGAAGACACAGCGCTTTGGTCAGACACCGAGTACGTCCGTAAGCTCTTGCGTGCTTTGGGAATCACCGCTGCACCCACGGAGACGCCATTCGATACCTGGGAACGCCTTCCTGACAAGGCGCTGTTGGCGATCAAATGGCGCATGGAGCAGGGCAGACCTTTCTGGCATTGGGTGGTGTTTGTTAGAAGTGAGCAGGAAACCGTGGTGCTGGATTCCAAAAAAGCCTTGAAAACAAACATCCGTCGCGACTTTGGGCGCATCAAGCCCAAGTGGTTCATTCATGTAGATTAAGGTTTGATAGCTATTATTGAGGTCTACTCTTAAGGGCTACTCTTAAGGTCTATGAGCTAGCGCTTGGATCTTGCTGGGCTCTCGCTTTCTGTTCTGCCTGATCGAGAAGCACCGGGCCGCTACCTGATTCCGCCAGCTTGTCGTCCGGGTTATAGAGCGGGCAACTGGTCATGCTCAGACAGCCGCAGCCTATACAGCCTGCCAGGTTACTACGTAGCTTTTGCAGATAAGCAATCCTGCCATCGAGCATCTGCTGCCAGTTTTTTGAAAGCTGTTGCCAGTCTTCAACCGTCGGTGTGCGGTTATTGGGCAGTGATTCAAAAGCTCGCTTGATCTCATCCAGGCTGACGCCGACTTTCTGCGCGGCTTTAATCACCGAAATCCGCCTTAGGACTTCTGGTTTATAGCGGCGCTGATTGCCTGCATTACGCCAGCTATGGATCAGGCCTTGCTGCTCGTAAAAGTGCAAGGTGCTGACTTTAATGCCGCAGCGCTTTGCCACCTTGCCAACACTCCAAATTGCCTCTGCCATCACGCACTCCTGAATCTTTTTTGCCATTTTTTTCCAAAAACAGCTTTACCTCAAGTGAAGTTGAGGTTTTATCCTGCCATTTCACTTAACGCAAGGAGACTCTTATGTACTTGGAACACGTTAATCTGGTCGTTGATGATATGGATGCCATGCTGGATTTTTACCGCGCTGTATTCCCGCATTGGCGGGTACGCGATGAAGGCCATGGCGAGTGGTATGGCAAACCGCGTAAATGGGTGCACTTTGGTGACGACGAACATTACCTGGCGTTAAGCGATCATGGCGAAGGGGCAAACCGCGATCTGAAAGGTCACAGTGTTGGGCTGGCCCATTTTGCCTATGTGACCGATAACCTGGATGCCGTTGTGGCCAGGTTGAATAACGCGGGTTATGCCATTGCCAAACCAGGAGCTGTAGAGCCGTTTCGCAAGAATGTCTATTTTGTCGATCCGGCCGGTTTTGAGGTGGAGTTTGTCGAGTATCTGAGTGACATCCCGGCGGAACGGAATTTAAACCGCGATGCTCAGCAAACAGCAACGTAGGAGAGATAGACAATTAGCGGTGTTTGGTAGTCAAGCATGCTCTTGATAAGCAGGGGTTTGTAAGCAATAACGAGCCAGAAAGTCTCTTTTTTAAAACTAGAAATTTTGGATTGATAATGAAAATAGATGTCGGCTTTACGCACATTGCGTTATCAGCAAGTAACTTAGATCAAAGTATTGATTTTTATCAGCGCTATGCCCACATGTCTGTCATTCATGAGCGAACAGATAAGGAAATTGACAAGCGAGTCGTTTGGTTGTCAGATAAATCACGCCCATTTGTATTAGTGTTAGTACAAAGCAGTAATCCGGTTCCTATATTAGGGCCTTTTGCCCACCTGGGTGTTGGTTGTAAAAGCAAGAGTGAAGTAGATGATTTATGTGACCAAGCTAGGCGCGAAGGAATATTGTCCCGGGAGGCGACTGATAGCGGCTATCCGGTAGGCTATTGGGCATTCATAAATGATCCTGATGGACATGTTTTAGAAATTTCGTATGGACAGGAAATCGGCTTAACGGTTGAAAGATCGGAAACTTAGGGGCACAGCAATACCGCCTCTGTTGCCGATTGCTCCGTTGAGTATCTTTCAAAACTGTCGTGTGAGCTGTTTAAAGCCAATCAGTAAGCAGCCTGCCCAGCAAAGTGAACGCATGGTGGAGGTCAGTACGCCGCTCATATCGTGTTGCAGATGACGTGAGGTAACATTACCCAACGGATGCCTGACTTAAGAACAAACAGGATGCCGGTCAAGACGGCACGGTTGGAAACACATGGCCCACCACCATCATGCTTGGGTGAATCCAGTGGCAAGAGCGGCTCAACAATTCCCCAAAGTTCATCAGGACATTTAATAGCTAAGCTAGGCACGTAGGTGAGCTATTTCAAGGGTTTTGCAAGGAGCTCTTATAAATCCAGGCTGTATAGCTGCCTTCCTGTGTTTAGAGATTAGCTATAAGTTTACACCGACTGATTTTGGGAATCGTAGGGGATAATGGTTGGGTTGTGTTTAATAAACGCTTAAGCGGGGAAGGCCAGTTACCTTGTAAAAGGTAGCAGCGCAATTTGAATAGATGAGACCCAAATTAAATTTCACCTTTTGCAGTGAATAAGTGGCTGTCTTGTTCTATCTTGGTGAGCAGCAGTGTACCGCTGATCCAGCTTTACTATTTCTTCAGTTACAGTTCAGAGATTCATGAGCCTATGCGGCGCCAGAACCCCTTCGCTTCATGGTGTCGTCCCATACAAAAAGGGAGTGACAGATGTCTGAGATCGCTTACGCCAAAATTCACCCGGCCATTGGTATCGCCAGGGTGGGCAATTCCAAGCAAACTGACGGTTTTTACATCGGCCCCCAGGTCACCGAGCCCCTGCCCAGGGAACCGGGGGCCTATCGGGACGCCACTGGTGCCTTGAAACGCGAGGTGGCCGAGTTCCGCATCTACGCTTACGACGGCAACGGTAGGGTAGTGCGGGAACTGACCATGGATCCTACCACCGAGATTACCTGGACAGTGGAGGTAGCTAACCATAAAGCGGCTTGGTACAACTTCGAGCTCGCGTTGGATATCCCCGAAGCTGAGACGGCAGCGCCTTCCACGCGTCGTAACGCCGAGGTGGCTCTGCGGGATAGGCACAATCTGTCCATTACCCCAGGAGCGCGTAGCATCAATACCTGTTCCGGCGTGGCTCAGTTTCAGGGCGGCACGTTCATGGGAATAGAGGTGCCACTGGGGGAGTTACGCACCGACACTGTTGGTCGCCTGCAGGTATTCGGTGGCCATGGGCGCTCCGCTTCCTATCAGGAAAAGCCACCCACTACCTTCGCCAATAATGACGGCTGGTATGATGACACCAGTGACGGCCCCGTGACGGCCACAGTATTGGTGGATGGCCGTCCGATTATCGTGACGCCAGCCTGGGTGGTGGTGGCTCCGCCCAATTACGGCCCACAGCAGAAAGCGGTGCGTACCATGTACGCGCTGATGACGGATGTGGCTATCCAGGCTGGCCAGTTACCGGCACCCACCAGACCTTCCTTTACCGACGACATACTGCCCATCCTCAAAGCCATGTGCGATCTACAATGGATGAATGCGGGCTTTGCCGCTGGCTTCGGCTATGGCATGCCCCAGTACTTCCTGGAGCACCGCTACCTGTCGCAACTGGCCGAGCCGGGTGAAACCTACGCCGAACTTAGGCGCACCGTGGCCAATAGCTTCCGCAATCCCCAGGACGGCGATATCTCCATGAAGCCTTGGCCCTGGATCTATGGCGATGCCATGAATGTTCCCATGCCAAATGTGCCCGACGCTATGAACACCCTGACCACCACCCAACTGGCACTGCTGGACAAGTGGGCGGAAGGCGATTTTGAGGCGGACTACGATCCACATCGGCAATCACCTGAGAGTATCGACAAGGTTCCGTTGGAGCAGCAGCCCGCTATGCTGGACAGAGCAGCGATGGAGTTCTGCATCGCCGACGCTTTCCATCCGGGGTGTGAGATGACCTGGCCGGTACGCCATAGCACCATGTATATGGAACCCTACCGCTGGCGCCACCGCAGTCCCGAAGATCCGGAGCCGGACTACGGCACGACCCTGACTCCGGCCATGGTGAAGTCTTATAACGGTCCTCTGTACGGCCAATCCCCCGGCTCTATCACCCGTTGGATGGCCATTCCCTGGCAAACCGACACCGCCAGTTGCCGCTCCGGCTACGACACCGAATACGATCCTTATCTGCCCACCTTCTGGCCCGCTCGGGTACCCAATCAGGTGCTGAGCAAAGAGAACTATGACACGGTGATGAACGACTCGCTGCCGAGGGACGCGCGCCTAGCTGCCTACCATCATCGCGCCGACTGGGACCGCACTCTGGGCCCTGACCACAAGCAACAGTTGGCGAGAATGGTGACTGATTTCGATCAGATGGGGATTGTGGAGGTGCAGCCAGGGCTCAACGGAGATCCCGACTTCCCGCCGCAGATGCAGGTCGAAGATAGAGGCGGCCGTGACTTGACGCCTGAGGAGCGGCACGACACAGACAAAGGCATGCGGAAGCTGTTGATCGAACAACGACGCGGCCGCTAATGGCTAACTATCGCCCCTTCGACGTAGTGATTGTCGGTGCCGGACCTGCTGGGCTGGCGCTCGGCACTCTGCTGCGGCCGGAGCAGCGGGTGCTGGTGCTGGAACGCCGGGCTTCCCTGGCTAGGACGCCCCCCATTGGTGAGTCCCTGCCGGGAGCAGCAGCTGTGCTGCTGCAGCGCCTTAACTTGATGGCGGCTTTTCGGGACGCGGGACACCGGGAGCGGGGCGCTGCAGTATCGGTGTGGGACGATGATAAGCCGGTCTGGCGGGATGCCATCCAGGATCCGGCCGGACCTGGGTGGTATCTAGATCGGCGAGAATTTGAGCAGATGCTGCGTCTTCGAGCCCAGGATGTCGGGGTGACGCTGGGGGAGGGCTGCAAGCAAGTGGATATCCGCCACCGTCAGGGCCAGTGGTACTTGGACACGACACTGGGATCGTTTAGGGCGCCTGTGATGATTGATGCCACGGGCCGTAGTGGGTATCTGGGGCGTCAATTGGGATTACGGCGCGATGCTGATGATCCTTTGCTGTGCCTCTACAGTTTCCTGGACCAAGCGGCCGAGAGCCAGGACGCTACTATGCGCATTCAGGCGGATGCCCGTGGCTGGTGGTATACGGTGCCCCTGCCTCAAGGGCAACGGGTGTTGGCCTACCATATGGACGTCGATGATCCGCTATGCCGTCAGTTGTTGCGTCACCCCGATGCCTTTCTGGCCCGAGCCAGGGAGCATGCCCTATTGGCAGAGGTACTGGAGAGGGTGGCCCCCGCCCGTGTACGCGGTCGACCGGCGGGTACTTCCCTGTTGGAAGTAGGGCAGTTGCCGAAGGCGGGGCCGGGATTTCTGGCTATCGGCGATGCCCTGCTGGCCTTCGACCCATTGGCTTCACAAGGGCTCTTTCATTCCCTGGCTTCGGCAACCAGTGCAGCCAAGGCCATCGAATCTGGCTTGCACCAGTCACTCGGTGCCTACCAGCAGGAGATGCAAGCAGTCAGCCAGCGTTATCTCTGGCATCTCAAGGCCAGCTACCAGGGGCCAAGGCGTTTCAGTCAGGAGGCCTTCTGGCAACGGAGGCAGTGAATTGAAGGCCATGGCGAGTGATATGGCAAACCGCGTAAATGGGTGCACTTTGGTGACGACGAACATTACCTGGCGCTAAGCGATCACGGTGAAGGAGTGAATCGCGATTTGAAAGGCCACAGCGTTGGCTTGGCCCACTTTGCCTATGTGACCGATAACCTTGATGCCGTTGTGGCCAGGTTGAATAACGCGGGTTATGCCATTGCGAAACCAGGAGCTGTAGAGCCGTTTCGCAAAAATGTCTATTTTGTCGATCCGGCCGGTTTTGAAGTGGAGTTTGTCGAGTACCTGAACGATATTCCGGCCGAGCGGAATTTAAACCGCGATGCTCAGCAACCCGTAACGCAGGGAGAAACGCAGCAACAAGCAGTGCAACAACGGAAGGGGGAGGTGTGATGAACTATGGGTAGGTTTGGATATCCCAGGCAACTACGATCCTGAAATGCGTAACAGACTAGGAGCGCAATCTGGGCTTATCGCTCATTCAGTAGACGGTGTTTTAGATGACACAGACTTGTTCGCTGCGCGTTATTTAGGCCAGCGCGTGATGCAAGTCAGCAAGAAGTTTGCGGCATGCGGCCTATTCAATTGGGTGCTCGGGAGCCCCCTTCCATTTACTTCGTGACGTCAATCCACAGTAAAGAGGGTCCATTATTGCTCATATGCCACCGCTCTGGTGGGTAGATTAGCGTTTTGATACAAAATTCTGGATCTGCCTTAGTAGGTTAAAAAAAGCACTAAATTAATTCGTTCTGGGATATTGACCTTCACGCAACGTGAGGCCTTAGAGTCCCTGCATTGTTAAAAAACGATGGAGCTAACAATGCAGGATCCGAAGACGATTCAGACCTCAAAGGCCAATCCCAACGACTCTGCCCATCGCGTGGCGATTGCCCGTGCGGTGCATCAGTTGTTGGACGAGCCAAGAGTATTAGATGATCCTTTGAGCTTGTCCCTGCTCGGTTCAGAGCTTGGTAAAGCAGTGAGTGCTGACCCATTTGCTTATAACGACTCTAGCGCCCGTTCCATGCGCGCAGGCATTGTCGCCCGTAGCCTGCTTTCAGAAGATACACTAAATGCAGCTGTAGCAAGGGGCGTGTCTCAGGTAGTGAGTCTTGGTGCTGGTTTGGATACCTACGCCTTGCGTTATGGTGCAAGCATGCCTCATGTGAATCTGTATGAGGTGGATCAGCCAGCAATGCTGAAGCTCAAACAAGATCGGGTGGCGCAGGCCGGATTGACGATACCCGCCAAAATGCAGTTTGTAGCAGTTGACCTGACGCGGCCAAGCTGGCTTGAAGTGCTGTCAGGGGCAGGTCTCGATTGTACTCAGCCCGTTGCTATTAGTTGGATGGGCGTTAGCCCTTACCTGACGCCGGAGCAGGTATGTAATGTGTTGGAATCGGTGGCTGGCTTGCCTCCAGGGTCGATTATTGTCTTCGACTATCGTGTGGCTACCAATTTGCTCAACCCCATCGAACAATCGATAGTCGCTGTTTCTGAGCGGATATTCGCTGCCATGGGGGAACCTTGGCTCTCGCAGTTCCATCCTGCAACGTTGGTGGAGGGGTTGCAAGGAATGGGCTTTGCCCAGGTGGACAATAATGATACCACCAGCCTGAACCAGCGATATTTTCACCGGCGTAAGGACGGGTTGCAGATTGCCGGCGGTGGATTTAATTATATTGTTGCTTTGCGATAAATCGTGGTGCGCGTCTGGGGGAAGCGCTGGGTAAAATGGCTCAGTTGCTGTGATAAACGTACACCGAGTCAAATCAATGCAATCAATAAGAGCTGATGGAGAAAGTAGAAGGAGGGAAGGCATCGCTCATGAGGCAAAATAAAAGCGACGATATCCTTAAGCCTATGCAAGCGGGTGAACTAGCTCGGCGCGCTGGTATCACCGTGCGTACTCTGCATCATTACGATGCTTTGGGGCTCCTCAAACCTTCGGGTCGTACCGAGGCTGGCTATCGCCTCTACCATGCTCAGGATATTGCTTGCCTACAGCGTATCCAACTGCTTAAGAACCTGGGGTTCACCTTGGCAGAGGTCGCCTCACTTCTGCAAGACGATGCCCGTCATTCTATCAAAACGCTTGTGGACGACAACATCACAGCCCTAAACGCCCAAATCGATAGCGCTACGCGCTTGAGGGATCACTTGCAGCAGCTGCGGAATACATTCGCTGGAGAAGTAGAACCCAGTACTGAGGCATTTCTCAATACTCTGGAATTACTGGAGGCTTATAGTCGCTACTTCTCCAGGGATGAACTTCAAGATCTGCGTTTTTACACACGTCAGCGTGCCACGCGGGCTCAGTGGCAACTGCTGCTGGATGAATTAAATACTCTCCAGGCCGAAGGCGTAAAGCCGACCGCTCCTTCAGCCCAAAATTTAGCGGTGCGCTGGATGGAGCAACTAGAGCAGGATACTACTGGTAACCCTGAGCTACTCCGTAAGCTGAGCCTGATGGCCGAGCGAGAGCAGGCTCTACGGGACTATCTGTCCATTGAAAGGGAGCAGTTGAACTTCATCCAGCAGGCTTTCCTGGAGCACAAGCTAGCGATCTTCCGCCGCCACCTGAGTCCGTCAGTCTATGCCTACTTGGCTGAGCGTTATGGCGACTATATGAAACATTGGCCGCCTCTCCTCAGGCGTATTAACCAAATGCTGGAACAAGGTATTAGCCCCGAAAGCGAAATCGGTCGAGAGGTGGCTCAGGATTGGTTGGCCATCTTTCAAGGCTATGCTGGTCAGGACCCAAAGGCGCAAGCAGAAATACGCAAGGTGCAGATGAACGAGCCAGAACTTCGCCGCGGTACTTGGCTTCGAGATGTCCAACTCGATTTTCTTCAGCGCGCACTGGCGGCGCTGCGGCAATATCACTGAGCTGCCATCAGGGCATTTGTAATGCCTTGTGACAAGCGGAGACTTGTATTAGATTCAAGCGCTTGGCGTCTAGTTGACCTGCTCCTCGCTTTCTATTCCAAAGTGATCTCAGTAACGTTCATCACTACAGAGGAAAATAAGTTTGAGAGTCGATTCACAGAAGGAAAGATTATCTGCAATCTGAAGCTCCCCGAAGAAGAGAGCGCCCAGGTCAAGAGGCTGTTGGCCGAATAAAATTTAAACCGCCATGTTCAGTAACAAGCATAGCAGCCTCCATAGGGGGGCGCTGGCCAGCGATGGAGTTATTTTTTAGTGAGGTTAAGTATAATTTATATTAGCTGTTAAATTCTGGAGTTTTAATGAGAGTTGAAACTAAAAAAGGGATATCGGAAAGCGAGAGACATTACGTAACCCAATGGAAGGAGAAGGGGCCGGAAGAGGGGCACGGTGAAGAGTGGACACCTGTTTCCTGGCATAGCAGCGCTTACTAGGAAGAGAATAAATCTATTGGGCACATTGGCTTTGATCGTTTTGCAGTCTTAATCGATGCCGTACGTACCTCGTTTAGTGATTGGTGGTGTTTGTTTACTTCCTACAGCAAGGTGAGAAAGTGCTTTCTACCTTTGAGTTCATGCATTGTGGCGACTTAACCACAGATGAAGGGTGCTACAAAGTGAACCCTAGTGATAGGGAGCTAGGCTCTGACTGAAAACTGGCTGTGCTCGACCATACGGCGTTAAAAATCGGCTCGTGCGCGAGTCCGATCCGTCTTTTCGCCGATTTTGGCCTTGTCTGGCCTTCGCTCGCCGACTTTTCAGACAAAGCCTAAAGTAATATTGTATTGCTACTGCGAAGATTGGTCAGTGTATCGGCTGGCCTTTTACACATCTCTGCAGTTGCGAAAGCCGACGTTAATATTTATAGGAGCAGCGGAGCATTAGAAATGGAGACAAGAAAATCATCCAGGTTAATAATCGTTGATGAAGAAGGACGTTTACTGCTGTTTTTATATCAAGATGAACATCAGTCTCCGTTTTGGGCCACCGTGGGAGGTGAGCTAAAACCGGGAGAGAGCTATGCTGAGGCTGCGAAACGTGAGCTATATGAGGAAACAGGTTTAGCACAAGACGTTGGAGAAATGTTAAGGGAGCGTGATGATGTTTACGCCGTTGCGAGATCGGTGCCAGCGCGGTGGCTTGAACAGTACTTTTTAGTTGAGTGGCCAGCAAATAGAAAGGTGTTTGCGGCAAAGTGGACAGATGAGGAGAAGAGCACTATTCAGCAGTGGAAATGGTGGAGCCTTGACGAATTACTCGATAAAGATCCCTCACTCTTCAAGCCTGGGTGGATTCCTGATTTACTTGGCTCTGTACTGTACCGACAACATTTATCACATGGCTCTCCGTGATGCCATTGGTGCAGTTGATTATCAGAAAGGAATATGCAGATGATTCGCAAATACCGAGAGTCAGATATTGATCAAGTGCTGGATATCTGGCTTTCAGCCTCAATTAAAGCACACGCTTTTATTGGATCAGATTTTTGGCGCTCAAAAGTTGGTGAAATGCGTGATGTATATCTCCCTGCATCGGAGACTTTTGTATTTGAATCTGAGGGACAATTAGCTGGATTTTACAGTCTATACGAAAATACGTTGGCCGCCGCTTTTGTGTCTCCAAACTTACAGGGGAGAGGTGTGGGGTCTGCGCTTATTAACGATGCCAAGAGCAGAAGGGAGTGCTTGCAACTGACGGTCTACAGTGAAAATTTACCAAGTATCAATTTTTATAAGAAGCATGGATTTATTGTATTAGATGAGAAAGTGGATGAATTAACGAGTCATCCTGAGTTAGTCATGGAGTGCTGCTGTTAACAGCGATTCGCGGTCAGCGGTTGTCTAGGACCGCTTGCTGCTTAAACCAAAGGAATATTCAATGAAAGGTGAATGTCTGTGTGGGGAGATTAAGTTCGAAATCGAAGGGGAACTGCCGAACTTCTATCAATGTCACTGCTCTCTGTGTCGCAAAGCGACAGGGTCTGCGTCGAATACGGCCACTTTTGTAAAAACGGATAGCTTCCGCTGGCTTTCCGGCCAATCCAAAATCAGTACCTTTCAGAAGCCAACCGGCTATCGGAATGATTTTTGTTCGGTCTGCGGTAGTCTGGTACCCAACCAACTGAGAGACACGGAGTTGGTATGGGTTCCCGCTGGTTTGCTGAATGATGAGATTGCGTCGCAAATATCTATTCACCTTCACCTTTCTTCATCGGCTTCTTGGGCGTCAGAATCAGATGGTTGTGTTCGTTTGGATGGTGGCCCTGATAGTTTGGAGTCACTTAACCAGGCATTGCAGAAGCCAAGTCGTTGAATGCAGGTCGAATCTTTGCCATTGGTAACTGAAATGCCCTCCAATGCCTCTAAGGGGTGGTCTGATGGCGCGAGCAGCTAAGACGACCACTCAAGCAAAACATACCAACACCCCAGCACAAAAACCGTAAAATGATCGCCCGTAGAGCCATCCCCAAAGGGTATAATGCCACCGGTGACGGTGGGGTGGCTTCCTTACATACGTTGATTTTCAGCAGGTTTGTTTACTTGTTACTATTTTTAAATAGAGAAAAGGTAGTCGTTCATGATTAACACCAAAATATACAAGGCGGTTTACGAACTCGCTGAAAAGCTCATGAAGGCTGCCGATAAAGAGGATAGAGAGGCTTTTGATGCGCTCTATGCGGAGCTGGAAGCTATTTGCACCGAGAATGAGAGCACCGATAAAGATCATCCAGAGCAGTGGGAAACATTGGCTGACTTCACCGAAGAGCTGGATGAGGCGCTGGCAGTCTACGAAAAAGCCTTTGAAAAGGCCGTCGCCATTAACTCGAAGGATCACATGTCATCTATCGCGTTCTCCATGGCGAAGTTGCAAGTCGAACTGGGCCAAACCGACGCGGCTATCAGTAATCTTAAAAATGCCCAAGTCACTGCCAATAAAATTGAAGATGGCGAGCTTAAAGACGAAATTGACGAGCTGCTTGGAAAGCTGACAACAGGTTAGGGTTTGTACGGAAAGCCGGCTAGCGCAGTCAGTTTTCGTACAAAGCCTAGTTTATTTAAGCTGCTGGTTTTAATCATATTCACGATAAACGTAGATGCACAAAGCCTGATTGTGCTGGGTTTGCCTAAGACTAGGGACACTATTTTGACCAATAACGATATTTTTCGCCGCATACGTTACACCTTTGATTTAAAAGACAGTACCATCGTGGATATCTTCGCCTTGGCAGAGGTCAGCGTGGCTCAAGAGCAGGTAACGGCTTGGCTGAAAAAGGATGACGACGACGCCTTTGTCACCATGAAGAATAAGGAACTGGCGGCGTTTTTGAATGGGTTTATCAGCTTCAAGCGTGGTAAGCGCGAAGGGCCACAGCCCGTGCCAGAGTCGCAGTTGAACAACAATATGGTGTTTCAGAAGCTGCGCATTGCGCTGAATTTAAAGGCTGATGATATTTTGGCTGCTTTTGAACTGGCTGGCTTCAATCTAAGTAACCATGAATTAAGCGCGTTTTTCCGCAAGCCCAGCCATAAGAATTATCGAGAGTGTAAAGATCAGGTGCTGCGAAATTTCTTACTCGGCATCCAGCTTCAGTTGCGGCCAAACCAGGACGCTTCAAGCTCTGAGTCCTGAGCTTAATCGCCTGAATTCATATAATAGCTGCAGCACTTTGTATCATACGGTATAGGCCAGCTGCGGCTTCGATGTGACGTTTTAACAGCTGTCGAATCGAGCGGTCATTGGCGGTCTAACAGGAGAGTGTAATGTCTATAGATCCAATGGCGGTATGGGCGAATATGACATTGAAAATCTGGCCTGAACGCTACTGGATGCTCGATCTTAGCGACACATCCGCTCAAGATGTGGCTAACGTGTTCGTGGCAAGCGATGCTCGGTACAGCTGTTTAATTCGCGATCAGGCAGGTGTATCCGCGATAGTCGACGAGGCGGCTCTTGAACGCTTAAAAACTGAGGTCTCGATAAGAGATAGCTTCGGCCCGTTTCGAGTTGTATCAACGGATGGCGAGCTTCCTTTCGATGTGATTGGTTTTCTCGGCCCTGTTCTGCGAGTGCTAAATGAACACGGCATTAAAGCTGGCCCGCAGTGTGGTGCCGTATTCGATCACCTGTTTATTTATGAACGAGATGTTGAGCGGGCGATGGCCCTTCTAGAGGACTTCATTAGCCAGGCTAGGGCGTGTCAATAAGTTGCTTCGATGTGTCGCTCAACGGGGCGTTTGATGGCTAGTAGCTTGGCCGAAGGCATGAAACAGTGACTAGACCCCCAGATTTCGCTACACACTATTATTTGCGAGAGACAGGCCCGTTTCGGAGTCTCTCAGAGCTTCCTGCTGGCTCGGAAGATCCTGTATTCCAAGATATCCTAACTCGTCATCAGCGTGATCCCGGCTACCGACGGCGCTATGGTAGGAACTACATAGGAGTCCGACGTGAGGTTGAGGCTCGGCTGCGTGAACTCTTCGTTGCGCGTGGAGGTAAACCGCGCCGCGATCATCCCTTCTATCTAGTGCTTGGAGAATCCCCTTGGTTTCGTGACCTGAACGCAAACCAAGGTGAGCTTAGAATCCCTCTCTCTGAGCTCGATCCCGAAGTAACGTCTTTGACTTACCCGGATAGCTTTATTGCGCTAACCCGAGACGACAAGCCTTACTACAATCAAGTGTTTCTGCTTAATGAGGTGAGTAGGCTCGTTACACGCTTCGGAATCCCTGCCAATGATCACGAGATTCCTTACGAGCGCTATTGGGAAACAGATTTTGAGCTCTATATCGAGGTGCAGCTTTGGGCCACTCCACCCAACTTCAAAGCCTAGAAAACAATTAATTCAATTTTTTGGGAATGAAGGCAGCAAAATTGCGCTATATAAGCAGCGGTGAAGGTAGGCTTTAGCGTTAATGCCTTTCTCGAAATGGGAAGCAGTGGTGCCTTCGTGTCGCATTTTATCCTGAAGATGAAGGACGGATTCTAATTCTCTTTGTCATGAATTAGGAGAGTCAGCCTCGTGCATACATGCATGAGAGCAGCTAACCTGGCATTTCACTCGGTCATCAATAACCGCTAACGAGCATTTGCTTGCAATATGTTTGACTGCGCAATCATTTGAATATATATTTGTGGGATCAACCATCGCGCAAGAGTAATGACTATGTCGGAAAATATAGAGGCAGGATTGGTGTTAAGTGTCATCAACCTGCAAAGTAAAATCCAAAAACGGATTGGCAGTGCGCTTTCCGCGCATGGTATTGGCCTGTCCGATTATCTGGTTCTCAATCAGCTATACACCGCACCCAATCAAAAAGTACGCCGTAGCGATCTTGCTGAACAGGTTGGGTTGAGCCCATCAGGGGTTACTCGCCTTTTAAATCCTATGGAGAAAATAGGGCTGGTTAAGAAGCAGGAAAACCCTCGTGATGCCAGAGTCAGCCTGGTGGCACTTACCACAGCTGGGACAAAAATTTATGAAGATGCGCAAGTTTCGTTTAAACACGCTTCTGCCGCATTGCTCGAACCACTTGATAAAAAAGAGTTGGATGAGTTTTATAAGCTGTTAAAGGAAGTGTTGTAGTTTTGCTTGCCCACTGGGCATTGACTCTTGATAAACCAGCCAGCAGATTTCAAGGGTTTGCACCGAACGAAAGCGGCGGAGGCACTTACCATGGCCAGAAATATTGAGATCAAAGCACGTATCGACAACATCGAAGCGCTCGAGTCCAGGGTGGCTAAGATCGCGGACAATGGGCCTACTGAGATAGTGCAAGACGATACCTTCTTCCATTGTGAGGCTGGTCGGCTGAAGCTTCGGGTGTTTTCAGAAAAGCACGGCGAACTCATTTTTTACCGGCGCGCCAATCAGGCAGGCCCGAAAGAATCGTTTTACGTTCGCTCGCAAACTGATGAGCCTGAGGCGTTGCGAGAGACGCTTTCGCTGGCTTATGGTGAAGTTGGTCGTGTTCGGAAACATCGCACGCTGTATCTTGTTGACAGGACTCGTGTACATCTCGATAGAGTGGAGGGCCTTGGGCACTTTCTTGAACTTGAAGTGGTACTTTCCTCCAGTGAATCATCACAGCCCGGTGTGGAAGTCGCGCACCGCCTATTGGATCAGCTCGGTATCGAGTCATCCCAGCTCATTGAAGGCGCTTATGTCGACTTGCTCGAGGAACAGGGGGGCTAACCATTGATTCTATAGGGTCTAACCAAGGAGCCGCGAAGGTTGTCGAGTTCATACGTTAGGGTAATCAGCTATGGAAATCGAAGCGGATCTGATAGAAAAGGAAAGAGCCTTGCTTAGCTTCGAGGTGCGCAGGTCACCGGCGAAGCTGCGGTCTTTACTGTCCTCGGATTTCCTGGAGATCGGCGCATCAGGCGATTTTTTCGGGTTAGATAGTGTCCTTGATTATTTGCCGCAGGAGTCCGCATGGTCGGCCATATCTCAGGACTTTGAGCACCGGAGATTGAGCTCTGATCTTATTCAGCTCTTTTATAGGGTTGCTATCAGTCGTCAAAATGGCTTAGGTACAAGCTATTCTCGGCGAACGTCAATATGGCGGAAAGAGGGAAGTGACTGGAAAATGGTTTACAACCAAGGTACGGCTATTTCTCCTTTTGAGGTTCAGTCTTAGATCGTTGATTCTGCGGGCGTTACACACTTTAATTTTGAAAAGTGAGGGGATATGGGAACGGAAATTTGGCTTCTGTATGTCAGCACCGTATTCATTTTGATGAGTACACCGGGCCCTAGCCAGCTTTTGATGCTTTCCAATAGCGTTAGCAATGGCTTCCAACGGTCGCTATTTACCGCTGCTGGCGATTTGTCAGCCAATTTTTTACAAATGATTGTCGCCTCGATAGGTTTGGTGAGCATTGTTCAGCAATCCAGTGATTTTTTTATCGTTGTGAAGTGGGCGGGGGTGGCATATTTATCGTACTTAGGCCTAAGGTTGATCTTCTCAAAGAGTGGGGGCCATGTAGGTGTGGCGAATCAGGGGCGGTCGAAAAAAAGCTTGTTTTGGCAAGGTTTTATCACTTCAGCCGCAAACCCTAAAGCCGTTATTTTTTTCGCTGCTCTTTTTCCACAGTTCATTAACCCATCTGAGCCCCTTCTGCATCAGTTTGCGATACTGAGTGCCACGTATCTCATCATGGATGCGGTTTTCTTGTTTTCCTACGGTAAATCAGCTGAATGGGTTAGTACGAAACTAAAGTCATCAGCGCGCCAGTACTTAGGTAAGGTATCTGGATCGTTTTTGATTGGCGCAGCGGTGCTTCTAGGTCTGAAGGAAGTTGATGCTAACTTATAAAACGCCTCGCCAGCGATAGATACGAGGGAGAAGGCTGTGGTCAAGCAAGTGGGCGGAGTTAACATTCAACCTAGGCACAGGGCTACATGCCACTGCGGCATGGTGGAGCTCGAACTCGATCTGCCTGAGGGGCTTGTTGACCCGAAACGGTGTAACTGCTCTATTTGCAGGCGCAAAGGCGCTGTTATGGCCTATGTACCATTGAACGGTCTTCGCATTCTCCGCGGCGCCGAGCATCTAAAGCTTTATCAGTTCAATTCAGGTGTCGCAAAGCACTACTTCTGTTCAAACTGCGGCATCTACACCCACCACCAAACGCGCTCGAACCCCACTGTGTATGGGTTCAATGTCGGGTGCCTGGAAGGCGTTAACCCCTGTGATTTGGATGGTGTACCGGTTAGCGACGGTATCAATCATGAGGTTGATCTGTAGCAGCAGGGATAGGGGAGCTATAACGTGTCCAGCGTTGGATGGTTCAGCACCACCCAGCAAGTCAAAATAGGCGCATTGGTAGTAAGGTATTGAGATGGAGCATGAAGCGCTGGTCAAAAAATGGCTGATGAGTGATCAGGCACGTATGGAGGCGCTGACAATAGCGGCTGCGCGGAAGCTGCCGGGGTGGTGTCTCGCTGCTGGATTCGTTAGAAACTTGGTGTGGGACAAGCTGCATAATTTTTCGAAGAATACGGCCCTTAACGACATCGATTTAATTTACTTCGATCCTGACGACATAAGCGATTCCCGCGATCATGAGATCGAGCAAGGATTAAGGGAAGTCTCAACGTTTCCCTGGTCGGTAAAGAACCAGGCAAGAATGCACGAGAGAAATAATGACTGTCCGTATACGTCCACTGAAGATGCCATGAGTTTCTGGGTAGAAGTAGAAACTGCTGTAGGCGCTGCTTTGGATGATGATGGAGACGTTATTCTTGTAGCTCCCTTTGGTGTTAAGCCTCTGTTTGACTATACCATTACCTTAAATCCCAAACGACCAAAGCGAACAGATTTTGATGCCCGAATATGCGCTAAGCGATGGCTACAAACCTGGCCAAGGTTGGTGGTAAAGGTCTTATAGATGATTGTTGTATCGGCAGGGCTTAGCACTGCACCGAGATCAACTATTTTCTTTACCGTGAAAATTGGTTGAAAATTAATAGGAAATGAAGCTATGGAACTTGCTAGAGTAAATGATGAAAATATCAACGATCTTTATGACTTGAATGTCAAGCTTGCTGAGTCTGAAAATCAAAAGCACCTGTTTACTGCTGATAGAACAAGTTACGCCGACGCTTTTTTGGCCTCTACGCCTGCTTGTTTTGGATTATTGGCTTATCAAGACAACCAGCCCATTGGCTTCTATATATATAATTTTAAGTTTGCGAGTTACGTTGGATCCCGCGTTCTTTATATTGAGGATCTGTACTTGATCGATGGTTTTGATGGCGATGAAAATAAAAGTATTTTACTACAGAATGCTGTAAATGAGTCACAGTCTGAGAATTGTTGTAGAGCTGAGATGCGTGTTCTTAAAGAGTTCAATATTGGGTATGATCTTATAAGTAGTTTTGGTTTCAGTGAGATCAAGAAGTGGAATGTTTATCGTCTAGATCTTTAATAAACCAGCACCAGTGCGCGTTGTCATTAAAACCTTAACAGCATATACGTGGAGCCTGTAATGAAATCAACCGTGGAAGAGCGTATCCGTTCGCTGGGCTTGGAACTGCCCGTCGTTACCACGCCAAGGGGCAGCTTTCGTTCCTATGCCATTTCGGACAACATGCTCTATCTGTCAGGTAAGGGTGCTCCGTTGCGAGAAGAGGGAGTTGTTGTCCCAAAAGTTGGGCAGGAAGTCACTGTTGAGCAGGCTCGGATGTACGCTCAAGAGGTTGGCCTGTATCTCCTTGCGCTCATTAAAGAAGCGCTGGGTGACTTTGATCGGGTTCAGCGTGTCGTGAAGGTGTTTGGTATGGTCAATGCTGATCCTAACTTTACTTCTCACACTGAAGTCATCAACGGTTGTTCCGACCTGTTTGTTACCGTTCTTGGTGAGCGCGGTGAGCATGCACGCTCTGCCATTGGGGTTGGCTCATTGCCGAAGGGGTTTGCTGTGGAAATTGAAGCCATCGTTGAGTTTTCAGACTCTTCGCCACACCATCGTCACGCTTAACCTATTCCTTGGGCTGTTCCGAGTTTTGGTAGCAGTTTTACCCAACGTCGGGGGCCTTAAGCCCAGTAAAGTCACACTTCTCCCGACAATCAATTGGGGTCGGAGCTAGCGCTTAACGAGAGCATCATCAACAAGGAGGAAATGGTGCAAATTTGTGAAACGGAGAGGCTGGTTATAAGAACGTTGTCCTTAGATGATGTTCCCGAGTTGACCAATATCCTCAGCGACCCTGAGGTGATGAAATATTCGATTCGAGGCGTTTGCGATGAAACGGCGACTCGGCGGTTTATCGAGTGGTGTTTGGATAGCTATGCGTCTCACCGTATCGGGCCATGGGCTTTAGTTGAGAAGGGGTCCGGTAAGCTTGTTGGCTTTTGTGGTGTCAGCCCCGAAGAGGTCAATGGTGTTGAGGAGATGGGGCTAGGCTATCGGCTAGCCAAACAGTACTGGGGCCAGGGGCTGGCGTCTGAGGCAGTGCAAGCGGTACTTCATAAGGCATTTAATCAAAAGCAGCTATCGTCGGTGGTGGTTATTATTGAGCCTGAAAATGTTGCGTCGCTTAAGGTCGCAGAGAAAGCCGGGTTTTCTGTGTTCGATAATCTTGAATTTCATGGCCGTCCAGTGAGGCAGTATCGGTTAACTCAGCAGTAGAGGGGCGTACTTCATACTAATGAAATGAAAGCGATAGGTGCGCGATGAGTGGCATTATGGGCTAACCCGATTATGCCAGTAGCCTGGCTTTCTCGAGTGATGGGCGAAAGCAACAATGGTAATTGTTTGGTTATTGGAAACAGTCACAAGGGAAAACGGGAATTGTTGAAGGATGAAGCGCTTTGCGCCACGTTTGCGTGCTTCGCCTATTACAGGAACCAGTGGTGGATTTGGTGCGCTTAGCTTTGTGGTAGCTTGTTCAAAGGTATTAATAAGCTGTTCACCAAGCCCCGGTGATTCGAGTTCATACCAAGCTGCGGCTTCCATCAGTTCTTCTGCAGCCTCTGGACTAACCTTTACTATCAAAATCAGTTCCTTAACCGAGCTCTGGCACGCTCAAGGACTTCACTGACATCTAAAGATTTGATTTTGCCAGATTCAATCTCATTGATTCTGCGACATATCTCCGCGTCCCAAGCTTCCGATACACTGATTTCAGCCATACCATCCAGGCTTGCTACCAAATCATGAGCGAGTTTAGCCCGCTCTTTCTCCGATAGGGTCATTGCTTCGTTCGTGATGGTTTCAAGTCGCGCTGTATTCATCTATTCACCCAGCCTCATGGAAACGGCAATGTCAAAATCATGCAGTAAATTACACTTGATAACAAGGCCATCATGCCTGCCTATGGACTGTTGCGGAACCATATCATTAGCGCAGTTGGCAGATTCTGCGCCGAGGAAATCAATGTCAAAGGTCATACTGAAAGGATTTATCATCGTCCCCGAGCCGGATCTGGACGCTGTTAAAGCAGAGCTCATCAACCATAAGCGGTTAACCCTGTCTGAGCCCGGCTGCCTCGTTTTTGAGGTTGTTCAATGCACTATTAACCCCTATCGATTTGATGTGTATGAAGAGTTCATTGACCGAGACTCTTTTGAGCGACATCAAGCTAGAGTGAAATCCTCCGCCTGGGGTAAGGTTTCAGCCAATATTGAAAGGCATTACAGTCAGCAATCCGCTGGGTAGCTAACCCAGCGGCTATAACCGACGTTTCTTACTTTCGTATGTGTGCTCTATTAGCCGCGCTTCTTACCAGTATCTCTCATACTCATCACGTAAATAATGAACATGATCAGTGAGCCCATTACAAAACACCATACGCCTACGGTTGCGTAGCTCGCAAAAGCGGGAAGAAACAAAAGACTGCCAAAGAAGAAAAATAAGCTTGATAAGAGACCGAGTAGGTTGGGTAGCTGTTGATGCTGCGCTATCTCACTGTTCATTTTATTTCCTTATCTGAACTATTACTTTCAAGAGCCTCACAGTGCTTAAATACTGATGTCCGGTGCAAACTGAAAGCCCACCGATACTCGATTCCAACTGTTGATTTGGACAATAATGGCGGTGAGGTCAATTAGCCCCTGCTCACCAAACGCAGCTAGGGCGTTTTGATAGTCGTTGTCACTCACCGCTTGCTGGCTGACCAGTGTTAGTGCTTCGGCCCAGGCGAGTGCGGCGCGCTCTTGTGTGCTGAAGCAGGGGGCTTCACGCCAAGCAGGCAATACGTCTAAGCGAACCTGGTGTTCGCCATCGTCTCTGGCCTCTTGCGAATGCATGTGCTGACAAAAGCAGCAGTGATTAATTTGCGAAACACGTAGGTTGACCAAGTGGATTATCGAGCGATCAACCGTTGAGTCTGGGGCAACGTCGCCTAGTGCCGTCAGGTGCTTAGCTAGACGGGGGCAAAGGCGATATACAGACTGTTGAGAGATACGAGTAGACATGTGGGTGACCTCGGTGAGTAAGTTGAGAGCTCAGCTTAACGTCGAGGTTTTTTTACGCCTTGTAAATTTGCGACAGTTTGCGCTTGCGATAGGCGGCGGGCGTTTCATAGGCGAGTGATTGGAAGGCATGGGTGAAGTGAGCTTGGTCATAGTAGCCGCATTGCAGGGCTATTTCCGTTAGGGGCAGCGTGGTTGCAAGCAGTCCATGGCGGGCTCGGTTCAGTCGGGCATAGGCCACTAATTGGCCTGGGGTAACGCCCACTTCACGTTTTAATTTGCGCTCCAGAGTACGTCGAGTAAACCCGAGCGTGGCGCCTAACTGTTGGGGCGGAAGCTGAAGTGCTCCAATGGCTTGAACAATCTTAGTGATACGGCTATTGGCGGGTGGCTGGCTCTCTAGTCGATGTAACAACCATGTTTCCAGCAGCCGTAAGCCCTGTTGCGAGTCCAACTGGTAGAGGAGCTCTACCACAGGTATTAATCCTTGCAATCCTAATGGTTCAAGCTCGTTATCCAAGCGGTAGTGTGTATCTGTGAATGCTTCGGGTAGCAAACCCAGCAAGCAGTGGGTGCCGGCTGCCTTAAAACGAATGCCCAGACAGGGTGCGGTGGTGTCGAGTGTCTCTATCAACGTGGTTTTGTTGAAACAGAGCGTGATAATGGGGTGGGGGCTGGTGAGCTTGATGCTGAGGCTAGCACCGGCATCAGGGTAGAACTTTTCGGTTCTTGATTCAGTGAGATGCCCTGGGCGCCCCATTGACCAAAGGCACTGAACCCACGGGGCTAAGCGTTTATCAGGCAGGCGATGCCGAAAATTTAGATCGTTAGCGTTGCTTGGCAAGATGAACTCGGTCATGGCGTTAACCAATGGTATGTTTTTTTAATGATGGCTCACATTAACTCAATCACGCAGCATCTGGGAGCTGGCCCGGCGCCATACACTAGGCGGCGCTTTTTCCTGGCGAGCCCAGTTGCGCCTTAGCTGCCGCTCATCCCCGAATCCGGATGCTTCGGCGATACGCGCTAGCGTCCATGTCGTTTCGGTCATTAACGCTTTGGCTCGCTGCAGGCGCAACCCCATAATGTAATCGCCGACCAGCATGCCGGTGAGGCTTTTGAATTGGCGCCGGAAATGACGCTCGCTCATGGCTGCCTGAGCCGCCAATGTCTGGATACGCCAGGTTTGCGAAGGGGCGGCGCAAATTGCATCTTGAACGCGATGCAGCCGTTCATCCACATGATTGCGGCCCTCAAGCCAGGCGCCCAGCTGAGGCTCCTGACCACTGCGGCGAAGATACAGCACCATTTCCCGCGCTACCGCCAGCGCCAGCGAGTGGCCGCAAGCGCGGGTTAGCCAGTACAGTATGGTATCAATGCCGGTCGAAATCCCCGCGCTGGTTAAATAGCGCCCGTCCTCGGTAAAGATACAATCACGTTGTACCTTTGCTTGTGGGGCTTTGGACTGCAACTGCTCGATTAGCGTGTGGTGGGTGGTACAGCGTCGCCCCTTTAACAGGCCCGCATCTGCCAGTAATAGCGTGCCCGAGCAAACGGTCATCAGCGTATCCGCATAGCGGGCATTCGCCTTGAGCCAAGCGATGCACTCTTGTTGCGCCAATGGCTCAAGGCTATTGCGGTACTGCCCCGGAATCAGCAGTAAATCTTGAGTAGGAAGCTGCTCAGGCAAGGGATCGATGCCACTAAGGGTTAACGGCCCTAACCACTGCATGGCCGCTTTGGGTCCGATATAGTGCACCTGAACGTCTATTGAAAGCCGGTCTGCACACTGTAAGACCTGAAGTGGGCCAACCAAATCAAGCGGCACCTGGCCGGGCATCATCAACACCGCCACCCGCAGAGTTGTGGCTCTTGGGGATGGCGGCTGGCTATGTTGTTGCTCTTCACTCACGCGTGCTTTGCCATTCGTTGATCATGTCTTGTGTACTGATAATACGCGCAAAGCGGTCTTCAAGTACCAGTTCGGTGCGCGCCTTAATATCATCTGCTGACCAGGTGATGCCGTGGCGTGTCATGGGGAACGTTAGGGTAGCATCGCTGATAAAGTCGACGCTAAACCCTAAATCCGACGCCACCCGTGCGGTGGTTTCGCAGCATTGCTCGGTACGAATACCGCTAATCGCCAGCCGTTCAATGCCTCGCTCCCGTAACCAGCTTTCTAGTGAGGTATCGCTGAACGCGTTATGCGCACGTTTATGAAAGGTTACCGCCACTTCATCGTTAAAGTCATCAAGCGGACGAATAAGGCCACCGTCAGGGTCGAAAGCCCCTTGGCTGCCAGGTGCCTCATGCAGAATGCGTACAACCGGTATATCGTTGGCCTGGGCTGCATTCAGTACCACACGCTGCTTGGGGCGCCACGCCTGAGCCAGTGATTCTACCCAGTAATCGCGGGCAGGGAACGAGGCTTGAACATCAACTAATAGTAATGCGGTTTTAGGCTGGGTCATGGCTAATCTCATCGTGTTGAAGTGAGGTTACAGATTAGCTGTTACGCATTCTGCCAACGATGCGTTAAGCGGTCACAAAGGGGGCAATTTCGGCCATGTGTGGCCGAAGGGTAATATCTGACAATGGCGATTATGAATGAACATCTAGGCGCCAGGCTCTCACCTCTGAAGGGATATGCTTTCGAGAGGGCGAGCATTGTCTGCTAAGTTAAACTTGCTACCTTCAACACCATGGTTGTTGACCCAGAAAAGCCGATTAACCATTTCAAGTAGGGAAAATGCTCTTCGTTTACGGCGATAAATCCCTTGGACTCGTACAGCCTCCTTGCTCTCGGGTTGCTATCGATAACGTCTAAGCGGATCGTCTCGAAACCATTATCCACGGCATGTGCAATAATGCTATCCAAGAGTCTGGAACCTATGCCTTGCCCTCGGAATCGGCTATCGACAGCAATCCCATCCATCACCAATTCTTGAGATTTTGGCTTGCGCTCGAATAAGCTGAACACCAGACATGCCCAGAGCCCTTTCAATGTTCCAAGCTTGCCTATCAGCTGTTTCATCCCGATTCCGCTCGTTAGCGAACCATTGGGCTGCTGAAACCCTGCTAGCCCAATGACCTCATCTTCAAAGATGGCAGTAAAGGAAAATTCAGGGACAAAACAGTCGGAGAGTAATTGAATGCGCTTAGCCTTGTCAGGTATTGCGCTCGCGAATTTAGCGCCGAAAGCTTCTTCATATAGCTTAGCGACAGGCCCAGCCTTCTCAAGGTTAAAGCCTTTCTGAATCAGAACGTTCATATACTGGCTCCTAGATTCAAAGAGAAATGACTATTGATCACAGACGCAGTGAATTAATTTTTATTTGCAGGGATGAGGCAACTTCAGTAGTGGATGAGGAATTGCCGCGGGTCTTTGGTTCAATATCATAAAGGGGGGATGCATCGTTAGTACCTTCACTGATAATGGCATGATGAGTATCTGTACCGTAGAAGGCCATTCTTAAGTGCGCTATAGAATTTTCCCAGCAAGCTGAATGTTGTAAAGCGGCGCTTATGACGAGGTCTAAAGACCCCGCGACACACAGGTTCTACGAGTCTTCAGCCCAAGCAAGCAGGGGGATCAGATAAGGTTCGATGCTTAAAGCTGACTTGTCCTACTAGTGAAGTAATTGGTAGGAGAGATTAAACCTTCACACAGACAAAAATAGCGTTTCCAGAGGTGGCATCCCAGGGAATGATTTTTTCATAGTTGTGCTCAAACACATGAACTTCAAAGTGAGGCGCTAAGAGTGCGCTTAACTCCGCAAAGTTGACGGCTACCATGGGGTGTTCGTCGTTCCATAGCTGTGTTCCTTCAGCGTTGGCTTTTTCAATGCTGAGCCTAAGCGACTGCTTTTCACCTTGGCCACTGTAGTGCCATCCCGAGCGGAACGTGAATAAATCGCTTTCTTGTTGGGCGCTGTGTTTAACAGATAAAGCGTTATCGATTTTGTCTTTATCGACTGCGTTAAAACAGAAAATACCACCAGACTTGAGGGCACAATGAGCACTGGATATACACGCTTTTAGCTTTTCAATCCCATCGTTGTAGTGGATTGAGTATAAAAAGCAGGTGATTAAGTCTTGAGGCTCGTTGGCCTTGAAGTCACTCATGTCTTGCAACGTGAAGTGTGCTTCTGAGCAACGCGTGGTGGCAATATCCAGCATGGGTTGATTAATATCAAGCCCGCTACTGGCGTATCCAAAATCAATAAAATGGCGCACGTGTGGGCCGGTGCCACAGGCTAAATCTAGGTGTGTCGTTCCGCCGTTACCGAAAATCTGATGCAGCCTGCGAATGGCGTGGCTTTGCGCTTGATAGTCGATATCCACGCACATCAAATCGTAGTAGCCAGAAAGGTCGGTATAGAGGGCATTGACGGACATAGTGACCTAATAGTGGCAACTGAAATAGGGTGGGTGGCGCATAGTAAACGAGCGAGTAGGGTTTGAGAAGCAGACACAGCTTGGAGTTTAACGATTACGCAAATACATCTTGCAGCCCTAAAGAAACTCTGACGATGACCGATATATACCTAAGACCATCGAGATTTCTCTGGTCGTTGCTAAATGCCGAGAGTGCCCGTTATGCCGAAAATGCTGATCTTTATCATCACCTTGCTTCTCATTCTGTCTAACCAAGCGCAGGCAAACTCGAGTGCGGCAGAGGCGGCGGCGTTGGCGTGGCTAGAAGCCATCGATAGTGGTCAGTATGAGCAGGCATGGGAATCTTCATCTTCACTACTAAAAAAGCCGCTTTCACCGCACATGTTAGAACGGACGATTGGTGCAGCGCGTCGTGACTTTGGTGAGGTTCAGTCGCGTCGGCGAGTAAGCGTTGTCCGCGAAACCTCTATGCCAGGGGCTCCAAGAGATGACTACGCGGTTTTGACGTTCCAAACACGTTTTGAAAACAGATCATCGCAGATTACGGAAACCATCACTCCTCACTTGGAAGAGGGCACGTGGAAAGTTAGTGGTTATTACTTGAACTAACCGACTTCTCAAAAATATTGCAACCACCTCTGGTTTGCAGCATCGCCTTGGTTCAGGCTCCTTTTCCCCTCGAATCCTGCCATCACGTTGTTCATGACGAAGCTCAATTTGGCTGCTACGTTGAGTAGATAGCCTTGTGTATGTTGCTATGGATAGGCTGCAGATTTAGACGGGAATGTTCAAGGCGTTGCATGCGAGGAGCGGGTATGCAAACCCTTTCTCTCAAACCGCACTGGCTCTGGTTGATGGTTGCCGGTTTGCTAATGGCTACTATGTCGTTTACATGGCAGGCCATGGCACAAAGCGCTTCACCAAGCGTTCTGGTGCTTAATATTGAAGGCGCCATCGGCCCGGCTACCAAGGACTACTTTGAGCGTGGGCTGAATAAAGCCCGCGAGCAGGGCAGTGAGGTGGTGATCGTCGAGCTCGATACCCCCGGCGGGTTGGTCGACACCACTCGCGACATGATTCGCGAGATGCTCAACGCTGACATTCCCGTGGTGATGTACGTTTTCCCCAGTGGTGCGCGAGCGGCAAGCGCGGGCACCTATCTACTTTACGGTAGCCACGTGGCTGCCATGGCCCCCTCGACGCATCTCGGCTCGGCCACGCCGGTACAAATGGGCGGTGGGTTGCTCGGCAGCGATGAAGACGAAGAAGATAATTCGGCTGAGGAGTCGGATGGCGAGGGCAGCGCCATGGAACGCAAGGTGATGGAAGATGCGGTGAGCTTTATCCGCAGCCTAGCGGAACGCCATGATCGCAATGCCGATTGGGCTGAAGAGGCCGTGCGCAATGCGGTCAATTTCACTGCCAGCGAGGCGCTGGAGCAGAACGTCATCAATGTGGTGGCGCGCGATCTTGACGATCTCCTTGAGCAGATTGACGGCATGAGCGTGGTCATGGAAAGTGGCGATGCTACGCTTGAGACCGCAGGCCTCACCATTGAACGCTTCGACCCTGATTGGCGCACCCAGGTGCTATCGCTGATCACTAATCCCAACATAGCCTTCTTCTTGATGGTCATCGGCTTTTACGGGCTGGTTTTCGAGCTGGCCAATCCCGGCAGCCTGTTCCCCGGCACCATTGGCTTGATTTGCTTGCTGCTCGCCCTGTTTGCGTTTCAGGTGCTGCCGATTAACTACGCCGGGCTTGCGCTGATGGTGGTCGGGCTGGCGTTGATGGTGGGTGAGGCATTTATGCCTAGCTTCGGCGTGCTGGGGGTTGGCGGCATCATTGCCTTTGTACTTGGTTCGGTAATGCTGATGGACGCGGAGCATCTTGCCATTTCGCTACCACTAATCGGTGGTGTGGCATTGGTGTCCGGGGGGCTAATGCTATGGACGTTAACACGCTTTGCAACGCTGCGCCGTCGTCCGGCACACACTGGCGCGGAGCAGTTAATCGGCGCAGATGCGGTTGCACTGGATGATTTTGAGACCAGCGGCCATGTAAGGCTGCATGGCGAGCGCTGGAACGCAGTAAGCGATGTGCCAGTCAAACGAGGTGAAAAGCTTGTGGTGGTGCGCCTTGATGGCTTAACGGTATATGTGACGCCCCGCTAGTGCCCACTTTCTGACATAACCGACCCACAGCTAAACGAGGTGTCCAATGATTATTTCGTATTTAGTTCCTGTCGTGCTGGTGGTGATGTTGATCGCCGCCTCTATTCGCATACTGCCAGAATATAAACGCGGCGTAGTGTTCTTTCTGGGGCGTTATCAGATAGTGAAAGGGCCTGGGCTAGTCATTGTGATCCCCGCCATTCAGAAGATGGAGGTGGTGGATCTGCGCGTCATTACCATGGATGTGCCGGAACAGGACGTAATCTCTCAGGATAACGTCACCGTTAAAGTTAATGCGGTGCTTTATTTCCGCGTCGTCGATCCAGAAAAGGCAATCATTCAAGTCGAGAATTTTACCCAGGCGACCAGTCAACTGGCGCAGACCACTTTGCGCTCCGTGCTGGGTAAGCATGATCTGGATGAGATGCTTTCCGAGCGCGATAAGCTCAACGACGATATCCAGGAAATCATCGATACCCAAACCGAAGCGTGGGGTATCAAGGTCGCCAATGTTGAAATTAAGCATGTAGATTTGGATGAGAGCATGATTCGCGCCATTGCGCGCCAGGCAGAGGCGGAGCGTGAGCGTCGCGCTAAGGTGATTCACGCCGAAGGGGAACTGCAAGCATCCAAGAAACTGGTCGAGGCGGCCAATGTCATGCAGGAAAACTCTGCCGCGCTGCAACTGCGCTACCTGCAAACCATGAGCGACATGAGCAATAAAAACGCGTCAACCATTGTCTTCCCATTACCAATGGACATTATGGAAGCGTTCAAGGATATGAAAGCCAAGCATACGGCAGCGACGCCTGGTAAGGCGCAGGATGACGCCTAGGCTCACAGCTCTTCCCACTGCCTGTGGTACGGTTTGGCAGCAACTGGCAGTGGGCTCCCTGAATACATTTTTTGTTTCATGGGATATGCTTCGAAGCCTCTGATCCATGGATCCCGGTGATGCCATGTCCCTGATTGCCACTACCCTTGAACCGCCTTACTACGCCGTTATTTTCACTTCACTACGCACCGAGGTCGATAACGGCTATGACGCAATGGCCGCAAGAATGGTTGAGCTTGCAGCACAGCAGCCGGGGTTTTTAGGGGTGGAGTCTGCCCGTAATGAGGTGGGTGTAACAGTTTCTTACTGGGCCGATTTGGCATCTATTAAAGCGTGGAAAGCCCATGCTGAGCATCAAGAAGCTCAGCGGCTAGGCCATCAGCAGTGGTACCAGCACTTCAAAACCCGTATCGCCAAAGTCGAGCGAGATTACGGTATTTAGCTGGTTGCCACCGATTCACGGCTTACACCACCAGCAACAGGGGTGTCAATACCAGTTCAATAGGAATGGACAGAAGAATAGTCTCCAGAAAGGAGAGGGTGGCGAGTAGACACAGCATATTCTTCGAGCGGTTAATGCGCTCAAACCACTACTTAGTGCATTTGGATGTTATGGCCATGCAGGTCTTACACTTCGGGATTAATGCGGCGATAGACAGCCGCTAATAGGCTGTAAAGGCCAAACGCAAAAAGTCCCAGCGCGACAAAACCAAGCAACCACTGACCGAAGGGCTGGCTTCGCAGGGTGCTAAACACCTCGCTCATACCGCCTGCTTGATTGGGATTGATTTGATAAGCGGCGATGATAAAAAAGCTACCCACGATCACAAACACAGCACCACGAATCACTAAGCCGAAACGGCAAATAGGGTAGGCCCATTGTTGCGTTTGTGGTGGCATAGCGAAGTGTTTGTCGAATTTGGCCTTGTAGCCTTTAAGCGCGTGGGCCATACCTACCCCTATCATGATGAGGCCAACCCCAGCGACCAGCCAGCGCCCGAAAGGCTGCTGCATCAGCCAGCCCGCGACACCTTGCGAACCGCCACCAGAATCACCTGAAGAGCCCGCAAATTGAAAGATGAGCGTGGCGGCAAAAAAAGACAACAACGTGTGGGTAATGGCGCTCGCCAATAAGCCCGCACGAATTGCCAGCCCCTTGGCGCCGTTGCCGTGATGGTCAGTGTCTTTAACCGCCTGGATGATTCGCCACATAGCGTAGCCCACCAAGCCGATGGCCATAATGGCTAACAAGACTTTACCGAAGGGAGCGGTGAGCAAACGTTCTAAGGCGCCACGACTGCCTTCTGTTTGGCCGCCTTGTCCAAATGCTGCCAGCGCTGCTAGGCTACCCACTAATACATACACAATGCCGCGGGAGGCATAACCCATGCGGGCATAAAGGGTAATTGCATCCCTGTGGTTGCGGTTTTTCATACTGTTGGCCATGGCGTCCTCCTGACTAATATGGCGTTGCGCATTCCTATGCAATCTAGCGTATAGAGCAGTATAGCGGCCCATACTGTGCTTGTGCTGTGCTATTGTTCAGCGTAGGTAATGAATCGCTATTTTTAACTATTGCGAGCAGAGCATGAGTACCATTTCGTCACCTATCTTCTGGCGCGATGCGCGTATGCCCTATGTGGAGCTGCGCAAGATTAGCGACGCGCGACAAGTTTGCTATGCGCCGCACAGCCATACGCATTGGTCGCTGGGGGCCATTACCGCAGGTAAAAGCACTTTTTGCTATCGCGATGCGACGCATCAGATTAGTGCGGGTGACATCGTTATGATGAACCCCTACTGGGTGCATGCCTGCAACCCCATCGAGAACCAGCCCTGGGCGTACATGATGCTCTACGTCGATACCGAGTGGCTGAGTGAATTGCGTTACCAATTGGGCCTGTTGAATACGCCGTATTGGCAAGATATCGCCACCGCCGTCATTACCCAGCCAGCGCTTTATGCCGGGTACTGCGATATGGCTGCTTGTTTGCTGGATGAACATCGCGAGATTAGCGATAAGCAAACGGCGCTAGTCGAATACTTGTCCATCATGATGCAAGTGCTTGCTCAGGAATCCCCCGCGGTATTGCCCCAAGCGCCCAGTGCGCTAGAACAGGTCGCGGCCTATTTGCGTGCCAATTGTAGCGCTGATATATCGCTAGAACGCCTATGTGAGCAGTCCGGCTATAGTGCTGGGCACCTGATTCGCGCCTTTAAACAGCACTTCGGACTAACACCCCATGCTTACCTGATTAATCAGCGCATTCAGCTGGGGCAGCAAGCGTTAAAACAAGGGCAACCTATCGTTGAGGCGGCTTTGAACGCTGGCTTTAATGACCAGCCCCACTTTCAAAGGACGTTCAAGCGGCTGGTAGCAGCGACACCCAACCAGTACCGCTACCCGCTACTCAACCAGTAAGACAATAGCGCTAGCCGCCAGGCAGATAGCGAGTGCGCGGTTAATCGTCAGTAAGACAATCGGACGATGAACATAGCGTTTCAGAAAAGCGCCTGCATATACCCAACTGGCCAGCGATAGCCAGCAAATAGGCAGATAGAGGCCGGCGAACAGCCATAGCAGATGGGGCTCATTAGCAGTGGTGTAGGCGCCAATGCCAGCGGCAGACGCCAGCCACGCCTTGGGGTTGAGCCACTGCATCATAGCGCCTGTCATAAACCCTGGCGCTTTGACGCCGCCTCGCTCCTGCAAGCCCCCGTCGTGTTGTAGCAGTTGATAGCTGAGGTAGAGTAAAAACAGGATACCTGCCCAGCGTAAAAACGCTTCCAGCAGTGGCGCCACACTCAGCAGAGAGTAAAGGCCAGCGCCGATGGCTAAAAATAGCGCGATAAACCCGAGCGTGGCGCCGGTTACAAAAACAAGCCCTTTAGCAATAGGGTAGTGCGTACCGCTACTCAAACAAACGATGTTGACCGGCCCCGGCGAAATAGACGCTGCGAGGGCAAAGGCGGACATGGGTAGCAGCAAAGATAGCAGGGGTGAAGCGCTCATTGTCATTCTCCTCAGATAATGCAAGGAGAATGCAGTAGCGCTTGTGGGCGGTATTGAACAAAATTGAGATCGTTGCTTAAAGCGTTGCCCTGCTAATGCCCAAAAACCGACCAGCCGGTGTGCTGCACAAACATTTCGAGCGCCTGGGTGCCCAGAAAACTGTTGCCGTAGGCATCCAGCCCCGGCGACCAAACTGCGATGGAGCCATGGCCGGGTGCAATCGCCAGAATGCCACCGCCCACGCCACTTTTGCCAGGCAGGCCGACGCGAAATGCGAACTCTCCCGAGGCGTCGTAGTGCCCGCACATCATCATTAGTGAATTGATACGCCGTGCGCGCTGGGGGGCTACCACGCGAATGCCACTGGGTTTGTTGATACCATCCGAGGCCAAAAATAGCCCGGCATGGGCCAACTGCTCACAGCTCATGGCGATAGCGCACTGGTGAAAATAGGTGCCTAGCACCTTATCGACATCATGGCGTAGGCGGCCAAAGGCTTTCATAAAGTGCGCCAGTGAGGCGTTGCGGTCGCGGTGGGCCATTTCTGAAGCGGCCACCGCGTGGTCGAAGTAAATGCTGTCGTCATCGGCGATATAGCGCACAAAGCTAAGAATCTCGCCAAGTGTCTCTTTGGGCTCGTGGCCCATCATGATCGCATCGACTACCGCAATGGCCCCGGCATTGATAAACGGGTTACGCGGTTTGCCGCTTTCATGCTCTAGTTGCACGATGGAGTTGAAGGGATCCCCTGAGGGCTCGCGGCCTACTTTTGACCACAGCGAATCACCCACTTGCCCAAGTGCAATGGTCAGCGTAAATACTTTAGAGATACTTTGAATCGAGAAGGGCGTGGTAGCACAACCTGCCGAGTACACTTTGCCATCCACCGTGGCGAGCGAAATGGCAAACTGCTGTGGGTCAACATGGCCCAGCTCGGGAATATAGTCTGCGACCTTACCGCGTTCTTCGGCGTTTACCATGGCTGCGGCAATGTCATTGATCAAGTCTTGCATGGGCGTATCGTGTACCGTCAATGGAGGCGGGGCATTACCCTAGCGAAAACGAGTGGAAATGTCTGTTAAACATAGCGTCTCTTTTAAACATAAACTGTCTGAACACCCGCCAGTGCGCAAGATTCGGGTCGGCAACTCGCCCTTAAAAGCTTAGGCTGAAAGGAACTAAGCAGCCCCGCTAGAGAGATAACCCAATGAATGACTATGAGCGTATCGAAAAAGCCATGGCCTATATGGTGGCTCATGCGGCGGAACAGCCCAACCTGGAAACGGTGGCTGCTCATGTTCATTTGAGTGCCTTCCACTTCCAGCGGCTGTTTTGTCGCTATGCGGGGATTAGTCCCAAACGCTTTTTACAGGCACTCACCTTAGAGCGCGGTAAGCAGTTGATGCATTCGTCCACTTCTTTGCTGGATATCGCCCATACCCTTGGGCTGAGCGGTGGCTCGCGGCTTTACGACCACTTTGTTCAGTTAGAGGCGGTCACGCCCGGCGAGTATAAGCGCCAAGGGGAAGGAGTGGAGATCGCTTATGGCGTTCACGAAACACCTTTAGGC
Source organism: Vreelandella sp. 2A-K22 (assembly GCF_054065485.1). Taxonomy (NCBI): domain Bacteria; kingdom Pseudomonadati; phylum Pseudomonadota; class Gammaproteobacteria; order Oceanospirillales; family Halomonadaceae; genus Vreelandella; species Vreelandella sp. 2A-K22. The sequence continues at coordinate 205,619 of NZ_JBSUGC010000004.1, read as the reverse complement.
CGCCTATTCGTCGCGGTAACCCCCAGGGGTATCTGTCGAATGGGGTTTGTCGATAAGACTAATTCGGAGGAGTTACTGGCAAGATTGGCCAAAGAGTGGCCGCGCAGCACCTTTAACTATAGCACTGAGGCCACCAGCTACGCGGTGGAGAGGCTGTTCTCTCAGTCCGAAGAGGGAGCCGCCGCTGTGTCCCTACACGTGACCGGCACCAACTTCCAAATAGCGGTTTGGCGAGCGCTGCTGACGATTCCCGAGGGGCAGTTTGCCAGCTATTCCCATATTGCCCAGGCGCTAGGGGCACCTAAATCGTCCCGTGCAGTGGGCAATGCGGTGGGGGCTAATCCCATCGCGCTATGGATCCCCTGCCATCGGGTGATTCAACAAAGCGGCGCACTCGGCGGTTACCGCTGGGGATTAGAGAAAAAGCAGATGGTACAAGCCTGGGAACTGGCGCTGGCTCACACAGACAACACATCGCCCGCTCCCAGTCTAGCGACTTAATCAATCAACCCATTAGCATCATAAAACGGGAAAGGGCCAGGGTAGCGCTCAATAAACCCTTGGTGAGTCACCATACCGTTAGTCGCCGACCACTGGTGTAGCAGGTAACCGGGGGGCTCTAGCTGAAAGCTGGAGGGGCCGTCTGGGCTTAGATCCAAACTCACCTGATGGGAAACCCCAGGGCAGCTAATCGCCAAGGTATTAGCAAAGCGCGCTTGGATCGAGCGGTGTAAGTGCCCACAGAGCACGCGCTCGACCTGGGCATGTTTGCCAATGACGTCGGCTAGCGCGTCTGGTCGCTTAAGCGGCTGGCGATCCATATGGTCGATGCCACTAACAAAAGGGTGGTGATGCACCATGACGAGAGTCGGTTTTTCGGGCTGCTCTGCCAGCGTAGTGTCTAGCCACTGCAAGCTTTCATCGCTTAACTCGCCATGGGGTTTGCCGGGCACCGATGAGTCGAGCCCTACAATGCGTACCGGATAGTCATCCACGACCCACTGTAAATAGTCGCGGTGCTGAAACAGATAACGGTGCTCGGGAAAGGCGGCGCGTAGATGCTCGCGGCCATCATGATTGCCAGGGATCAAGTACACGGGCAGCGTTAATTCAGCCAGGATCTGCTTAAAGGTGGCGTACTCGTCAGGGTGGCCAAAATCGACCAAGTCACCGCTAATCAGTACCAGGTCGGGCCGCGGCGCTAGCTGATTGAGCGTGCTGATTGCTTGCCGCAGCGCATTGGCGGTATCTACCTGGCGGTAAGAGAGTTTCCCGCCCGCCTTGATATGCGGATCGCTAATCTGGGCGATAAGGCATTGCTGGGCATGAGGATCTTTCTGAATGTTTAAACCTTGATCAGCCATTGGCCATCTCCTTGGCATTAACAGGGGCAGTGGGCTTATCTGGATGAAAAAGCACGCCGGAGGGGAGTGCCAAGCCAATGGCAGTGCCGTTTGGCCAGCGCTGGCGGGAAGGAGCCTCAATCTGGAGCGGCGAAGCGCCGCCCGTGTCCACCATCAGGCGCTGGGACTGGCCCAGGAAAATGCTTTGTACCACTTTCCCCTTTACATCGGCTTGGTCAACGGAAACCACCTGGATATCTTCTGGACGGCAGTAGACAGTGGATACTCCCTGCAAATGGGCAGCGATGAGTTCACCTCCATGGACGACCAATCCTCCATCGGCGCGTGTGCTGATCACGTCCAGGCAGTTAACCGCGCCAATAAAGTCGGCCACAAAGGCGTTGGCCGGCTGATGATAAATCTCTTGGGGGGTGCCCAACTGCGCGATGCGTCCGGCTTGCATGACCGCGATGCGGTCACCCAAGGCCATCGCCTCATCTTGATCGTGGGTGACGTAGACCGCCGTGGTGCCTAGCTCCCGTAGAAGCTGGCCAATCTCGATGCGTAAGCGGTCGCGCAGTTTGGCGTCTAGAGCTGCTAACGGCTCATCAAACAGCAGCACCTTGGGGCGAACGGCAATTGCGCGGGCAAGAGCCACACGCTGTTTTTGGCCACCGGAGAGGGCGTCGATGCGCCGGTCACCAAAGCCTTGTAAGTCGACCATATGCATGACTTCGTCAAGCCGATGGGCGATCTCGGCACGTGGCAAACGCTGTATTTTTAAGCCGTAGGCAATATTGTCGGCAACGCTCATATTGGGAAATAGCGCGTAGTTTTGAAACACCATTCCCACGTCGCGCTGCTCAATCGGCAGAGCGGTGACATCACGCTCGCCAAACAGTACTTGCCCGCCTTTGTCGGGGCTTTCCAGGCCGCTAATAATGCGCAGGGTGGTGGTTTTACCGCAGCCGGAAGGGCCCAACAGTACGAGGGTTTCGCCCGCATTAACCTGCAAATCAAGCGGCTGGAGCGCTGTGTTGCCGCCTGCGAAGGTGCGGCTGCATTGGTGTAGCGTAATGCTGACAGATGAACTCATAACGGATTCTCAAATAAAGCAATCGAATGTTTTGAAAGCGCAAGGCGCTTAGCGACGCTGCTCGGTGAGTCGGCCCGCCCACTGAATCGCCACCAGCAAGGGCACCACCATCACCAGAAATATCAGCGTGTAGGCTGAGCCAATTTCCAGTCGCATCGAGGCGTAGCTGTCGGCTAAGCCGACCGGTAGCGTTTTGGTCAAGGGGGTATGCAGCATCCAGGTAATGTTGAATTCACCGATCGATAGGGTGACCACCATCAGCGCTCCTGCCAAAATGCCGCTCATACAGTTGGGGATGACCACCCCGAAAAAGCGTTGCCTAAAGCTGGCACCTAAGCTGGCGGCGGCTTCTTCCAGTTGGGGAAGCTTGGCGGTTTGCATCACGGAGAGCACCGCGCGCACCATAAAGGGCAGGGTAAATAGCACATGGCCAACAAGAATAAATAACCAACTGCCCCGAAATTCACGGTAGCTGCCATAGGCGAGCAGTAGGGCAAGCGCGGTGGCCAGTCCGGGTACGGCAACCGGTAGCAGCAGGAGTTCTTCAATCGCGTTGGCCCAGCGGCGACGGCTGCGCAGCAGGCCATAGGCGGCGGGTACGCCAATCAAGATAGTGATCAGTAAGCAGGCCAGCGCCAGTTTAATGGAGAGCCAGATGGTATCGGCGTAGAGCTGCCACACCTCATTTACCCAGCGCAGGGTCAGACCACTCTCAAGACCCACAAAGTAGTTCTCGGTGAGCCCCGCCATGACCGACATCGCGACGGGCACGATCATAAATAAGCACACCAGCAGGGTGAAGCCCAATTGCAGCGTAAAGCGTAGACGCGATTTCATACGGAGGCTCCCAAGTTGCCGCCTGCCAGCCTGCGGGCAAGGCTCAATGCCACCCAGGTGATCACGCCCAATACCACTGAAAGCGCCGCCGCCATGGCGAAGTTAGCGTAGTTGGTGAATTCGCCGTAGATATTGAGTGGCAGAATGCTTAAGCGTGTGCCCAGGGTAAACGCCGTACCAAAGGCGCCCATACTGGTAGCAAAGCAGATGGCTCCAGTTGAGAGCAGCGCGGGTGCAATGCCGGGCACGATAACGTCTTTGGTGACCTGCCAGGTGTTAGCACCTAACGAGCGAGCTGCCTCTTCAAGACTTCTATCCAGGTTGTCGCAGGCAGCCATCACCGTGGTAATAACACGAGGAATGGAGAAGTAGAGGTAACCAATAAATAGCCCGGCCAGTGAGTAAGCGAACATCCAACGCTCGCCAAACAGCCACAGGCTGGTCTGCGCCAAGGCGCCTTGGCGTCCCCCCAGCATGATGACCAAAAAGCCCACCACCACGCCTGGAAAAGCCAGCGGAAAGGTGAGGATCGCCACTAGTATGGACTTGCCAAAAAAACGCTGACGGGCGAGAAAAAATCCGGCAACGCCCGCAATGGCAACCGCTACCAGCGACACTACCAGCGAGAGACCCACGGTGGTCGCTAGACTAATTAAGTACTGACGATGGGTAAGAATGGTCAGGTAGGCGCTAATACCACTGCTCGGATCAGGCTCGGCGCCCATCATGATCAGACGCGAAAAAGGCAGTAGCCAAAAGGCGCAGAAAATCACCAGGGCAGGCAGTAAGGCAAGCATTGCGATAAGGCTTTTTCGACGCGCGGGCCCCACCATGATCTGACGACTATTAACGTAAGAAGCAGCCCCGGAGGGCTGCTTGGATGCCGCTGTCATGATTAACGAACCTCCGACAGATACCGCTCAGAGAAGCTACGTTGAGCAGCCGCCATAGCGGGGTAGTCAAGTGCTTCGGCGCGGGCATACTCGCTATCGGGCAGAAAGACTTCGCGTGCTTCAGGGGAAATGGCGCTGGCGCGCACAGGGCGTAGGTACGCATCAGCCCATACCGCTTGGCCTTGGTCAGAGAGCACGAAATCAAGCACTTGCTGACCGTTTTCGGGGTTAGGGCCATCTTTTACCAGGCTCATCACATAGGGCACTACCACGCTGCCCTCCTCGGGAATCACAAACTCTACGTTGGCACCATCGCTATGGCGTGCGCGGTAAGCGTTGAAGTCGTAATCGAGAAGAATCGGGATCTCACCAGAAAGTACTCGAGCGTAGCTGGTTTGCTTGGGCACAATCGGGTCGTTGTCGGCGAGCTGATTGAAGTAGTCGATCGCCGGAGTGAAGTCATTAAGATCGCCACCCATGGCCAGGTTGACCGCCACGGCACCGACGTAGCCGACAAAGGCGCTGGCCGGGTCAAGGTAACCCACCATGCCGCGATACTCGGGCTTGAGCAGGTCTTCCCAGGAAGTGGGCACCGGCGCGCCATCCAAGGCGTCGACGTTGACTATAAAACCGAGGGTGCCAGAGTGAATGGCAAACCAGTTGCCTTCGGGGTCTTTCAGGCCTTCGGGTATCTCGTCCCAATGAGCAGGCTGGTAGGGCGTCACCACATCCTCTTCCATGGCTTGAATACCGAAGGTCACCCCGTAGTAAACGACATCGGCCACCGGGCTAGCCGCTTCGGCAACCAATTGGGCTAAGGATTGGCCGGAGTTTTTGTTGTCTTGCGGAACGTGAATGCCGGTCTCCTGTTCGATCAAACGCAGCTGAGTGCCCCAGTCCGCCCACTCAGGCGGGCAGTTGTAGCAGATAGCGTTGTCGCTTGGCTGGGCAGTAGCAGCCCCTGACGCACTGATAACCGCCGTGGCCAGTAACGCTTGATAAAGACGCTTAAGGTTCATGCGTTTAAGACTCATACCGTGTTCCTCTAGGAAGTGCTTAACGTGGACTTACGGGATGTCGGGATTCCGACACTTTCGCCCTTACGCAGTGCGTGGGGCAGGGGAGCAGGTGTGCATTCTTCTCCCCGAATCATGGTTAGCAAGGTGTGAACCGCCGCGCGCCCGATCTCGGCGCGAGGCTGCTCAATGGTGCAGAGCGATGGATATAGATGCTTGCCTAAGGCAATACCATCAAAGCCCATCACGGAAAGGTCGCCAGGCACGCTAAAGCCTGCGCGTTGCAGTTCGCCCATCAGGCTGATGGCGAGCAGGTCATTGGTACAAATCACCGCACTTAGAGAGTCTGGCCCTTGCAGTGCTGGTGTTAGGCTTGCCAGGTCAGCTTGGGTATGGCGCGCCATCTCAACCAGTGGGCGGGCGGTCAGGCCGGCCTTGCGCATAGCGAGGCAGTAACCCTCAAAGCGCTGTTGGGCGCGGTCTGACTGGAGCAACGGGCCAGCAACCATGCCAATTCGCTCATGACCCAGGGTGATTAAGTGGCGGGTGGCATCAGCGCTGGCGGCACGGTTATCGACGCCGATTGAGGGGAAACCACTATTACCGGGTGGGTTGTAGACCAGTAAGCAGGGCGTCTTTTCCAAACGCAGCTTCTCCAGCACGGCGCTGCTATCCGCTTCAGCCACGGTAAGCACTAAGCCGTCCACGCGCTGGCGCAGCATCTCCTCAACAATGTCTCCCTCGCGGCTGGGCGAGTATTCGCTGGTGGTCACGATTAGTGAGTAACCAGACGCACGGGCAGCCACTTCCATGGCTTGTAGCTGCTCGGCAAACACCGGGTTATCAAGGCTGGGCACCATAACGCCAATCATCTGGGTGGCTTGCGAGCGCAGCTGCTGTGCGACTTTATTCGGCCTAAATGCCAGCTGCTGTGCAGCGTTAAAAACGCGTTCTCGGGTAGCGGGTCGTACCAAGTCGGGGCTTGAAAAAGCCCGCGCCGCGGTTGCCCGGGAAACCCCGGCGAGTTTGGCGACACTAAGTAAATCAGCCATGCGAATACCTGTTATAGATGCAATGAGATCGATCTCATTTATTAGGTATCAGCCTAGAGATGGCATATGACGAATTGATGGCGATAAAAAGTATTTTTGATGATTAATGGAGTTAGGGAGCTTGAGCGGAGATTGAACACATTGCGCCCCTTAGCGCCTCCCGCTAAAGTCTTGCTCTTGTTCACCTGGGCGAGACCTCTCTATGGCCACACTGATGATTCAAGGCACCACCTCGGATGCGGGTAAAAGCACCGTGGTGGCAGCCCTTTGCCGCGCGCTGGCAAGGCGTGGGGTATCAGTGGCGCCATTTAAACCTCAGAATATGGCGCTGAATAGCGCCGTGACCGAGGATGGCGGCGAGATTGGCCGCTCGACGGCGTTACAGGCGCAAGCCTGCTATTTGACACCCCACAGCGATATGAATCCGGTACTGCTAAAGCCGGAAACCGATCGCGGTGCCCAGGTGATTTTGCGCGGCAAGGTTTACGGCCATATGGACGCGCTGGATTACCACGCATTCAAACGCACCGCTCAAGAGAGTGTAATGGCCGCGTGGCAAGCGTTAGAAAGTCGCTTTGACGTAATTATTGCCGAAGGCGCGGGCAGCCCCGCTGAAATCAATCTACGTGAGGGCGATATCGCCAATATGGGCTTTGCCGAAGCGGCTGACTGCCCAGTATTACTCGTCGGTGATATTGATCGCGGTGGGGTATTTGCCCAATTGGTGGGTACGCTGGCGCTGTTGAGTGAGAGCGAACAGGCGCGCACCAAGGGCTTTATTATCAACCGCTTTCGGGGGGATATTGCACTGCTCAATCCTGGGCTCGAATGGCTGGAGGAGCGCACTGGAAAACCCGTGTTTGGAACATTGCCTTATCTGCAGGGGCTGGTACTCGATGCAGAAGACAGCATTGGCTTAACCCAAGGCGAAAAAGCCAGCCAGACGCTTAAGGTGATCGTTCCCGCGCTACCGCGCATCAGTAATCACACTGACTTTGACCCCCTGCGGTTACATCCCCAGGTCTCGTTGTCGTTTATCCGGGCCGACCAGCCGATTCCTGCCGCCGATGTGATTATGCTGCCCGGTAGTAAAAGTACCGCAAGCGATCTGGCGTGGTTAAAACGCCAGGGCTGGGATATCGCCATTCAGCGTCATCTGCGCTATGGCGGCAAAGTGCTGGGTATTTGCGGTGGCTTTCAGATGCTGGGCGAATGGGTGGATGACCCTGATGGTCTGGAGGGTAAGCCAGTAAAAGTGGCGGGCTTGGGCTTGTTGCCGCTGACCACTCGAATGTTGGCAGGCAAACAGCTACGCAATGTTCGCGGCGTGACCGTTGCTGAAGGGGTAACCGTCACCGGATATGAAATTCATAACGGCGTAAGCGAGGGGCAGGCGCTTAACGTGCCATTATTTGACATAGAAGGCCGACCAGAAGGCGCGGTCAGTGAGGATGGCCAAATAATCGGTACTTACCTGCACGGGTTATTTGACCACCCGGAGGCTTGCCAAGCCCTACTGAAGCAGTTGGGACTGGTTAATGGAGAGCAGAGCGATTATCAAGCTCACCGAGAGCGTGAGCTTGACCGTTTAGCCGATATGCTGGAAGCCCATATCGATATCGAGGCGGTTATTGCGCTGATTGATGCGGGCGCTTTGCCATCACCGTAATTTCAATACTGCTATCGCCGCAGATATGGGGGGATTCGGTACAGGTGCGGGCAGGGTAGCGGCTAGGCTCAAAGTACTCCGCGTAAACACTGTCCATGTCTTGGAGGGCGTGTAGGTCAGTGAGGTGGATATCCACCCGCATTATGTCTGCAAGGCTGCCACCTTCCATTTCAAGCATGCGCGACAGTGCACGCATCACAAGGCGAGTCTCTTCTTTTACGTCGCCTCGGGCAGCATGGCCGTTAGAGAGATCTGCGACGGTCAGCCCGGAGATAAAGATGTAGTGATCATCAACTACCATGTGACTACCCGGGAAATTTGGTGTGGGCAGGGTAGGGTCATTCATAAAGGTGGGCATGCTAGCTCCTTCTAAGTGATGTTCACGCTTACAGTTCTCTTCGACAGGTTGTTAACAGCAGTGTTCAGTCTCAGTAAAAATGAATGGAGGTCGCGTGAGGCACATCGCACTGTCAAAACGGCGATAATTACTCTAGGCTTGCGGCTTTTTAGTCGCTGAGGATGATTCAAATGAAGGTCGTACACGTTAACTCAGAGGCCCAGCGCAACGCCTGTCTGGCGCGATTATGCGCTGAGGTATACGGGCAACAGGCTGGTCTAACGCCACTGGTCGTGTTCACCGGCACCTGCAGTGTGTTATTTCCTCAGGAAGCCGCGCGACTGTTTGCTGCCGTTGACGGCCAGGGTAAACCCCAAGCGCTAGCGCTGCTAGTGCTGGACGAAGAAGGCGAGGGTATGACCGTGACCCACGCCTGCGCACTTGACCAGACAGATGCCCAGCAGCGTTTGATCAGCGAGCTTACTCTGAAAGCGCCGCTACGGGTCGAAGTGGATAACGCCGAACGAGAAGCGTTCTATCAAAAAAGTGGCATTAAGCGCTGGTTCGGCGGGGTGGATGGAAAGCGTATTGGCTTGGGCGCTCGCCACCCTGCCAAGAGTATTCGCGAATTAGCGCCTACCCTAGTGTTGGATGAAGCGCTTATCCTGCGTCGCTTTAAACATGACCCTAAGGCGTTTGAAACGGCCAAACAGGCATTTTTGAAGGGCTTAAACGATTTCCCGCAGTCGCTTTAATAGCCCTTAGGAAACGCTGCGTTCCAGTTTGTGCAACTAAGTTGCACGTTGTTGCCATGTTATTTACGTGTTGCCCCTATAAAATAAGCATCACGACTAGCTTATTAAAAGAAGGGAGAAGCTGCATGGCATTACCGATAATGGATAACAGTCAACGTTACGGTGCGATTAGCCGCTTGTTGCATTGGGGGATGGCGCTACTGTTTGCTTGGCAGTTTACGAGTGCCACGGCGCACTGGCTTTTTCCGGACACACCCTTTGAAGAGTTCTTCTGGGGAACCCATTACCCAGTGGGTGTATTGCTACTGACCTTAGTCGTACTGAGAGCGATATGGGCGTTGGCCAATGCATCGCGCCGCCCGCCATCGGTGAGCGTTATGGCAAAGTTGGGCCATCTTGCCCTCTACGGCTTGATGATGGTGATTCCGACGATTGCGCTTATTCGCCAGTACGGTTCGGGCCGCTCGCTTGAGGTGTTTGGCTTTACGCTGATGTCAGGTTTTGAAGGCGAGGAAATCACCTGGATGACAGATCTGGGCGGTTTGCTCCACGGTGAGCTGGGCTGGACACTGCTAGCGCTGATAGTAGGGCACATCGTGATGGCCATTTTGCATCGCAAGCTGACTCACCACGACGTGCTGACGCGCATGGCCAGATAATCAGACTACTTCTTTGCTAGCTCGCGCATGGCGGTTTCCAGGCCCTCCATGGTCATGGGGTACATGCGGTCATCGATGATCTCGCGGATAAGTTGGGTCGAGTAAGTGTACTCCCAGGCCCGGGGCTGCATCGGGTTAAGCCACGCCAGGCGAGGAAACGTTTCGCATAAACGCTTAAGCCACACGCCGCCCGCTTCGTCGTTAAAGTGCTCTACGCTACCGCCGGGGTGGGTGATCTCATAGGGCGACATGGCCGCGTCACCGACAATCACGACCTGGTAATCCGCACCGTAGGTGTGCAAAACATCCATGGTCGGGATCCGCTCGTTACCCCGACGCATATTGTTTCGCCAAACCCCTTCGTAAAGGCAGTTATGAAAGTAGTAGTGCTCAAGATGCTTGAACTCTGAACGGGCGGCAGAGAACAGTTCTTCGCAGACGCGAATATGATCATCCATCGAGCCGCCCACATCCAAAAATAGCAGCACTTTAACGGCGTTATGGCGCTCTGGGCGCATCTGCACGTTGAGTAGCCCGGCGTCCTTGGCAGTTTCGCGAATAGTGCTATCCACGTCAAACTCATCTAGCGCCCCTTGGCGGGCAAACTTGCGCAGGCGACGCAGCGCCATTTTGATATTGCGCGTGCCTAATTCCAGAGAATCATCGTAATCGCGGAAGCGTCGCTCGTCCCAGACCTTGGTGGCGCGGCGGTGACGAGAGCCATCCTGGCCAATGCGAATGCCTTCTGGGTTGTAGCCGTAGGCCCCAAACGGGCTGGTGCCGCCGGTGCCGATCCATTTATTGCCCCCCGCGTGGCGCTCTTTTTGCTCCTCCAGGCGTTTTTTAAACGTCTCAATGAGTTCTTCGAGGCCGCCCAGAGATTCGATTTTGGCTTTCTCTTCGTCGGTAAGCTGCTTCTCAAACTCACGGCGTAGCCAGTCGTCAGGGATTAGCGCCTCAATGGCGGCGTCCATATCCTCAAGGCCTTTAAACCAGGCGGCGAAGGCACGATCAAAGCGGTCGAAGTGGCGTTCGTCCTTGACCATCACCGTGCGCGCTACCTGATAAAACGCCTCCATGTCGGCGAACACCACACCGCGTTCCACCACGGCGTGAAGATCCAGCAGCTCGCGTAGCGATACCGGAACGCCCGCGCGTTTTAAGGTCTCAAACAGGCCGATAAACATGGCTTAGCGGCCTGTGCCTTTCTGGCGGCGGATCATAAACGCCAGACGCTCAAGCAGTTGGGTGTCCTGCTCGTTTTTGACCAAGGCGCCGGCCATGGGCGGCAGCGCTTTGGCCGGGTCGCGGTTGTAGAGCGCCTCTTGAGCAATATCGTCAGCCATCAGTAGCTTGAGCCAGTCGACTAGTTCAGACGTAGACGGCTTTTTCTTAAGGCCTGGCGCTTTACGTAGCTCGAAAAATACCTCTAAGGCCTCGCTGACCAGCTTGGGCGCGATATCCGGGAAGTGCACATCGACAATCGCCTGCATGGTCTCGCGGTCGGGGAACTCAATGTAGTGGAAAAAGCAGCGGCGCAGGAACGCATCTGGCAGCTCTTTTTCGTTGTTTGAGGTGATGATGATAATCGGGCGCTGTTCGGCGCGTATGGTTTCGCCGGTTTCGTAAACGTGAAACTCCATACGATCCAGCTCTTGAAGCAGGTCGTTGGGGAATTCGATATCGGCCTTGTCGATCTCGTCGATCAATAACACTACGCGCTCGTTGGCGGTAAAGGCTTCCCACAGCTTGCCGGGTTTGATGTAGTTGGCGACGTTTTCTACGCCTTCAACGCCTAGCTGAGAATCCCGCAGGCGGCTGACTGCATCGTACTCGTATAAGCCCTGGGCCGCCTTGGTGCTGGATTTGATATGCCAGGTAATTAACTGGGTATCGAGAGATTCAGCCAACTCTTCGGCCAATAGGGTTTTGCCGGTACCCGGCTCGCCTTTGATCAACAGCGGCCGCTCGAGCACCACGGCAGCATTCACCGCCTGCTTAAGCGCATCGGTTGCGATATAGGAAGAAGTGGAGTCAAACGCCATGGGAGGGCCTCGGCTTGTCGAAAGCGGGTTTATAAAAGGATAAACGGATTCAAACAAGTGTACGTGAGGGTCACCCTCAAGGCCAAGAGGTAGTGGTAGCTGGTATTCTGCACAACACTGTGCCGAGTGCAGGTTTCCGCGAGGGCGCTGTTAACCCATCCGTGGGCGCTACTTTCGCCATCCATGGCGAAAGACCCTCGCTTCAACCTGCCCTCGCACCGTGTTCTCAAGATATGTTGCAGTTATTTCCCAATCAAAAGCTTTGAAGTAGCTTTTTATCACCCCTGCCAATTCGGCGGCACTATGCCTTGGCGCTGCATTTGCCGGTATATCGTGGGCCTTGAAACCCCGAGAGCGCGAGCCACGGCGCTAATGTTCCAGTGCTGCTCCTTGAGCATTTCCAGCAATGTGTGATCGCTGTCGCTACCAGCGTCTGCAGGCAGGGGAGTTGCTTGCCGAGTGATGCGTTGGCTTAGGCACTGCTCAGGTAAGTCATGAACGGTGATTTCTTCGTTTTCTGAGGTGGCCAGTGCAAAGGCCAGCGCATTCTTTAGCTGACGGATATTACCGGGCCAGGCGTAAGCTAGTAGGGCGCTAATGGCATCGGCCCGCAGGCGCGGTGATTGGCTGGAGGCTCGCTCCTGGATGATGTCATCAAATACGCGGCGGATAACGTAGAGCTTATCGGCGCGGTCGCGTAGCGCGGGCAGGCGCAGTTGAGCCCCGTTAAGGCGGTAATAGAGGTCTTCGCGGAACTCACCCTGCTGGATCATCGAATCGATATTGCGATGAGTGGCGGTAATCACCCGAATATCAACCTTTTCAGGCTTATTGGCCCCAAGAGGCATCACTTCTCGCTCGGCCAGTACGCGCAGTAGGCGGGTTTGCAGGGCCAGCGGCATATCGCCGATTTCATCTAAAAACAGTGTGCCGCCGTGGGCTTGGGGAATCAGCCCGCGCATGCCTTTGGCGCGCCCGCCGGTAAAGGCGCCGGGCTCGTAACCAAACAGCTCGCTTTCGATCAGCGCTTCGGGAATGGCGGCACAGTTTACTGCGATAAAGGGGCCTTTAGATCGGTTGCCGCTGTCATGCAGAGCACGGGCAACGACCTCTTTGCCGGTGCCGGTTTCTCCGCTAATCAGCACATTGACGCTGGCTTCGTTGCGCAACCGTTCAGCCAGTTTCTGCACTTTGCGCATGGCGGGGTCGTCGGCGCCGAGGCGTACCAGTGGTTCCGGCAGGCTGGAGGCGAGAGGTTGTGCTTGCTGAGCAGGGCGCGGGCGGCGTGGCTCCAGCAGGCTAATAAAGTAGATCGTGTTATCGACCCTGGCGCGAAAAGCACGCAGTTGATCGTCGGTGGCGCTATTAATGCTGAGTACATCGGCGATCTCGCACTCGAATAGCTCCCCCAGCATTGGGGTGTGATGGGCTGACCAGGGTGGCCAACGGCGCTGGTGTTCACTTATCAGATCACGACCCACTGCGTTGGCAGCAATCACTTGCCCGTTCTCTTCAATGGCGATGAGTCCGCGCCCGTTTACATGCACAAACTCTCGTGAGGTATCCAGCCGCACCATCAGGCAGTCACGGTAGCGCTGAAGAAAATAGGCGTCCTCGATCATGCGCGCGTAGAGCGTTACCAGAGAGAGACTAAAATTTTGACTCTCATGCTGGGTAGGCGATTGCAGCGCGGAGATGTCCAGTACGGCCATGACGTTGCCTTGCGGGTCGGCGATGGGCGCGGCAGTGCAGGTAAGCGAAATATGCGAGGCGTCGAAGTGCTCCTGGCGGTGGCAAATAATCGCTTGGCGATCATGCAGGCAGGTGCCTACGGCACAGGTGCCCGCAAAGCGTTCGTCCCAGTCGGCACCGAGATATAGGCCTGCTTTGCGCAGTTGCTGGTCTTGGTTGGGATCGCCACGAAACTCAACGGTTATCCCACGGTGGTCGGTGAGCAGTAGCACGTAGCCTAGTTGAGCAATTTGCTGATAAAGCTGGTCAACCCCGGCTCTTGCCACGTGCAGTAGTTCATCCACGGATTCCCGGTGCTCGATCAGGATTTGTTGAGGCACCACCCGGGCTGGGCGTGGCTGGGTGGGATCGAGTTGGTACTCGTTTAGGCAGCGCAGCCAGGAGCGTCGAATAGTCGGCTGGGCGGGTAGCTGGGGCATTTCCAAGCCTTCGCCGAGCTGGAAAATATGCTCGATATGCTGGCGCTGGACGGATTGCAGCCGTGCAGGCAGGGACGATTGAGTGGGCATGGCGTGGTTCACCGTGGGGCTTGTTATTGTCCTTCCAGCCTATGCGCTCTGGCGTGGGTGTCAACGCAGCGCTATTACGCCGTTAGTCGTGCGTTACACCTGTAACGTTGTTTACAACTAGATGTGACAGGTGTACGCCTTGGGCAACGCCTAATCGACAACTGTTTTTTAAATTTATTTATATTTTTCATATGCTTGTGGTTTATCTGAAATGATTGGCACGGCGGGTGCTTAGAGTTGGGTGTCTCACCAGCAATTCAACAATAACAAACGATGGAGTACTCACTATGTCCGAGATACCGGCACAAACCCAGCAAACCGCCACGGCTATTGTCCAAGGGTGGCTAAGTGATTTTGATAAAGCGCTGCAAGCCCAGGATATTCAGCGTGTTTTGTCGCTATTTAATGAGGAATGCTACTGGCGCGACTTTGTAACCTTTACCTGGAATTTAAAAACCTGTGAGGGAAAAGATGCTATTCAGGCCATGCTCAATGCGACCCTGGAGAACGTGCGTCCTTCGAACTGGCAGCTAGAAGGCGAAGCTACCCAGAACGGCGATACCAGTGAGGCGTGGTTTACCTTTGAAACAGCGGTCGCCAGCGGCAAAGGCTACTTGCGTCTAAAAGACGGCAAATGCTGGACGCTACTAACCACTATGCAGTCGCTTCATGACTACCCCGAACCGCGTAACCACAACCGCCCAAAAGGAGCTGAGCACGGGGCCAATAAACAGCGTGAAACCTGGTTAGAGTCACGGGAGCGCGAAGAGGCAGAGCTTGGCTATACCCAACAACCTTACTGCGTGATCATCGGTGGAGGCCAAGGTGGGATTGGCCTTGGGGCCCGGCTGAAGCAGATGGGCGTGCCGACCATTATTATCGAGCGCAACGAGCGAGCCGGGGACTCCTGGCGCAAGCGCTATAAGTCGCTCTGCCTGCATGATCCAGTCTGGTACGACCACCTTCCCTATATTCCTTTCCCTGAAAACTGGCCGGTGTTTGCGCCTAAAGACAAGGTGGGCGATTGGCTGGAGATGTACACAAAGGTGATGGAGCTCAATTATTGGACCTCCACTGAGTGTCAGAATGCACGTTATGACGAAGCCGCAGGCGAGTGGGTGGTTAACGTTAAGCGCAACGGCGAAGAGATCACGCTACGCCCGAAACAGCTGGTAATGGCCACCGGGATGTCGGGTATGCCCAATGTGCCGACATTTCCGGGCGCAGAGAGCTTCGCAGGCGAACAGCAGCACTCTAGCCAGCACCCAGGGCCGGATGCCTACCAAGGTAAAAAGTGTGTGATTGTGGGTTCGAATAACTCTGCTCACGATATTGCCGCGGCACTCTGGGAGCACGACGCCGATGTGACCATGCTGCAGCGTTCATCCACCCATATTGTGAAGTCGGACTCTTTGATGGAGGAAGTGCTGGGGCCGCTCTACTCCGAAGAGGCGGTGGCCAATGGCTTAACCCACGACAAGGCTGATCTGATTTTTGCCTCGATCCCCTACAAGGTGCTGCCGGACTTTCAGCGCCCGGCGTTTGAGGCAATCAAACAGCGCGACGCCGAGTTTTATCAGAAGCTGGAAGACGCGGGCTTTCTGCTCGATTTCGGTGACGATGACTCGGGGCTGTTTTTGAAGTATCTACGCCGGGGCTCAGGTTATTACATCGATGTGGGCGCCTGCGATTTAGTGGCCAACGGCGATATCAAACTGCGCAGTGGTGTGGGCATTGAGCGCATTAACCCCCACTCCATCACACTTACCGATGGCAGTGAGCTAGAGGCAGATTTGATCGTCTACGCCACCGGCTATGGCTCCATGAATGGCTGGGCGGCGCGGCTTATCTCTCAGGAAGTGGCGGATAAAGTCGGCAAGTGCTGGGGCCTGGGCTCTGACACCACCAAAGACCCCGGCCCTTGGGAGGGCGAACTGCGTAATATGTGGAAACCCACCCAGCAAGAGGCGCTGTGGTTCCACGGCGGCAACCTGCACCAGTCGCGGCACTACTCACACTATTTAGCGCTGCAGTTAAAGGCACGCATGGAGGGACTGGAAACGCCTGTCTATGGGCTGCAGCCGGTTCATCATACGTCTTAACAGGATAGGTCTTAACAGGAAGGCACAGCCATGAGTCAGTCGAATAATCAGCAAACTATGCAGGCAGCGGTTTGGTACGCAGCAAAAGATTTACGCGTTGAGCAAGTTTCGGTTCCCTCTATCAGCGACCCCCATGAAGTGAAAGTGAAAGTGGCTGCCTGTGGTATTTGCGGCAGTGACTTACACGAGTATGCTGCCGGGCCGATTTTTATTCCGGTGGGCAAGCCGCACCCCATTAGCGGCGAACAGGCGCCGATCATTATGGGCCATGAGTTCGCTGGGGAAGTGGTAGAGGTCGGCGAGAAAGTCACGCGGGTGAAGGTAGGCGACCGCGTGGCGATTGAGCCGATCCTTTCCCCCAACAAGGATGGCGCTTATCAGATGGAGCGCTACAACCTCACGCCCTTGCTGGGCTTTCACGGCCTTTCGGGCGGTGGCGGCGGCTTTTCCGAGTTCACCGTGATGGGGGAACATATGGTGCACAAGCTGCCGGATGACCTCAGCTTCGAGCAGGGTGCACTGGTAGAGCCCGCGGCGGTAGCTCTGCATGCAGTGCGCCAAAGCTGCCTGAAAGCCGGGGATAGCGCGGTAGTTTTTGGCGCGGGGCCGATTGGCTTGATGACCATTGAAGCGCTAAAAGCCGCAGGCGCTGCTCGAATATATGCCGTTGAGGTCGCGCCTTCACGGAAAGCCAAAGCCGAAGCGTTAGGGGCCATTGTGGTTGACCCACAGCAGGAGGATGCGGTTACGAAGCTACAAGCCTTGAGTGGTGGCGGGGTAGACGTGGCGTTTGAAGTCACCGGCATTCCTGACGTGCTGAATCAGGCGTTGCACAGCACCCACGAAGGGGGCGAAGTGGTGGTGGTGAGTATCTGGGAAGGCGAGGCCAGCTTCCAGCCTAACGACCTAGTCATCAAAGAGCGCACCATGAAGGGCATTATTGCCTATCGCCATGTGTACCCAGCGGTAATGGCACTGATGCAGCGGGGCTACTTCCGCGCCGAGGACATGGTGACCCAGCGCATTCCACTGGCGGATATCGTGGAGGAGGGCTTTGAGGCGCTTCTAAACGACAAAGCTCAAGTGAAAATCATCGTGACACCCAACCACTAATCTGAGGATTCCGAAGCGTAAACAAACGCATATGATGCTTTGTGATGCAAAAAGACCTCAAAGTGCGCAATGCTGGTGCATTTTGTTTGCTGCAGTGCGTCGGAGGTTGATGTCAGTGAAGTGGTTTTTTATTAACTATATGATTTTTAATGATATTTAAAAAAGTGGCACGCAGATCGCAATGTATATGGCAAAGGATGAGTGAATAGAGAGGCGTAATTAACTATCTGGCTTCTTTTCCTTCTTCATCCACGTTGCTACCGGCTTGTAGCAACAAACCGAGTGAGCTGGCGTGCTCCACCTGGTCCCCTTCGGGGGACTTTTTTTTGTGCCCGGATTTTATGCCTGAGTTTATGCAAGAGTTTTATGCCAGAACTTTACGCATAGGAAAAACTATCAGGGTGCAGTTTCTTATAACAATATTTTACAAGCAATTTGGAAACAGTGTTCGTATACTATACTCTGTACAGGTAAGTTGGATAGCAAGTACCGCAATCCCCAAGCGCAAGGAACTGCGCGCTGCATAGAGGATGACCCTTATGAGTAATATGAAACTGATTTCTGCTGCTGTAATCACTGCCGGTTTCGCACTGGCAAGCCAGGCGGCTCTCGCTTATAACGCTGGCGATGTATTCGTTCGTGGTGGTGTTGCCCAAACGGATACGGGGTCAGGTAATGGCAATCTGAATGGTGATTCACTGAACGTGCAGAGCGCTCGCGGCTTCACCTTTGGTGCTGGTTACCTGTTTACTGATAAGGTTGGCGTTGAACTCAACAGCTCTGAGAAGTTCGAGCACGATCTGAACACCTCTGCCTTAGGCGATGTAGGTAGTGTTGATCGTCTACCTGTTAACCTACTCGTGAATTACTACCCGATGGGTGGCCTGGATTCACGTGTACAGCCTTACGTTGGTGCTGGCCTTAACTACACACGCTTCTCTGGTGAACCGAGTGGTGTGAATGTTGATGAAAGCTACGGCGCGATCGGCCAAGTAGGGGTTGATCTGGCTGTGACTGATAATATTATGCTCAATGGTTACGCAAGCTACGCTGACGTGAACGCAGATATCAACGTCGGTGGTGAAGTTGATATCGAACCCGTCACCATTGGCGGTGGTGTTACTTACCGCTTCTAAGTTTTACTAGACATTAGCTTTACTGGATTTTAGCTTTGCCTGGGTTTTAGTTTTGCTAAGTCTTCTGAAATATCACTACGCCCGGCCTTGAGCCGGGCGTAGTGCGTTGTAGAGTGTCGATTAGCAAGACGTTACAGAGGGCTTATGGTGTTAAGTTATCAAAGCCGCTCTCTGTCACTGCTACGTTATCTTCGATACGAATACCGCCACAGGATGAGAGTTGGTCGACCAA
Source organism: Vreelandella sp. 2A-K22 (assembly GCF_054065485.1). Lineage (NCBI taxonomy): Bacteria > Pseudomonadati > Pseudomonadota > Gammaproteobacteria > Oceanospirillales > Halomonadaceae > Vreelandella > Vreelandella sp. 2A-K22. The sequence goes on along the minus strand of NZ_JBSUGC010000004.1, from coordinate 187,073 downwards.
CGGCCAGTTAATGGGCAGTGAGGTGTTGCGCAGCGGGTCGAGCAGCATGGCGATAAAATAGAGCCCGGGTTCAATGGTAACGACCATGCCAGGGCGCAGCATGCGCGTCAGCCGTAGCGCTGGGTGCTGCTCTGGCGCAGGGGCGGGCGTGCCATCTGGGTGGCGTAACCCGGCCACATCATGCACTTGAAGGCCCAGCGAGTGGCCCAGTCCATGAGGGCAGAATACCCGCGTAATGCCCTCGGCAACCGCTTGTTCTGCAGTGCCTTTAAACAGATCATTAGCTACCAATATTTCACCCAGGTGGTGATGCATCTGCTCGTGCAGTGCTAAAAAGTTAACGCCAGGGGCTACGCCTCGGACTAGCTCATCTTTCAGCCCATGCATGGCGGTGACCAGTTCGCCAAACGCGACGGGGGCATCGGGGCCAGCGTATGTGCGGGTAATATCGGCGCAGTAACCCCGAAAGCGGCGACCCGCATCCACTAGCAAGCTATAGCGCTGTTTAGGTGCGTTAAGGTCGTAGTGTTGATAATGCAGCACGCCAGCATGCTCATTTAAACCAATAATATTTTGGTAGGGCACGTTTGACTCGCGCTGGCGACTCGCTGCTAAGTACGCCAGCTGAATATCCAGTTCACCGGCGGCGCCAATAAACGCTGCCTGGGATGCCTGATGGCCCGCTATCGCTAAACGGTTGGCTTCACGGATACAGGCGATCTCATAGTGCGTTTTAAACAGCCGTAATTCATCAAGGGCATGCACTATGCGTTCAGGGTGATGTTCAGCTTTTAGCGCCTGCTGGGTGCTGATGCGAAGGCGCTCGATATCGCCAATAACGGCGGCATTTCCCGAAAGCGGTGGGGAGATTTTCTCGCTGCATAATTGGATATCAAACGCCTCTACCCAGGGCTCATCGGGTAGCTGAGTAGGCAAGTGCCAAAAGTCGGCGGGCGCATACAAGTAGAGCTGGGGGCGCTCTCCCGGCTGAATAATCAGCCAGCTATGCTGCACATCGGCTAAACCCACCCAGTGCATGAAATGCCCGTAAGCCTGAAAAGGAGGGGCGTGGTCATCTGCAAAATGGTTGCTGGCATGGCCACTGTAAATTGCTAGGCTATCGAGCCCGTGGTCGGTCAAAATATCCGAATAAGCACGCTGTAGGTGCGCTATATGCTCACGTTGCAGGTTAAATAGGGTGGTTGACATACAAAGCTGTGCCCTCTCTTAAGTAAGCTTTCTCAAATGGGGGTCATACACGGGGTGGCGCAAGTTCGCTCCACAGGCTATCCAGCTCAGCGTGGCGATGATTTTGATGACGGTATAGCCGTAGCTCCATGGGCACATCCCAGCGACTATCGCCCGCTCTTACCAGCGTGCCTTGAGCAAGCTCTGCCGCGACGTTGCGTTCAGGCAGCCAACTCATGCCGTAGCCAAGTAGCACCAGCTCTTTAATACCGGCCGCGTAGAGATTTTCACTCTGTGCAGTTAAATAGGTGGTTTGGGGGAGCCTGGCTAGGTGTGCTTTAACCGCAGACCCCAACAACCCACGCTTGGGGTAGGCAAGCCAAGGAAGCGGTTGATGGCGCGAGCCAGGCAGCAGTGCGTGAGGTTCTCCCTCTGGGTTTAAGCCAGTCACTGGAATCAGTCGTTCATGCCCAATCACACGATAATTGCAGGCGCTGGTGTCGATCTCCAGGTCGCAGCGCCCAATTGGCCAGTAACAGATAGCCAGGTCGCACTCGGCACGCGCTAAGGCTTTAAAGTAGTCATTGGCCACCCAGCCGGTCGCCCGCAAATACGGCTGTACGCGATCTTGCCACCCCGTAGACGCCAACCATTCCGGTAAAAAATGCGGCAATAGGCTCTGCGGTGCTGCGACCATAATGCGCCGCTGCTGGCCAGCGTTAATTTCGCGCACCCGGTCACGGGTCAGCCGCACCCGGTCGGTCACCTGTTCGCACAGGGTCAAAAACTCCTCCCCGGCCGGGGTGAGTGAGAGCGGCAGCGTTTGACGATTAATCAGCGTTACGCCCATCTCCTCCTCAAGCAGCTTAATCCGCCGGGAGAAGGTGGGTTGCGTAACGTTTTGATCATCTGCTGCGCGTGAGAAGTGCCGCGTTCTGGCCAGGGCGATAAAATCTTCTAGCCAGCGAATTTCCATGCTCTACCTCTCAGCGCCTGGGGTCGCTGTATCGAATACGACGCCCGCTTCATAGGCGTCCCTCCTCAACAGCGTGGCACGCCACTCGGGTTCCGTCATCCTGTGTTTGCAGCAAGGGGATCTCTTGCTTACAGCGCGCATTGGCATGGGGGCAGCGGCCATGAAACACGCAGCCGCTAGGCAGGTTAACCGGGGTCGGCACTTCGCCGGTGAGACGAATATGCTGGGGCCGGTCATCCTTCAAGCGTGGAATGGCCGAGAGCAGCGCCTGGGTATAGGGGTGGCGCGGCTTATCGAACAGCGTCGCGGTGGTGGCAACTTCACACACCGTGCCTAAGTACATCACCGCCACGCGGGTGCCAAAGTGCTCCACGACGGCTAGGTCGTGGGTAATGAACAGGTAGGTCAGATTGCGCTCTTGCTGGGCTTCCATCAGCAGGTTGAGCACCTGGGCTTGAATCGAGACGTCGAGTGCGGAGATAGGCTCGTCGGCAACGATGAACTCAGGGTCAACGGCCAGGGCGCGGGCAATGGCGATACGCTGCCGCTGGCCGCCGGAGAACTCGTGGCCAAAGCGTTTGCCCCAGTCCGGGTCGATGCCCACCGAGCGCATCACTTCCTCTACCTTGTCGAGAATTTGCGGCCGCTTCCAATCAGGGTGGTGCAGGCGTAGCGGTTCTTCCAGGGTTTGCTGAATGGTCATGCGTGGGTTGAGCGACGCATAAGGGTTCTGGAAGATCATCTGCATCCGCTTGCGATACGGCAGCAGTTGGCGCGAGCTTAAGTTATCGATGCGGTTGCCATCGTAGCGAATCTCACCCTCTGTGGGGGTCAGTAGCCCCATGACGGTACGCGCCACGGTGGACTTGCCGCAGCCCGACTCGCCGACCACGCACAGTGCTTCACCGCGTTTGATATCCAGATTCACACCATTAATGGCGTGAACGTGCTCTTGGTGGCGAACCAGCTTGCCGCCCTTAAAACGCAGCTGATCGAGGAAATCCCCAGAGAGCGAGAAGCGCTTTTTCAAGTCGCGAATCTGCAGCAGCGAATCAGCGCTCTGTTCGTTCTGACGTGGAGTAGGATTATGGCTGTCCGTTATAGCCTCAGCGTGCGCACTCATGAGGTTTCCTCCTTCAAACGGCGATCTTCGAGCATTTCAGCCACCATATGACACGCCACGCGGCAGTTGCCGGATTCGACAAATTCAGGCACCTGCTGGGTGCAGGCGGGGCGGGGCTGGCCATCGGCACGATTGATAAAATCGCAGCGCGGATGAAACGCGCAGCCGCTGGGCAGGTTAGAGAGTGACGGCATGCTGCCGCGAATCTGATTGAGCTTTTCGCCGGGGGTTGCCATCTGCGGCAGGGCGTTGATTAAGCCCTGAGTGTAAGGGTGCTGCGGGTCGTTAATAATCTCCCGCGTTGGGCCCTGCTCAATGACTCGTCCCGCGTACATGACAAGCATGCGTTGGGTAACCTGGCTGACCACGCCCAGGTCGTGGGTGATCAGAATAAGCCCCACATTGTGCTGCTCGCAGAGATCAAGTAGCAGCGCCATGATCTCGGCTTGAATGGTCACATCAAGCGCCGTAGTAGGCTCGTCGGCAATGATAATGTCCGGGTCAAGCAGCAGCGCAATGGCGATAATAATCCGCTGGCGCATACCACCTGAAAGCTCGTGAGGGTACTGATCCAGGCGCGTTTCCGGCGAAGGGATTTGCACCTGTTGGAGTTTGTCCAGGGCGATCGCACGGGCTTCTTTGGAAGAGATGCGCCGGTGGGCTTTTAAGCACTCGACCATCTGCTCGCCAATGGAGAGCACCGGATTAAGCGTCATCATTGGGTCTTGGAAGATCATCGAAACGCGGTTGCCGCGTACTTTACGCAGGCCACGCTCAGACATGCGGTTAAGCACCTGACCGTCAAACGTCACCGTACCGCCGGCGATAAAGCCCGGTTTGGCGATCAAGTTGAGCAGCGAAAACGCGGCAACCGACTTGCCTGCGCCGGACTCACCGACAATACCCAGGCGCTCACCGCGCTCAAGGCTGAAACAGATATCGCGCAGGGCGTGCACTTCACCCTGGCGCAGTGCAAAGCGTACATCGAGGTTGTTGACTTCAAGTAGTGCCATGGTGTCCTCAGCCTTTGTAGAGTCGTGGGTTCATGACATCACGCAGCCAATCGCCGAGTAGGTTGATCGACAGCACAAGCACCACCAGAACTGCGCCCGGAATCAAGGTGATCCACCAGGAGCCGGACTGGATGTAATCAAAGCCCGATTTGATCAGTGAGCCAAGCGAGGGGTGGGTCTCTGGCATCCCCAGTCCCAGAAACGACAGCGCCGCTTCAGAGATAATCGCGTTGGCGATCTGCACGGTAGAGATAACAAAGATCGGTGACATGGTGTTGGGTAGCACGTGGCGGAACATAATCCGTTTGCTGCGTAGCCCCATCACGCGGGCGGCGTCAACGTACTCTTTGTTTTTCTCTGCCAGCACTGAGGCGCGCACGGTACGGGCATACTGGGGCCATTCGGCCAGGCCGATAATCAGGATCAGCATCATCACCGCGTACTGGCTATAGAAGGCGCTACCCATGGTCGCTTTGACCAAAGCGCCCACCACGATAGCGACCATCAGCGTCGAGAAGGACAGCTGAATGTCCGCCAGGCGCATCAAGATAGTATCGACACGACCGCCCAGGTAGCCTGCCATTAGGCCGAAGGTGACCCCTAGCAGCGCCTGCAAAATAACCGCACCGAAACCAATCAGCAGCGATACGCGGGTGCCATATAGCACAATCGACCATAAGTCGCGCCCCTGGGCATCGGTACCTAGCGCGTAACGCTCATCGGCACCGTCAATCCAGAAGGGCGGCAGTTCAGATGACATAATGTCGATCTGGGATAGGTCGTAAGGGTTCGTGGGCGCCAGCAGCGGTGAGGCAAAGGCGGCGATAACCATGCAGATAAACACAGCCAGGCAGAGCTGGGCGGTGCGGTCACGCTTGAAGCTGTACCATATATAGGAGTCGCGCAGGCGTTCCCAGCGGCTGGGTGAGGCGCTCGCTGGGGAGGAATTGTTGGTGGTGCTCATGCGGGCTTCCCAGTCAGTTTAACGGTGGGGTTCACCATGCCGTAGATGAGATCCACGATGGTGTTAGTGACGACAAAGATCACGCCGACGATCATCAGGTAGGTCACAATCAACGGTATATCGGCGCGGTTGATCGCATCCAAAAACATCAAACCCATGCCGGGCCATTGGAAAACAGTCTCAGTCAAAATGGTGTAGGCCACCATGGTGCCGATCTGTACGCCGCCCACGGTAATCACTGGTAGCATGGTGTTTTTAAGGGCGTGAACGAAATAGACCCGGCGCATAGAGATGCCTTTAGCGCGGGCGTACTTCACGTACTCCGACTGCAGGACTTCCATCATTTCGGCGCGAATCAGACGGATAAACAGCGGTAGCATAATGGAGGCCAGTGAAACCGCCGGTAGCACTAGATGCTGTAAACCGTTCCAAGTTGCCAGGTTGGTGTCCCAGTTGCCCACCACGTTAACGAGATCATAACCACGGCCGAAGGAGGGCATATTGCCTTCGGTGGAGAAGAAGTCATTCAGCCATGCGCCCCAGCCGGTACTTTCGGGGAACAGTGTGACAGTGACGCCGATGGCGAAGATTTGAATCAGTACGATCGCGGTCAAGAACACTGGAATCGAGATACCGATAATCGATATACCCATAAACAGGCGTGAAATCGGTGAGCGCGGTTTGATGGCGCTATATACCCCAATGGGTACCGAAAGCAGCACAATAATCAGCGTCGCGGCAAATACCAGCTCCAGGGTGGCGGGTAAGTGGCGAGCAATTACTTCTAACGCCGGTTCGCGATAAAAGTACGAGTAGCCAAAATCGCCTTGAACGGCGTTTTTAGCAAAACGAGCGTACTGCACCAGGAAGGGGTCATTGAGGCCAAAGCGCTCGCGAATCTCTTCACGCTCGCTCTCCGGCACTGACTGGCCAACCATCTGCTGTATGGGGTCACCCAGGTTATCCTGAATGGCGAAGGCCAGCACGCTGATGACAAACATCACCAAAATCGCGTGCATCAGCCGCTTGATTAAAAAGGCAATCATGGCGTACGCCACCTATATGAGGGGTTCATCAAAGGGAGTAGGGGCATGTTATGCAGAGTTCTCACAGACGCGAACTGCCAGCTAAAAGGCTTCGCCCCCTAAACGCTTAGGGAGCGAAGCATCCTTGCGGTTTACTTGTTGGCTGTTAACGCTGTAGTGACTCTTTTCTAGGCATTTAATCAATCAGCGCTGTGAGCGCTTAATCGTCGCTGCGATTAATGACCAAGTCACCCAGGTAGGGGAAGTCAAGGGCGTTGACTACAGGCTCAATCTCAACCCCTTCAGCGGCCGCGTAAGCAAGGTTCTGCCAGTGCAGTGTGATATAGCCGACGTCTTCATAGAGCATGGCTTCGGCTTCGCGCAGCATTTCGTTGCGTTTTTCCAAATCGGTTTCACTATCGGCTTCGGTGACGAGTGCGTCGATCTCTTCGTTGCAGTAGCCACCGTAGTTGTATTGGCCAGCACCGGTCTCTTCATCGAAGCAGAAGGTTAGATACTGGAAGAAGTTAGCGGTATCTTCGGTATCCGCGTGCCAGCCGATCATCGCCATATCCGATTGACGGGTATCGTACTCAGGCCAGTACTGCGCCAGGGGCATGGTACGCAGGTCAACGTCAATATTGATTTGTGCCAGCATATTGGCGACCGCTTGGGCGATCTGGGCATCGTTTACGTAGCGATTGTTGGGGGCAATCATTTCAACGCTGAAGCCGTCTGCGTAGCCCGCTTCGGCCATTAGCTCTTTGGCGCGTTCAATATCGTAGCGTGGCGTTAAGTCTGGGTTGTGACCGGAGTAACCTTTGGGTGATATCTGTCCGGCGGGCGTCGCGAAGCCGCGCATTAAGCGGTCGGCAATGCCTTCCTGGTTAATAGCCAGATCAACCGCTTGGCGAACGCGGGCATCCTGGAAGGCTTCAACGCGGTCTTCGTTCATTTGGAAGCCAATGATACGCGTACCGTCAACCTCAACCAGATTAACGCCGTCGGCCTCGCGTACGCGATCCAAATCGTTGGGAGGCACGGCATCAATAAAGTCGACACCGCCAGAGAGCAGGGCGGCAACCCGTGAGGCGTTCTCAGCGATGGGTGTCAGCACGATATTAGAGACATTGCCTTCGCTTTCGGTATCCCAGTAGTCTTCGAAGCGCTCAAAATCTACCCGTACACCCTGACGGCGGTCAGTCACCATGAACGGACCAGTACCGGAAACATTGCGCGAAGCAAAGGAGTTGCCAGCTTTAACGATCTCACCTTTGTCGTTGCCGCCCTCGGTTTCACCGCTATAGAACTCGCTATCCATCGGGAAGATGTAAGTAGCCAGGTTGAGTAGCAGCGGGTAAGGTTCGGTGGTGACAATTTCAACGGTGTAGTCATCAACGGCTTCGGCGCTGGCCACTGGCTCAAAAATAGCGCGATAGTCAGGGCTCTCTTTCAGACGCTCAATGGTCCATACCACGTCTTTGGCGGTGAATTCGTTACCTGAGTGGAAGGTAACGCCTTCACGCAAGGTCATGCGCATGGTGGTTTCGTCGACCTGCTCCCACTCGGTGGCTAAGCGCGGCTCAAACTCAAAATCTTTTGTCCAGCGCACCAGCGGATCAAATGCCATATGAGAAAAGCGCAAGACGCCGCCAGAAAGCTGCTCGTGGATATCGAGGGTTTCAGGGTCGGCGGAGTAGCCAATACGCAGCGTTTCAGCACTTGCGGTCATCGGTAGTAACGTCGTACCCGCAACCACTGCACCAATAACGGAAGCCAGTAAGGTTTTCTTGAGCGTCATCATCGTTCCCTTAAATCATTGTTTATTTTTCGTTTTACCGCCGTTTTCTTGGCTAGAAGCACCCTTCCCGCCAGGAAAGCGTCGGCAAAACAGACACGGTCAGTTGTTAAGCCTATTTACAACACAAGCGCACAACCTAGGCTTACAACATAGAGAGTGCCTATCGCGTCATACAATCGAAATAATGACAGGCATCATTCGTCTACTGAATGATGGGGCTAATAGCGGCATGCTGAAGGCTTGTTTTAAGACGAAAGTAGTAAGCGAAAAGCGACACATAATAGGGCGGAAAATCTTATGTGGAAAAAAATTGGGATAGCGTTGATGGGGGTTTGGCTACCTATCACTGGTTTTGCCACTGAGCCTGTGGGGCAAAGTCCTCCTCAAGGTGGCTCTGAGCGCGCGGCGCCTGAAATAGCAGGGTCGTTGGATGATGAGTTGCGGGAGTGGTTTATTTTACGCCATGGTAATGACTCAAATGCCTCATTCGTAGAGCTAGGCGACGATATCAATATTGATATCGCTGGCTCTGTTGACGATGAGAAGTGGGACGGCGAGGAGGCGCTCTCTATTAGCCTGACCGTGAACGAAGGGCAGTTGATCAATGCAGTGGTTATTTATTCCATTGGGGCTTCTATTGCCCCGCCGCTGTTCACCTCTGAAGGGGGGGAAGTAGTAGTAACACTGACTCACTATGACCGTACCAGCCAAACGGTTCGCGTAGCTGGGAAAATTGAGGGGGCGCTGGGACTGCAAGTCGAGCTAGGTGAACCGCCAAGCCAGGAAGAGGGCATTGAGATCGACGTGGTGTTCGATGTAGAGGCGCAAAAAGTAGAGTTCTAATGCCTAGGTCGACGTTTGCCGACCTGGTGACAAGACCTCAGTGGCTATCCATGTCCATCAAAAGCGCTTAACCGAACTGCTGGTGCAGCCAGGCATTAATAGTGTCAGATTCGTACATCCACTCTTCACGCCCATCGTCGTGGGTGATTCTCAAGCAGGGCACTTTGACTTTGCCACCCCCTTCCAAGAGCGCCTGCTTATGGGCAGGATCAAGTTGAGCATCACGTACCTCAATGTTTAAACCCAGCCGCGCTATCTCTTTGCGCACCTTGATGCAGAAAGGGCAGGTGCGAAATTGGTACAGCGCAAGGTTCTGGCACGCTTGATCCACCTTGGCTTGTTCTTCAGGCGTACGCTCTACTGACTTAGGCGTGGAAAGCTTCTCGGAAATCAGCATGACCGGGGCGAGCACCAAGCGAAGACCACGAAAGAAATAGCGAATTAAAATGCGCATCGAAAAAGGCTCCTGTGCTGAGATGTTGGCTTACATCAGCGTGACAAATGGGAAGAAAGGGATCGTCATCATTAGTAAACAGTGGCCGCATCCTGCAACAACTAAAGGGATTTGTCACTTGAGTGGTGCTTTGTCAGCGTTTATGGCGATGAATAGATGAGCAAATAGCCTCAACATGCTAGGCTGCTTAGCTATTTTTTAAACCGGTTTTTAAACCGGTGGCTATTTTTACGCCATTTTTTGGCTTTTAGTAAATTGGTTTACGGGCGATTAACGGGGCGAGAGCCATGCATCTGCATATTATGGGTATCTGCGGCACCTTTATGGGTAGCCTGGCACTGCTGGCGCGTGAAATGGGGCACCAGGTGAGTGGCTCCGATCAGAATGTTTACCCACCCATGAGCACCCAGTTGGTTGATGCGGGCATCACCTTAATGGAGGGCTACCACGCCGAGCATCTGTCGCCAGCGCCGGATCTTGTCGTGGTGGGCAATGCCTTGTCACGGGGCAATGAAGAGGTTGAAGCGTTACTCAATAGCGGCCTGCCGTATACCTCGGGGGCGCAGTGGTTGGCGGAGCACGTGCTGCCCGGCCGACGCGTCATTGCCGTGGCAGGTACCCATGGTAAAACCACCACCGCCAGTGTATTAGCCTGGCTTTTAGAGAGTGCCGGCTTAGCGCCGGGGTTTTTGATTGGTGGCGTGCCGCGTAATTTTGGCGTGTCGGCGCGCGTGGGTGATCCGCAAGCGCCGTTTGTGGTGGAAGCTGACGAGTACGACACGGCGTTCTTTGATAAACGTTCCAAGTTTGTTCACTACCGTCCGCATATCGCCATACTCAACAACCTTGAGTTTGACCACGCCGATATCTTCCCCGACCTGGCAGCCATTGAGCGCCAGTTCCATCACCTGGTGCGCACCGTCCCAAGCCAGGGGCACCTATTAGTTGCTGATGAGCAGCCCGCCCTTGAACGTGTTCTGAGCCAGGGCGCCTGGACGCCGGTAGCGCACTTTGGTGATCGGGATGCGAGCGAGTGGCAACTGAAATTAGAGCGCGACGACGCCAGTCGTTTCCAGGTGATTTATAGCGCTGGCGAGTCTGGTCAGGATACCCATGGACAAGAGGAGGACGGGGTCGTCGAGTGGGCGCTAACCGGCGAGCATAACGCCCGCAATGCGTTGGCAGCGCTGGCGGCGGCGCATTTGTGTGGGGTTGATTTAGCCCGTGGCTGTGCGGCGCTGGCGCGTTTTGAAACACCCAGAAGGCGCCAGGAGGTGCGCGGCGAAATCAATGGCATTCAGGTGATCGATGATTTCGCCCACCACCCCACGGCGATTGCCGCGACGCTCAAAGGTCTACGTGCGGCCACCACGAAAGGACGCCTGCTGGCGGTCATCGAGCCGCGCTCCAATACCATGCGTTTAGGTGCTCTGCGCGAGCGGTTACTCGAGAGCGTGGCTGACGCTGATGGTGTTTTTTGGTTTCAGCCCGCCGGGCTCGACTGGTCGATGGACGAGCTGGTTGCCACGCAAGGTGCGCATGCCCAGCTGTTTAGCGATATTGATACGCTGGTGGCAGCAGTGGTCACTCAAGCGTCACCGTTGGATCGCATTGTGGTGATGTCCAACGGTGGCTTTGAGGGCGTGCATGAACGCTTGCTCGCCGCATTAGCCGCAGCCAAGGAGGGGAATGCGTGACAGATAGAGCCGACGCATCGTTCAAAAAACCGATTACCGTGGCACTCACCGGCGCATCCGGGGCTCAATACGGTTTGCGCTTGATCGATGTACTAGTCGCCGCAGGCCATGAAGTGTGGGTCATGATTTCGAAAGCTGCGCACATGGTCATCGCCACAGAAACAGATATTGAGCTACCCGCCCAGCCCCAGCGTTTAGCCGAGGCGCTGAGTGAGCGCAGTGGGGCACAGCTTGGTCAGATCCGCTGCTTTGGCCGCGAAGACTGGATGGCGCCGGTGGCATCAGGCTCTGGCGCGCCCTCCGCCATGGTGGTGTGCCCGTGCTCTACCGGCACGCTTTCTGCCGTTGCAACGGGGGCTAGCAATAATCTGATTGAGCGGGCGGCGGACGTGGCGATTAAAGAGCGCCGAACGCTGGTGCTGGTGCCGCGGGAAAGCCCATTTTCACCGATTCACTTGGAGCACATGTTGGCATTGAGTCGCTTGGGAGTGGTCATTTTGCCGGCGGCTCCTGGGTTTTATCACTGCCCGCAAAGCATTGATGATCTGATTGATTTTATTGTCGCGCGTATTCTCAACCAGTTGGGAATCGAGCATTCGCTGGTGCCTCGCTGGGGAGAGGTCGGAGATAAGGATGAGTGATCTATGATGTCGTGGGCCACGCTGTCGGTTTTTGTGCCAACGTTTCTGTTTGTCTCGCTAACCCCAGGTATGTGCATGACCCTCGCCATGGTGCTGGGCATGACCCAAGGCGTCAAACGCACGCTGTGGATGATGATTGGCGAGTTGCTCGGCGTGGGCTTGGTGGCGGCGGCCGCTGGCGCAGGCGTGGCGGCGTTAATGCTGCGTCAGCCAGAGCTGTTTGTGCTGTTTAAGTGGGTGGGCGGCGCTTACCTGGGTTATTTGGGTATTATGATGTGGCGTTCCCGTGGGCGCATGGCGATTCCTAACGAGCTTGATGCGGGCCCACCCGCTAGCCCCCTGCAGTTAGCCATGCAAGGGTTTGTTACCGCGGTGGCAAACCCTAAAGGGTGGGCATTTTTTATGGTGCTGCTGCCGCCTTTTTTGGATAGTAGTCGCCCATTGCCGGGGCAGCTCAGCCTGCTGATAGCGGTCATTTTGACCATTGAGTTTGTCAGCATGCTGGTCTATGCCACCGGCGGCAAAACGCTACGCAATGTGCTCGGTAAAAGCGGCAATGTCCGGCTCCTGAATCGCATCGCCGGAACACTGATGATTGGGGTAGGCCTGTGGCTTGCCTTGGGGTAAAGCGGTGTCGATTTAAAGCTAAACCGGTGGGAAGAAGCCGACGCGAGCGCTGATAAGCACTAGCGATGCCAGGCTGAGCAGAAGCCACGGGCAGGGGCGCATCGACGGGCGCGACTGCTGCTGCCAATGAAGTAGCGTGAGTGCGCAAACGACCAAGCCGAGTAGCGCGCCTCCCACCAGATCACTGAACCAGTGCACGCCCACCACCAGTCTTGATAGCGCCATGGGCAGTGCAAGCGCTAGTGCTATCCAGTACACCCAAAAGCGTTTTTGACGGGGTATCTCGGCCGCAACGAACGCCGCTGTAAGGCCAACGAGCACCACGGCGGTGGAAGTGTGGGCGCTGGGGTAGGAGAACGAGCCCATTAAGTAGTCCGGTGTCTCTGGGCGAGCACGACCAAACAGCCCTTTGCCTACTGTGTTTAGCAGGGCGACGCTGGCAAAGGCGCCACTCCAGTGCAGTAAAGCCTCCCATCTCTTGCTCACCAGCATCCATGCTGCCCAAGGCAGTGTTAAAGCGATAATGCCTAGGGTGTCGCCAATGCGTGCAAAAACATTCCCCGCTCGGTACAAAACATCGCTCTGCAGCCAGGAGAACAGTTGCTGAATGAACAGATCAATCTCAAGCGGTTCATGGTGGGCGATGACCAGCAGTGTCCAGCCAGACAGACTGCCTAGCGCTATGACCAGTAACAGTAGTGAAGCCAAGGGAACATCGCCGGTTTGACTCATGGCCAGCCATGGCCTGCGTAGTAGCGGCATACGGCGAACGCTGACAGCAATAGCCCGGTAAAGTCGCCCATGCCGTGTCGCCTGATGCCGACCCCAGGAGAAAATCACCGCGAGCACGACAATGATCGCTGCGAGGATAAGCAGCGCAGCCTCTATGCCTGGCGGTAGATTCAAATGGTGCTGCCAGGTACGCCCCAACAAATAGCCGGGCAGTATATAGGCAGGCGCCCACAGTGCCGCAGAAGTGACGTTAGCCCAAATAAAGGTGCGTGGTGGCATACGCATCATGCCTGCTACCAAGGGAATAATCGGTCGCACCGGACCGACAAAGCGGCCGATAAACACTGACCAAATGCCATAGCGCTCAAAGAACCGTGCCCCGCGGCCCAACCATTCGGGATGCAGGGAAAGGGGCCATCTCTGAGTGACCTGCTCGTGATGTTTAAAGCCCAGCGAAAAACTGACGCCGTCGCCTAAAATAGCGCCTATGAAGGCAGCACCGATTAACCATGCCAAGCCAAGATCCTGATGTCCCGCCAGGGAGGCTGCGGTAGTGATTAACACCACGCCCGGCACCAGCAGCCCGATCAAGGCAAGTGATTCTACTAATGAAATCGCCAGCACCAGACAGACGATCAACGCAGGCGATGGCGTTAATGAGTGGAGCAGATCGGCTAGCGGCAAGGAGAGTACTCCAGCGTCAGATAAGAGACATTGAAAAGGCAGATTAGAGGTTGGCGAGGGCGGCGCCGCGGGTTTCCAGGCGCTTTACATAGTGTGCAAAGTGCTCGGTGCGACTGGGTAAGCAGGCGGCAATGCGCGCTTCCAGTTGACCGGTTTCTACCAGTACACGCTGTGAAAGAGCTCTTTGTAAACGCTCGCGTACCAACAGAGCGCCGCTTTCACTAGTGTCAGGTAGAACCAGCCAAAAAGTGGCGCTGTCCGCGCGCCCCAGCACGTCATGATCGCGACAACGGCTATTCACTTCACCGCATAGCGCTCCCAGCAGCGCCGTTTGCGCACGATGGCCAAACTGCTCTGCTGCCATATCCAACTGCGGTAAATGCAGTACCAGCACTGCCAGTTGCTGATTGAGCATGGCAGCGCGCTGGAACTCGCTGTGTAAACGCTCTTTTAGCGTGTCCATGTGGAAAGCTTCACAGTCGCTGTCGTTGGGGTCGGTAGCTCTTAAGAGTGCGCGGCGACGAGCATGCTCCCAGCGGGGGAGGGCAAGTAACAGTGTTAAAGCAGCATAGCCCACGATAATCGCCGGTGGCGCAGAGGCGACCGAAGGAAGCAGCCACCACAATGGCCCAATGGCAATATTAATCAGCATTGCGGCCCATAGCGGTAGCAGTAAAAACGCGGCGGTAATCGGCAGGCCTAACCATAGAGGTGATACCTGCGGCTGAAAATAGAAAGCGCCGAGCACTACCGAGTAGGTACTGCAGAGTAGAATAATGCGTGGCAGGTAGCTTTTTACGCCCTGCCCAATATGCATCAGCAGGGCGGCCATTAGCAGCAGGGTCATAAAGGTGGGAATCAGCAGGTCGCGGTAGTCACCCATGGCATACAGCCATAGCGCGTAACCCACCATCAACGCGATACTGGAAGTATAAGCCAGGGTCATTAATCGTTTGGGGAGGTACTCGATCATACCGTCTCCCGCACCCGCTCAGCCGGAAGTTTGCTGATCTCAAACACCGAAAGCGTTGCCGGTTCGATATCGATTAATTCAAGGTGTTCACTGGTAATATTGTCGGGTAAGTCGGCGAGTAGTAGGCTGCGTCGTTGAGCGGCTTCTCTAGGTGAGCGGGCAAGAATGAGTGTCACCAGCGTTGTGCTGCTTAATCGGTAAACGTTTTCAAAATCATAGGTTAATTCGCACAGCTTTTGCGCCATTGGCCACAGTTGGTGGCGTTTTACGTGCAGAATAAACAGTTCCGCATGAACGCCTTCACGCTCGCAGCGCGTTTGTTCCCGGGCGATATCGCGCAGCAACTGCTCACCGGCCCAAAGGTTAAGGCCGGGAATCAATCGCAGGCGTTGGCGAATGGAACCGTTCATATCAATAAGCTGCTGTGCTCTGGATAAGGCCAGCAGGCCAAGCACCAGCAGTGAACAAATCAGCAGCACAAGCGCTGACGCCTCCAATTGAGGTGCTACCATTATAGCGCTAATCAGTGCAGCGCTGAGGTTAAAAGCGGCGACCCCATTGTTTTGGGGCAGCATCAGCATTGCGGCCCACGCCCAGATTAAAATGCCGTGTCGTTCTGGAGCAGTGGCAATTAAACCCAATAGCAGTGCACCCGGTACAATTTGCCATGGCAATCCTCGCGAACGACGGTGGCTAAAATCAAGCATCAGCGCGGTGATGAGTAACCAGCCGACTGATAGCCACAGCACTAGGGCAGCAGCAGGGGGTGTGGCGGGTGTCCATAGTGCCAAAGCGACGGCAGCAGCTAAAAGATTGGCACGTAGCAGGCGGATTTTGTACTTGCTTTGCATGGTGACTTACTATTCGTCCTGAATGACCAGATGTATCTCATCAAGTAAAGTAATTGTAGGATAATAAATGTACGCGAGACATATTAGTGCCTTAATCGTCCCCAGTATAACGATGAAATGACGTAACATAAGCAAAACATGTAAAACGCGATACATGGTTAATTAAAAAATTAAAGTATCCTTCCGTACGGAGACACTATGAGCGCTTCAACACCGTTCCAAGACGAGGCCCATCAGCACTTAATTGCCGGAAATGTGCCCGCCTACATGCAGGCCTTGGGGCAAGCGGCGCGCCGCGCCGCCAGTGAACTGCGGCGGGCGGATACCGGGTTGAAAAACCGTGCGCTAATGGCTATGGCGCAGCGCTTGACCGAGGCGCGAGCCAAAATACTGGATGCCAACACCGAGGATTTACAGCGTGGCCGCGAGAACGGTTTGGAAAGCGCGCTGCTGGATCGCTTAGCTCTGAACGACGCGCGTATCGACGCCATGATTGAAGGGCTACAGCAGGTAGCGGGCTTGCCTGACCCGGTGGGCGAAATTGGCGATATGCGTTATCGGCCTAGCGGCATCCAAGTGGGCAAAATGCGCGTCCCGCTGGGCGTCATCGGGATTATTTACGAGTCGCGCCCAAATGTAACCCTGGAAGCCGCCAGCCTATGTTTGAAGTCGGGCAACGCCTGTATTTTGCGCGGCGGGTCGGAAGCCAGCCAGTCAAATGCCGCCATTAGCGCCTGTATCCAAACGGGGTTAGCTGATGTAGGCCTGCCAGCGGGTAGTGTGCAGGTAGTCGCCACCACTGATCGCGCGGCGGTGGGTGAAATGATTAGCATGCCGGAATATGTCGACGTGATTATCCCCCGCGGTGGAAAGTCGTTGATTGAGCGTATCAGCCGTGATGCCCGCGTACCGGTTATCAAACATCTCGACGGTGTTTGTCATGTGTATATCGATACCACCGCTGATCCCGCCAAAGCGCTAGCCATCGCCGTCAATGCGAAAACTCATCGCTACGGCACCTGTAACACCATGGAAACGTTGCTGGTTGATGCGCCGATTGCTGACCTGCTGCTGCCGGAACTGGCCCGCGCTTATGCCGAACATGAAGTTGAACTGCGTGGCTGCCAGCGTACGCAGGCATTGTTGCCACAGGCGGCAGCTGCTGAAGAAGCCGATTGGTATGCCGAGTATTTGGCCCCCGTGCTGGCAATCAAAGTGGTCGATGGTATCGATGAAGCGATTGCCCATATTGAACAGTACGGCTCTCACCACACTGATGCGATTGTCACCCAGGATTATTCACTCGCACGCCGCTTTATGGCGGAAGTCGACTCCAGTTCGGTGATTGTGAATGCCTCTACCCGGTTTGCCGATGGTTTTGAGTACGGGCTTGGCGCTGAGATCGGAATTTCAACCGATAAGCTTCACGCCCGTGGGCCTGTCGGTTTAGAAGGGCTAACCACTCAGAAATACGTCGTATTTGGCGATGGCCAGGTGCGTGAATAGGGTGGTGGCATGAGTCAAACGGAGCAGCGTATCGGCATGTTGGGCGGCACCTTTGACCCTGTTCATCTGGGGCATTTGCGCAGCGCGGTAGAGTTGCATGAGGCGCTGTCGCTTGATCGGCTACATATGATACCGGCTCAACAGCCACCGCTACGTGGGCGACCCCAAGTCTCGGCGAAACAGAGATTGGCGTTATTAGAAGCGGGTATCGGTGCGACGCCTGGGCTGGTCGCCGATGACCGCGAGCTGCGCCGTGACGGCCCCTCTTATAGCGTCGATACACTGGCTGAGCTGCGTGGGGAAGTTGGCGAACAGGCCCGTCTGGTGATGGCGATTGGTTTTGATGCCTTTTTGCGGCTCGCCCAGTGGCACCAGCCGGAGCGCTTGTTTGAGTTTGCTCATCTAGTGGTGATTGCCAGACCGGGCTATGACGATCCGTTACCGGCATCATTAATGGAACTGGTAGCGCATCGCAGAGTCGATAGCGTAGACGCATTGATGCAGCGGCCTTGCGGCGGCTATCTGCCGTTGGAACTGCCATCACTGATGGCGATCTCGGCAACGTATATCCGCGAGCGTTTAGAGGCCGGGAAAAGCGTGCGCTATTTACTGCCAGAAGCCGTTGAATTGGCCATTACGCAGGACGGACTTTATCGACAACGCGAATAGCGCTGGCAGTCATCAAAGAAGCCGTTACAATGGCCGGCTTTATTGACCGATTAACCAATAAGGTTGTCTTTAGGAGTCATGCACATCGATACATTGAAAAATCTAGCGGTTGACGCGCTAGAAGAACTGAAAGCACGTGACATTACGCAGTTGGATGTTGCCAAATTAACCGAGGTCACCGACCTCATGCTGATTGCCAGTGGTACTTCGACCCGCCATGTGGCTGCCCTGGCGCAAAACGTCGTGGAAAAAGCCAAGGCTGCAGGGCTTGGCCCGCTGGGCGTTGAAGGTGGCGATAACGCCGATTGGGTACTGGTCGACCTGGGGGATGTCGTTGTCCACGTGATGATGCCCGAGGCACGCACCCTGTATGACTTAGAGCGGCTGTGGGCCGATCTACCCAGCGACTCGGGTGCCATTGGCGACTCTCTTGAGCGCTTCCAAGAGCGAGCCGGCATGTCATGAAGATCCGGCTGTTAGCGGTAGGAAGCAAAATGCCTGGCTGGGTAGAAGAGGGCGTCAATACTTACCGCAAGCGGCTGCCGAGAGATTTTAATCTCGAGATAGAAGAAATTGCCCTCGGTCAGCGTGGCAAAAATGCAGATATCGCGAAGGCGCGTGCCCAAGAGGCGCAGCGAATTCGCGACAAGTTGCGTGGCGACGAGTATCTAGTCGCGCTGGAAGTCAAAGGTAAGCCTTGGACCACCGAACAGTTAGCGCAAGAAGCCGATGCCTGGCGCATGGCCGGGCGAGATATTGTCCTGCTTGTGGGGGGCCCAGACGGTCTCGAGCCCTCACTTTCTGCGACGGCTGACAAAACCTGGTCGATCTCCCCGCTGACGCTGCCCCACCCGCTGGTGCGGATTATGCTGGCCGAGCAGCTCTACCGTGCCTGGACACTACTGGTAGGTCACCCTTATCACCGCTGACGGCTAACTGAGATGGTGAGCGATCACTGTTATGGCCTGCTGCGCCTTTTGTTTGATTTGATTGTTTGATTTGAGAGTCATCGTTACCATGCTCAAGCGCCCCAACACGCTAAAAAACTCCGAGCAAGAACTGCGTATTTTTCGTGTTAGAGCGCTACTCGCGGTGTTAGTGGTTTTTACGCTTGCAGGCTTGCTAACGAGTCGCTTGGTTTATTTGCAGATCGTCCAGCATGATATGTACAGCACGCGCTCCGAAAACAACCGGGTTCGCGTCGAGCCTCTGCCGCCGAACCGCGGTTTGATCTATGACCGTAACGGGGTGCTGCTGGCTGAAAACCGTCCCACCTACAACCTCACGCTGGTTCGCGAGCGTGTCGATAACCTGGACGAAACCCTGGCACTATTGGTCGACCTGCTTGAACTGCCTGAAGAGGAGATCGAGGCGTTCAATGTGCGTTCACGCCAACGCCAGCGTCCTTTCCAGCCAGCCCTCCTTACCAGTGACTTAAGCGAAGCACAAATTGCCCGTTTGGCGGTTAATCGTCATCGTCTGCCTGGAGTCGAAATAGAGGCTCAGCCGCTGCGCTACTATCCCGATGCCGAAATCATGGCACACACACTGGGCTACGTTGGGCGGATTAACGCCGAAGAGATGGAAACCCTGGATGCGGGTCGCTACGCAGGGACTCATTTTATCGGTAAGACGGGGGTTGAGCGTTTTTACGAAGAGGAGCTGCACGGTCAGGCAGGCTTGCGCAAAGTTGAGACAAACGCTCGCGGGCGAGTCTTGCGGGAGCTTGGGCGAACCGATCCGGTGCCTGGTAAGAACCTAACCCTAACCCTGGATAAGTCGCTGCAAACACTGGCTTACGAATTGCTGGATGGTCGTCGTGGCTCCATTGTGGCTATCGTGCCGGGCACTGGTGAGATCCTCGCCATGGTATCGACACCGGGTTTTGACAGTAACCAGTTTGTCACCGGTATTGATGTTGCGTCTTATCGCGCTTTGCAGCAAGACCTTGATCTCCCTCTGTTTAACCGCGCGACTCGCGGTCACTATCCTCCCGGCTCTACGATTAAGCCCTTTCTAGCGCTCGCGGGTTTGGTGGAAGGGGTAATCACTCCAGACAGCACCATAAACGACCCTGGTTACTACCAATTGCCTAATGATTCCCGACGCTATCGCAACTGGCTGCGTTGGGGGCACGGGCGGGTCGATTTAGAACGAGCTTTAGCGGTATCTAATAACACCTATTTTTATACCCTTGCGCACGATTTAGGCATTGATGATTTACATGATCAAATGAGTAATTTTGGCTTTGGCCGGCGTGTAGCCCATGACGTTCAGGGAGAGAGTGGTGCTTTGATGCCTTCGCGAGATTGGAAGCGTGGCCGCTTTAACCAGCCCTGGTATCCCGGGGAAACCCTCTCGGTGGGGATTGGACAAGGCTATTGGCAGGTAACGCCTCTCCAGCTAGCCAGTGCTACGGCAACGCTGGCCAATCGGGGCCATTGGGTGAAACCAAGGCTGGCCCGACAGATTGGTGATACCCCTGTGCCGCGTGATCTGCCGGATACGTTAGATGATATTGTGCTCGCCAATGATAGCTGGTGGGATCGTGTATTCAGCGGCATGGAAAAGGTGGTTAGTGGCACGGAAGGCACTGCCCGGCGAACCGGTGTGGGCCTTGAGTACCGAATGGGCGGCAAATCAGGCACCGCACAAGTATTTTCGCTGGGGCAGGATCAGCGCTACAACGCCGATGAGCTGGCCGAACGACTGCGCGACCACGCTCTGTTTGTGGCCTTTGCGCCGTTGGATGACCCCCAGATTGCCGTGTCGGTTATTGTTGAGAATGCCGGTGGTGGCAGTACCCACGCAGCGCACCTGGCCCGTGCAATGACCGATGCCTGGTTACTTGAGGATGAGGCCCCCGACGTAGAGGAAGTGCGTGAAGTGTTGGAAGAAGATGATGCCAATGTGGAGGGAAACTAAGCCATGCCTTGGCATTATATAGCCCGTTCGATGCGTGGCCATCCTGTTCGCCCGCCTGAGAGTGGTATCGCCCGGCGGAAAAGTATCTGGGAGCGAATCCATCTCGACCCTTGGCTGCTAGGTTTGCTATTGCTGCTGATGGGGAGCGGTTTAATCGTTCTTTACAGCGCTTCCGGACAATCTATTGATGCAGTGATTGGCCAAGGCGTGCGTTTTCTTATCGCGCTGGTAGGCATGGTAATTATTGCCCAGTTCTCGCCCTCGACCTTTTTGCGTTTTGCACCATTGGCCTATTGCATTGGCGTAGCCATGCTGATTGCCGTTGATGTAGTGGGTGATGTGGGCATGGGGGCGAAGCGCTGGCTAGTGATTCCTGGTGTGATACGTTTTCAGCCATCGGAAATGATGAAGTTAGCAGCCCCGTTAATGGTTGCAGCCTATCTAAATCGCTGCGAACTACCGCCCCGCCTGCGCGATATTGTCGTGTGCGGGGTCATTATTGGCGTGCCTGTGGTGCTAACCGCGATCCAACCTGATTTGGGTACTTCGCTGCTGGTATCTAGCGCGGCCCTGATTGTCGTGCTACTGGCGGGCTTGTCGTGGCGTTTGATTGGATTTATTACCGCGCTGGGGGCTGCCGCAGTGCCGCTGCTCTGGATGAATATGCATAACTACCAGCGTCAGCGGGTATTGACGTTTCTCAACCCTGAAAGCGATCCGTTGGGGGCAGGCTGGAATATTATTCAGTCGACCACGGCCATAGGTAGTGGAGGGCTATGGGGCAAGGGGTGGCTGCAGGGTACCCAGTCCCAACTAGAGTTTTTACCTGAGCGACACACCGATTTCATCATTGCCGTCCTGGGCGAGGAGTTTGGTTTGGTGGGTATGCTTGTGCTGCTGTTCCTATATCTATTGATTGTCAGCCGTGGTTTGTGGATGGCAAGCTCGGCGCAGGATACCTTTGGGCGTTTGGTGGCAGGCAGCATCATTTTAACTTTTTTTATCTACGTGTTCGTCAATATGGGCATGGTGAGCGGCATTTTGCCCGTGGTGGGGGTGCCGCTGCCGTTGGTTAGTTATGGCGGCACCTCTAGCGTGACCTTGTTAGCGGGTTTCGGTATTCTCATGTCGATACATGCGCATCGTCGGTTACTGTCGCGCTAGCGACGCAGCCTGCTTCAGACGCTAATGTTGCTCGGTAATGGATAATTCAGGATTGAATAGCTCAGGAGTGGAGAGCCAATGAACAAGGTTCAAGGGAAGACGAGCAGCTATGTATTGGCCGCGCTGATGTGCTGGGTGACCCCCGTGGCGTTTGCTGATCAGCCTTCACCGCAGGCTCAGTTTGAGACTCCTCACCACTTTGCTCCCCAGCAAAATGCTGACAGCCAAGCGCTGGTGGAAGAGCTGGTCGAGCAAGGGTTGCCGCAAGAATGGTTGGCAGAAGCGCTGGGGCAGGCGAGCTATACCCAAAGCGTATTAGATGCCATGGAAGGGGCTGCTGAACGGCGTCTGAAGTGGTACGAATATCGTGCTATTTTTCTGACCCAGCAGCGCATTGAAGAGGGCGTGGAGTTCATCGATGCTCATGCCGACGCCTTGGCGCGCGCGGAAAGTACCTATGGTGTGCCCGCTGAAATCATTACCGCTATTATTGGCGTTGAAACTTACTATGGTCGCCATAAAGGCCAGCATCGCGTGCTGGATTCGCTAGCCACACTGGCGTTTCATCACCCGGCAAGGGGGGCTTTTTTTCGCGGTGAGCTAGCGGCCTTTTTACGTATTGCCTACGAACAGCAGGTCGACCCTACCGAGTTGCGCGGCTCCTATGCCGGTGCGATGGGTTACCCGCAGTTTATTCCCACCAGTTATCAAGCCTATGCCGTGGATTTTGATGGCGATGGACGACGTGATCTTTGGGAGAACCCGGTTGATGCGATTGGCAGCGTCGCTAATTACTTTGCTGAGCATAACTGGAAGCCGGGAGCTGATATCTACCACCAGGCCTCTGGGCCAGACGTAATGCCCGTAGAGTTACTCCAGGAACTCTCATTTAACCAAACTTCATCTCCTGCGGTGAGCATTGCTCAGTTGGCCACTCATGGGATTGAGCCCAGCGAGCCACTTGATGATAATTTGCCAGTGGTGCCGTTGGCGCTTGAGTTCGCCAATGGAGAGACCCGTTACCGGTTTGGCGAGTATAATTTTTACGTGATTACCCGCTACAACCATAGTCACCTCTATGCCATGGCCGTAGCCGAGTTGGCAGAAGCGATTGCTGAGCTGCACGAGGATGAGGGATGAAGAGCAAATTGAGGATTAGCCAGCGGGCGGTTGGCGCGATTGCCTTACTGGCGCTGGTCAGCGGCTGTGCTAGCAATGACACTCAGCGGGTAGATGCCTCCGGTTCCGCGAATCAAACGGCGGCTCCGGCTTCAACGGCGGCCAACACTAGTGGTGGCCGCTATGCCATGAGTGGTGATGCCTATCCGCTCGAGCCGCCGGATGTTACCAAGGTGCCTGATGCAGAGCCCCGCATCGAGCAGCCTTCCAGAGCGGGCAACCGCTCTAGCTATGAAGTGTGGGGGAAAACCTATCAAGTGCTGCCTGATGCAACGGGTTATGAGAAACGTGGTACGGCCTCCTGGTATGGCGAAAAATTCCATGGCTACGCGACCTCAAACGGTGAAATCTACGACATGTATAAAATGTCGGCGGCACACCGTTCGCTGCCTCTACCCACCTTTGCGCGAGTCACAAACCTGGATAATGGGCGATCGGTCATTGTGCGAGTGAACGACCGTGGCCCCTTCCACAGTGACCGTGAGATCGATCTCTCCTACGCGGCAGCCGCCCGGCTAGGCTTCCTCGACAATGGTACCGGTTCCGTGAAAGTGGAAGCGATCAACCCTGAGCAGTGGCTAGCCGAGCACGGCAAGGGCGGCGGCAGCGCTTCCCCCCAGCCTCGCGTAGCCGAGGCACAGCGGGTTGCTGCAAATGCTTCTTCTATGCCCGTTCCGCCGGCGGCGTCTGCTGCATCTGCGGCTGATCCTTCACCACAGACACAAACAGCGCAGCCGCCAAACGAAGGGGAAGCTGGCGACGCAGTGTATCTGCAGATCGCGGCACTGGGTAATCCGGAAGGCGCTCAGCAGTTGCAGCAGCGTTTACAAGGTGAGCAGCCCCATGCGGTGCGTATTATGAACGACGCTGACGTTTATCGTGTTCAAGTGGGGCCCATCGCTCCGAGCCAAGAACCTCAAGCGCGAGAAACACTGCGCCAAGCAGGGTTCCCCCAGGTCTTTGTTGTGCGATAATTCACCCCCTGTTTATTTCCGGTGGCGCGCCTTACGCGCCGCCGTTTTTTAAAATAAGCTTTTCAAGTAAGCTTTCAAGTAAGTGAGACTGACGTTATGAACGTGTTTACATCCATTGGTCGCTCTGCACGCCTGTGCCTCTTCGCTGCCATGGCGACGGTTGCTGTGCCTGCCAGTGCCCAGCCAACGCCTCAGCCGGTAATTCCGCAGCCGCAAACCATTATCCCTTCAGCCCCTCAGTTAGCGGCAAGTTCGTGGATTCTGATGGATGCTAATAGTGGCCGTATCTTGGCCGAGCATAACTCCGATGAGCGTCTGCCACCGGCAAGTTTAACCAAGCTGATGACCGCCTATTTGGTAGAGCGTGAGCTCAATCGTGGCACCATTAAGCTCACTGATATGGTTAATATTAGCGAGAATGCCTGGCGCACCGGCGGCTCGAAAATGTTTATTGAGGTGGGTGATCAGGTTTCGGTGGATGATTTACTCCACGGTATCATCATTGTGTCGGGCAACGATGCCAGTGTCGCCATGGCAGAGCATTTGGCGGGTGGTGAGGTGCCCTTTGCCGATCTGATGAATCAGCATGCCACGCGGTTGGGCATGAATAACACCAACTTCCAGAACGCCACTGGCTTGCCCGCCGACAATCACTACTCAACGGCCCATGACTTGGCGCGTTTATCCCGGCACATTATTAATGATTACCCTGATCACTACGAAATCTACTCCCATCGTACGTTCTCCTATGGCGGTATTGATCAGCCCAACCGCAACCGTTTGCTGTGGCGTGACCCTTCGGTGGATGGCCTGAAAACCGGCTGGACAACGGAGGCGGGGTTCTGTCTGGTGTCTTCAGCTAAGCGTGACGATATGCGCTTGATTTCCGTAGTGATGGGCACCAACTCTGATGAAGCGCGCGCTCAAGAAACCCAAAAGCTACTCAGCTACGGTTTCCGCTTTTTCGAAACCATGAAGCTCTATGAGCGCGGTGCCGTATTGGCAACGCCGCGGGTTTGGGGCGGCGATATCAATGAGCTGCGTGTTGGCGTCGATGAAGAAGTCTTTATGACCCTGCCACGCAACCGCAACGAAGAGCTGCGTGCGCGCCTAAACCTCAATCCAGACCTACAGGCACCGATTGCCATTGGCGACGAGGTTGGTACGCTGGAAGTGCATTTAGGTGATGAAGTGGTCGGTGAGCGCCGCTTAGTGGCGCTGGAAAACATCGAAGAGGGTGGTCTCTTTAAGCGCTTGTTCGATCAGGTGCAGCGCTTCTTTAGTAATCTGATTAGTAATTTTACGGATTGATTATAGACTTACAGCCGATAGGTTGATGGGTTCTAGCGTATATCTGTGATGAACCCAGTCTTTGTGAAAATCAGTCTTTACGAAATAGGTTTGTTATGAAAAAAGGTGCTCCGGGACTTCGTGATTTGCGCCAACCGGCGGCTCAGGAGCCGCCTAAAATCACTTTCCCATGTGATTACTCGTTAAAAGTCGTCGGCGATGCGGCCGAAGACTTTCCTGCCTGTGTGTGCCAGGTGATTGTGCGCCATGACCCTGACTTCGATGCAACGGCAATGCAGGTGGTCGATAGCCGCAATGGCCGTTTTCAATCGGTACGTGTGGTGATTAGAGCGACCGGAGAGCAGCATATTAAAGAGTTGTTCGACGACCTCAAGGCTACTGGCCGTGTGCATATGGTGGTGTAACCGTGGAAAACGCCGTGCCGATTGAGTTGCACGATTTGGGTCACCAGGCCTACCTGCCAGTGTGGGAAGCTATGCGCACGCTAACCGATACACGGGATGCGCAAACCCCTGATCAGTTCTGGTTGGTCGAGCATGACCCGGTGTTTACCCAAGGCCAGGCTGGCAAGCCCGAACACCTGCTGCTGCCCGGCGATATTCCGGTGGTGCACGTTGATCGGGGGGGGCAAGTCACTTATCACGGGCCAGGGCAGGTGGTGCTGTACCCGCTGCTGGATGTACGGCGGGGAAAAATTGGCGTGCGCGATTTAGTCACTGCATTGGAGAATGCCGTGATTGACGTCTTGAGCCACTATGGCGTGAGCGCCCGAGCTCGGCCCGATGCTCCAGGGGTTTATGTGATGACAGAAGCGGGTGAGGCGAAGATTGCCTCACTGGGTCTGCGTATTCGGCGGGGGGCGAGCTTTCACGGCGTGGCGTTGAATGTAGACGGTGACCTGACGCCTTTTTTGCGCATTAACCCCTGCGGCTATGCAGGTATGCCCATGGCGAAGTTGGCTGACCTCGTCTCGTTGCCAGGGGATCATCGGGTGGGTGAGCAGCTGGCCGAGGCGCTAGCTAAACGGCTAAACCGCGAATTGGTCAGTGTCGAGAACACGCCACTGTAAAAATTGGGTCACCGTTATTAAAAAAACGGTTCAAAAAAACGAGGCTTATAAAGCGGGTCTTAAAACCCGCTCCATACATAGTAGCAAGCCCCGTAGAACGCTTAATTTAAGCCTATCCTACGTTGAGCGCTGGAATAATATTGGGGTTTGCTTCTTGCTCCTGACCGGGAATCGCGGCAGGTGAGGCGAGCCCCAGGTTGTTTTTCTCAAACACGCGATCAGCGCGGTAGCTTGAACGTACCAGCGGGCCAGAGGGCACTTCCATAAAGCCTTTTTCCAGGCCAATCACGCGGTAGCGATCAAACTCTTCAGGCGTTACCCAGCGCTCCACCGACAGGTGATTTTTGGTCGGGCGAAGGTACTGGCCAAGCGTGACAATATCGACGCCGATCTCACGTAAATCATCAAACGTTTGCAAAATCTCTTCGTCGGTTTCACCCAAGCCCAGCATCAGGCTGGTTTTGGTGATGATATCTGGGCGGTAGCGCTTGGCATGAGCAAGGACATCGAGGGTTTTGCGGTAACCTGCCCGCCGGTCACGCACTCGGCCTGTCAGGCGTTCCACGGTCTCCACATTTTGGGCAAATACCTGTAGGCCTGAATCGACGACGCGTTCGATAGCGGCAAGGTCACCATCAAAGTCGGGCGTCAAGGCTTCGACTACCACCTCGGGTGTGCGCGCTTTGATCGCGCGAATGCAGTTGGCGTAGTGGGTTGCGCCGCCATCGTCGAGGTCGTCACGGTCAACTGAAGTCAGTACGATATAACGCAGCCCCATGAGCTCTACAGATTTGGCCGTGTTTTCAGGCTCTTCGTGGTCAAGCCAGCCCTGGGGGTTGCCGGTGTCTACTGCGCAGAACCGACAGGCGCGGGTACATACCGAGCCCATCAGCATGATAGTGGCCGTGCCGTTGCTCCAGCACTCGCCCATATTGGGGCAGTGGGATTCAGCGCAAACAGTGCTTAATCGATGGGTCGCGACGTTTTTCTTGACCGCTTCAAAACGCTCGCCACCTGGAATCTGTGCTCGCAGCCACTTGGGTTTGCGCTCAAGCTCAACAGAAGGGGCCTCTGGCTGCGCTTTGCGCTGCTTCATGCCATCCTTGATCACCGACATGCCATGTTCATTACGGTATTTTTCACCGCTGGACACTCGCTGCGAGGGGTTATTGCTCATAGTGACAGAGCCTCTCTTCTGTGCGGTAGGCCGAAGGCGTAAAAAAGGTTTAACCCTGTTCCAAGCCTGCCTATTGATACCTGGTTAATACGAAGTTTGCTCAATATTTTATCGCGCTAATGATGGCTAATGTAACATATCTCGCTGCCAACAAGACACCGTAAGCCATCACTCGCCTTCAGGAGGGAAGTATCGGCAAACAGGCTACCCCATGGCTGGGTAAGGGGCTGGCGGGCGCCTGAAAGTGACGGCGATAGTCGGGTAAGTGTTCACGGATGAAACTCAAAAATAGCTCGGCGACCGGAGTGGGTAAGCGCTCCCGCGTATAGACCGTGCACCAAGAGCGGTGGATGGGAAAGTCGGGCAACCCCAGCTCAAACAGTAACCCCTGCTCAAGCTCCAGTTGCACCGCCAAACGCGGCAGCACGGCAACACCTAAGTGAGCCATGACGCCCCCTTTAATCGCTTCATTGGTACCTAACTCAATACAGTGGGGAAGGGCGACCTGCTGACTGGCCGCCATCTGCTCAAAAGCGTTGCGTACGCCGGAACCGGGTTCGCGCATTAGCACGTAATGGCGCGCAAAGTCTGCTAAGGAGGGTTGCGGCATCGAAAGTAGCGGATGCTCGGGCCAGACGACGGCGATCAGTTCGTTATCAATAATCGGCATCACTACCAAGCGATCGTCTTCAGGCACCATGGCCATGATAACCAAGTCGTCCTGCTGCTCAGCCAATCGATCGAGTGCCTGGCAGCGATTGCATACCTTTAAGCGGACATGTACTTCGGGATAGTGAGCACGGAAGCGGGCAAGTAAATAAGGCACCACATATTGGGCTGAGGAAACCGCTGCGATGTTGAGTTCGCCGCTTATTTTGCCGTTAATATCCGATAGGTTCATTTCCAGCCGTGACAGTTGGCCAAAAATTTCGCGCGCTGAGTGGGCGAGGGTATCGGCGGCGGGAAGCGTGTGAAGCGTTTTACCCGCATAATTAAACAGAGGCTGACCCAGTGCCAACTCAAGCTGCCGTATTTGCGCGCTGACTGCTGGCTGGGTCAGTCCCAGTTGCTCAGCTGCACGAGAGTAGGAGCGCTGCCGGTGCACCGCCTGGAAGACCTGGAGTTGCCGAAATGTTAGGCGATTGAGCAGATTGGGGGATGACATAAAAACCTCGTAGTGAGCACCCTTTAACTAATATCAAAATCAGGCTTCATCGCCAGGGCCAAGCATGCTAACACTGAATCTTTTAGACTGCCTAAACAGGACTTCATTAGTCACATAAGGCGTAATTGCCAGGGTTAAAGATCGACGCCGTGCGCATAGTGGCCTAGACTATATTGCATTGCAGCATCATTGCTTTCGGGTCTGATGCCTGTGCATCAACCCAACGGGAGACCCTATGAACTTTCTTGCTAACCCACTCGCCAAGACTATGTTTCCTGCTAACGCTTTCACTAGCGCATGGTTGAAGCAACAAAATGATTCCACAGCCATACCTGGAAGTGAGGCGATCGCTTCATTATTCGATCCTTTCGGGTTTGGGCGTGCAGCCTTTGGTTACTGGCGCGATAGCATGGAGCGCAGCGTTCTCTATCTGGACGTTATGCGCGAACGCGGTAATCAGTACCTCGAGCATATGGAGCAAACCAAGCCCAATGTGTTGGGGTTCGATACCGAAGTGCTGATGGATGGTCGGACGCTGCCGCGGCCAACCAACTACGAACTGTTGCGTGTGTTGCCCCACGAAGGGACAGAAATTGATCTGCAAAAGCGCCCGTTTGTAGTGGTTGACCCACGTGCGGGGCATGGGCCAGGGATTGGAGGGTTTAAGCCGGACAGTGAGTTGGGCGTGGCGCTTAAAGCGGGGCACCCCTGCTACTTTATTGGTTTTTTGCCGTTTCCTGAGCCAGGCCAAACCGTTGAGGATGTGGTCGAGTCGGAGATCGCTTTTTTGCGCCATGTGATTGAGCTGCATCCCGAAACGACTGAAAAACCGATGGTGGTGGGCAATTGCCAGGCGGGCTGGCAGATCATGATGGCGGCTGCCTTGGAGCCTGACGTTTTTGGCCCTATCCTGATTGCTGGCGCGCCACTCTCCTACTGGGCGGGTGAGCACGGCAAAGCCCCCATGCGCTATACCGGCGGGATGGCGGGAGGCAGCTGGATTACGGCACTCACCAGTGATATTGGCGACGGCCTGTTTGACGGGGCGTGGCTGGTGCAGAACTTCGAGCGCCTCAACCCGGCTAATACCTACTGGAAAAAGCAGTATCACCTTTACGACAATATCGATACCGAAGCGGGCCGATACCTCGATTTTGAGCGTTGGTGGGGTGGTCACGTCGTATTAGGCGGTGAAGAGATTCAGTATATCGTCGATAATCTGTTTGTCGGTAATCGGCTCTCTACCGCGCAGCTGGTCACCCATGATGGCCGCCGAATCGACCTGCGTAATGTGCGTTCGCCGGTGGTTGTGTTCTGTTCGCGTGGGGATGACATTACTCCGCCGCCTCAAGCATTGGGGTGGATTCGTGATTTATATGCAAACACCGATGACATCATTGCCAATGAGCAAACCATCGTCTATTGCCAGCATGATACGACCGGCCATCTAGGTATATTTGTTTCGGGCAGCGTATCGCGCAAAGAGCATACCGAATTCACCGCCAATATGGATTACATCGACGTACTGCCGCCTGGGCTGTATGAAACCTCCATATCTCCGGCAGAGAAGGGTGAAGACGCTGAGCTGTTCGAGCGGGATTATCTGCTCGAATTTATGCCGCGTAACTTTGAAGAGTTAGATCAGGCAGTAATGCACAAGCCAGAGGATGATCGTCGTTTTGCCACCGTGGCACGGATCTCAGAAATCAATTTGGGGATGTATCGGCTCTTTCTGCAGCCGTGGCTAAAAGCCATCATGACACCGGAAGCTGCCCGCTTGATTCGTCGTATGCACCCTATCCGTTTGGGCTACAAGCTGCTTTCTGATCGTAATCCACTTTCGGTGCCGCTACCGGTAATGGCGGAAGCAGTGCGCAAAAATCGTCACCCAGTATCAAAAGATAATCTGTTCAAAACGCTTGAAACTATGGGGTCTGATCAACTGGTCGCCAGCCTCAATGCGATGCGCGATTTGCGGGATAGCAGCACCGAAAAAATGTTTATGGATATCTACGGCCAGCCGCTATTGCAGGCTGCTGTCGGTCTGTATGGCGATGCCCATGTACACCGCCGCCGTCCAGGGGCAGAGCCCGAGCACCGTCGCTTTATTGAGCAGCGTCAGGAAGAGCTGCGAGAGAAAATTGCTAAGGGCAGTGCCCATGAAGCGGTTATGCGCTCGCTTATCTATGTGCTCGGTGGCGCCCCAGCTACAGATGAGCGTAACTTTAAGCGGCTACGCGCCTCCCGTGCGGAGCTTGAGCCTGGTATCGAACTGAGTGATTTTAAAAACTTGGTGCGCGAGCAGTTCTTTATCTTGAAGCTGGATCGTGAGCAGGCGTTGAATTCGCTGCCTACTTTGCTAGCAGGTAGCAGCAACGATGATGTCGATGGCTATATTAGCCACCTTGAGCATGTGTTTGCCGCCAGCGGCGATCTTTCAGAGCATGCTGCTGAGCGCTTTGCTCAAATTAAAGTGTTGTTTGATAAGGCAAGACCCCGCAAATCGGTAGCGAATAAGCCGGCTGCGAGCAAGCCGACGGCCAGCAAAGCGGCTTCGACAACTAAGCCTGCCGCTAAGCCCAAAGCTGCTACTGCTAAGCTGGCCGAAACGCAAACGACTTCGTCTGCGCCAGTGGCCAAGGAGCAGCCCGTGGTGAATGAGGAGTCCGTGGTTAAGGAGTCATCGCCTAAATCTGCTGCGACTAGCGAGTCGGCCAGTGAGCCGGTGGCTAAACCCACCAGCACTACCAGACGTAAAAAGACGCCGCCTAAACGCTAAATCAGTACATTAGCTCATTGCGCCCCCGCCTATTTGGTGGGGGCGCTTTGTTTGCCTGATTACCTTTTGGGTTGCTGTAATGTCGGTGGCAGTCTAGTGTCTAGCTACTATTTGTCTGAAATATAACCCTGG
Organism: Vreelandella sp. 2A-K22; assembly: GCF_054065485.1. Lineage (NCBI taxonomy): Bacteria > Pseudomonadati > Pseudomonadota > Gammaproteobacteria > Oceanospirillales > Halomonadaceae > Vreelandella > Vreelandella sp. 2A-K22. Next base: position 155,431 of record NZ_JBSUGC010000004.1, on the reverse strand, counting down.
TTGTCTAAAGTCTATGGATTCTCCCTACGGCTTGGTTGCCACTGGCGCTTAGCTAAGGGCTGGGGTAGGGTAGGCGCATTTTTTCATCCGTATCTTTTTTAACGGGCAGTTTCAGCCCGTCGATACGGCACCGAATTCAGAGCACGCGCTAGACAGTCCGTGCATTAGGAAAGTGGAGCACTATGGGCAAGTCACTGGTCATCGTCGAGTCGCCAGCGAAAGCGAAGACGATTAACAAATATCTCGGCAACGATTTCATCGTGAAGTCGAGCGTGGGCCACATTCGTGACCTGCCGACCAGCGGCTCAGGTAAGGCAGCCTCCGACCCCAAGGAGCGCGCGCGCCAGGCCGCAGCGACACGCAAGATGTCGGCGGAAGAGAAAGTAGAATATAAAAAACGTAAAAGCCAAGATCAGCTGATTCGGCGGATGGGGATTGACCCCAACAACGGCTGGGAAGCCCGCTATGAGGTGCTGCCCGGAAAAGAGAAAGTCGTTGCCGAGCTAAAGAAGCTGGCTGAGAAGGCTGACGCTGTCTACCTCGCAACGGATTTGGATCGCGAAGGGGAAGCCATTGCTTGGCACCTGCGCGAGACCATCGGTGGCGATGACAGCCGCTACAAGCGCGTGGTGTTCAACGAAATCACCAAAAACGCGATTCAAGACGCTTTCAAGGCGCCTGGCGCGCTCAATATCCCCCGGGTAGAGGCGCAGCAGGCAAGGCGTTTCCTGGATCGCGTTGTGGGCTTTATGCTTTCGCCTCTACTGTGGGCGAAAGTAGCGCGCGGGCTGTCGGCTGGCCGTGTACAGTCAGTCGCGGTACGTCTAATTGTTGAGCGCGAGCGCGAAATCCGTGCCTTTATTCCTGAAGAGTTTTGGGATGTGCACGCGGATTTGGCCTCTCCTGAGGGTGAGCTGGTGCGTTTTGCCCTGGTTCGTCAGGATGGCAAGGCCTTTAAGCCTACCTCCGAAAAAGACACCCTTGCGCGTATTGAGCAGCTTAGAAAAGCCAAGCTGGCGATTACCTCACGGGAAGACAAGCCCACCAGCTCAAAGCCCACGGCACCCTTTATTACCTCTACGCTGCAGCAAGCGGCGAGTGGCCGGTTAGGTTTTTCTGTGAAGAAAACCATGACCATGGCTCAGCGCCTCTATGAGGCGGGTTACATCACCTATATGCGTACCGACTCCACCAACTTATCGAAAGATGCGGTTGAGGGTGTGCGTAGCTATATCGGTGAAGAGTTCGGCGAACGCTACCTGCCCGAAGCACCTAATCGTTATAGCAGCAAAGAGAGTGCTCAAGAGGCCCATGAGGCGATTCGCCCTTCCAGTGTCGAGCGTAAGGCTTCCGATCTGGCCGGAATGGAGCGGGATGCCGAGCGTCTCTACGAGCTGATCTGGCGTCAATTTGTGGCCTGCCAAATGACCCCTGCAGAGTACCTTTCAAGCACGCTGAGTGTTGAAGTCGATGGCTACGAGCTACGTGCCAAAGGACGTGTACTGAAGTTTGATGGTTATACCCGGGTGATGAAGCCTAGTGGTAAAAATGAAGATCAGAGCTTACCGGACTTGCCAAAAGGTACGCCTATGGCACTGGAAGCGCTCGATCCTCAGCAGCACTTTACCAAGCCAGCACCACGCTACACCGAAGCAAGCCTGGTCAAAGAGCTTGAAAAGCAGGGCATTGGCCGACCGTCAACTTACGCTTCAATCATCTCAACGATCCAGGATCGCGGCTATGTGAAGCTGGAAAACCGTCGTTTCTATGCCGAAAAGCTGGGCGATATCGTCACCGAGCGGTTGAAAGAGTCCTTCCCTGATTTGATGGACTTCTCGTTCACTGCCCGCATGGAAGATAGTCTGGATGAGGTCGCCGAAGGCGAACGCAACTGGCAGGCGCTGCTGGATGCCTTCTACGAAGAATTCCGTGAAGAGCTGGCCAAGGCTGAGAGCGAAGATGGCATGCGCCCCAATCAGCCGGTGCCAACGGATATCGACTGCCCAAGCTGTGGTCGTCATATGCAAATTCGTACCGCTTCCACCGGGGTTTTCCTGGGTTGTAGTGGCTACAATTTGCCGCCCAAAGAGCGTTGTAAAACCACCATTGACCTGATTCCTGGTGAAGAGGCGGTGGCCGAAGACGCGGGAGAAGAGGCCGAAACCAATGCGCTGCGTGCCAAGCGTCGCTGCCCCAAGTGTGGCACGGCGATGGACAACTACCTAATCGATGAAACGCGTAAGCTGCACATCTGTGGTAACAGCCCCGATTGTGACGGCTACGAAGTTGAAGGCGGCAAATTCAAGATCAAAGGCTACGACGGCCCGATCATCGAGTGCGATAAGTGCGGCTCTGAGATGCAGTTGAAGTCAGGCCGCTTTGGCAAGTATTTTGGCTGTACCAATAGCGAATGTAAAAACACCCGTAAGCTATTGAAAAGTGGCGAAGTGGCGCCGCCAAAAATGGACCCGATCCCGATGCCGGAACTGGCTTGCCAAAAAGTTGACGACCATTACGTGCTGCGTGATGGCGCAAGCGGGCTGTTTTTGGCTGCCAGCAAGTTCCCTAAAAATCGTGAAACACGGCCGCCGCTGGTGAAAGAGCTGAAAGCGCACGCCGATGAGCTGCCCGAAAAGTATCACTTCATTCTTAAAGCGCCGAGTGAAGATCCGGATGGTCGCCCGGCGCAAATCCGCTACTCGCGGAAGAGCAAAGAGCAGTACGTGATGACCGACGAGGAGGGCAAGGCCACAGGCTGGAAAGCCATGTTTGATGCCGGTAAATGGCACGTGGAGGACAAACGCAAGTGAATGCACGGTCACGAACCAACCAGCTGCTCTATCAGGCGGAGCTATTAGTCACCTTGCCCGCGGGAAGTGATGAGCATGCTTCTGCGCGGCAGATGGCGTTGGAAGAGAGTGCGCTGGCGCTTTTTGAGCTGGCGCTTGAGTCGTTACTGCGCGAAGTTACTGAACACGCTCGGCTGTCGGAGCATCGCTGGACTGTATTGCTGGCCCAGGATGGCCCTGCCTTGGCCGAGCTGCAACGTCTGCGCGACTTGAAAGCCCAGCCGGAAAGCTGGCTGAACTGGTTGGAGGGGCAACTTGAGCGCCTACATAGTGACGAAGGTGCTGCGCGGCGCGAAACTCACAACCCCGCTATGATTGCCGTGGGTAATCAAGCCGGTTTGCGCCAGCAGTTACTGGATAATCTTCAGGCGGCCAAGCGTGAAATAGGCGCGCTGCGCGAAACCAGCCTGGAGTGGTAGTGTTTATTGTTATGCATCGCTCAAGTCGTTAAGAAAGGAGATCATGATGCGCTATAACCAGGTGAAAGATTTAATCGAATGGGCGGCGGGTTTTCATGCCCGGATGGCGCGACAGTATAGCGAAGCCGCTGAGGATGCTGAGAATCAGCGCTTAGAGATGGCGTTTAATTACTTGGCCAGCCGTGAGCTAAAAATGAAAACGGGGCTTGAAGATCTCTTCCACGATGGCTCTGACCATTCAGAAGTGCTGGAGTTATGGTTCGATGATTCCAGCGATTTCCCCCAGCCGCCTGAGTTGGATCGCTTGTCGGAACAAACCATCACCGGCTCGATAGAGGATGCGATGAGAACTGCCACATCGTCGCATCAGCGCCTTCAAGCGCTCTACGAGCATCGCGCGGCACGAGCGAAAATTGAGCCTGAAGAGGAGTTTTTCAATGCCCTGGCTCAAGGACATAATTCCGAGATACGCAATATAATGGCGAGTATGGAAGAGTTTCAGGGCGTTTGATGGGGTCTCTACTAGTGGATTATCGGTTACTGCTCTTCGGGGCGTCAGTCGTGTACATGACGAAATTGCTAACGGCGAATGTGGGAATAGGGTATAACAGCCACCAGATGCGCCGAGTCGGTCAATCGCGGGCTAACTTGTTTCGAGAGCTGTCATGTTTTTAGTTAATCGCCGTCGATTTTTAGCCATGGTGTTGAGCTTGCCAGCCGTGGCCAGTGCTGCTGTTACTGCGCCCAGTCAGGATACCGCCACCGATCTCGTAGAAACGATACTGAGTCGCGCTCATGTGCCGCGTCATAGCAACGAACTGTGGGTGCTGGTGGACGACAAAGAGGCCACCCTTAGCGTGTTTCGGGGTAACGCGCTGCTGGAGCGGTTTGCGCCCATATCACTTGGCCGTGCTGGGGCTAAAACCCAACGGGTTCGCGGCGATAATGTGACTCCCATGGGGGAGTTTCATGTCAACCGTTTTAATTACGAAAGCCAGTGGCGTACCTTCATAGGCATTGATTACCCAACCCCAGCGCACGCTAGAATGGCGCTGGAAAAAGGGATTTATTCCCAAGCTGATTATGATGACTACTTCGACTACTATCGACGTTACGGTCGCCCCCCGCAAGATACCGCACTGGGTGGGGCGATTGGAATTCATGGCCTGGGTAGCGCAGACCCCGATATTCATGGGCGCTATCACTGGACTCAGGGGTGTGTTGCCGTTACCAACGATCAAATCGATCGCCTGGCAGCGCTAGTGGGTGTTGGCACTCGGGTAGTGATCCGTTAAGCTAACGCCGTTGATGGAAGTTCGAGGTTTTAAACAAGTGGCTATAGACAACCGCTGTGGTCTATTATAAAACAGCGTTTGACTTGCGTGCTTTGCAGCACAAGTCACTGAAAAGAACCTGCACCGCAGGTAGACAAATTTAAGCTAAGAACTTATTCTAATTTAAGTGACTAGCCTTACCTTTGTCATACCCTTAACGTAGTACCCAAGGACGACTCAAGGAGAACATTATGACTCTGAAAACTACTCTGAAGATGACTGCTGCTGCCGCTTCTCTGGCAATTCTTGCTGGTTGTGCTTCTACCAGCGCGCTGGAAGAAGTTCGCATGACTGCAGAATCTGCACAGGCTGACGCTGCAGAAGCACGCAGCATGGCTTCACAAGCTATGAACACTGCAAACCAAGCCCAGCGCGACGCGCAGGCTGCTCTGCAGATGTCTGAGCAGAACCGTGAAGAAATGAACCGTATGTTCCAGCGTTCCATGCAGAAGTAATTCTGCTTGGGCTGCTGAGGGAGTCGTCTGACTCTCTCAGCAGCTGCTGGAAGAAAGCTGTAGTTAGTTAATATGCCGTAGTAAGGCGCTGTACGTTAAAGCGTCAGACCAGTAGGTTTTGATACTAGCTACGCAAAAACCCCGCCTTGGCGGGGTTTTTTGTTGCTAGGTGTTCGGTTAAGCGTCTTTATCGTCGTCAGTGGCGGCGCTGAGCTTAAGCTCGTCAATCAGCTCAACAGGCTCTGGTTCTGGCTCGGGAGCCTGAGGGCCATATAGTGCGATAAATTGGCCGTCAGGAGCTTCTACGGCGCGCTGAATCTGATCCGCGTCTATTTCAACGTCACTGCCAGTTAGCTCAGTGACGCGTTCAAGGGCATTAAGCAGTGGCTCAAAGCCTTCCGCGTTCTCTTCCAGCTGTGGGAAAGATTGCACAAACAGCGTGCCATCGGCTGCAAAGCCCGCTTTGAACGGTGCATCCATCAGGTTGACCTGAGTACCGCTAGGCAAACGCTCGTAGAGCGATTTGATATCTTCCGGGTACATGCGGATACAGCCACGGCTAACGCGCATACCGACGCCATCAGGGCGGTTGGTACCGTGAATGAGATAGCTCGGCATGGCCAGCAGAATTGCGTGCTCGCCCAAGGGGTTGTTAGGGCCGGGCGGTACCACGGAAGGCGCTGGTTCGCCGCGTTCGGCTGCTTCGCGACGCATAGATGCCGGTGGAGCCCAGGCGGGGTCTTTAACCTTAACCGTGGTGCGGGTGATGCCTACGGGGGTAGCGAACTCTTCACGCCCCACGCTAACCGGGTAGGTTTCGACGATGCCGGGTTTGTCGGCAGGGTAGTAGTAGAGACGTAGCTCAGAAAGGTTAATGACAACGCCTTCCCGCGGCGCAGGCGGAAGAATGTATTGGGCGGGGATCACCACTTCGGTACCTACGCCAGGTACCCAGAGGCTGACACCCGGGTTGGCCATGCGAATCTCTTCATAGCCAATGTTGTGGCGTCGGGCGATATCGATCAGCGTCTGCTTGGGGTCTTCGACAACGACGGTGTAGCGCTCACCAATGACATCGCCTTCTTCGGGTAGGCGGAAGTGACCACGGGGTAGCTCATCCTGATCAGCAACCTGAGCGGCGCTATCGACGGCGTCTATGCTGATTTCCTGTGCTTGCGCCTGTGGCGATTCTTCTGAGCTTTCTTGAGTCTGCTGCTCTTGCGCCTGTGTTGGGCTGTCGGCTTGCTCGTTAGCTGGTTGCGCAAAAGCGGGGCTCACCAGGCTAGCGGCGAGTAGCACGGCCAAGCTGGTAGGGCCCCAAAGGGTAAAGGTATCGCGAATGTTCATGATCGTTCCTAATGTGTTAATTCACTGCTGATGCGCGTTGCTGGGCCACTGGGATCAATAAACGGCTGTTGATCAACTGGGCCATGGCTACTGGCAAGTTTGCCCCAAGCTTCACGCCGCCGCTACTTTTTGGTTAAGGGTGCTAAGTAGGTTTTCAAGTTGCTGGAAGCGCTTGTCGACACTTTCCATTGGTAATTCAAACCGTAAGGTGTCAGAGCCATCTAAACGATAGTGCTTTGGTGACGTCTGAATGAGGGTCACCAGGGTTAAGGGATCCACTTGGGTGCTGCTATCAAACAATACTCTACCGCGGCTCTCGCCAGCCTCGATTTTGCTGATTCCCAGTTGCTCGGCACGGTGGCGCAGCTTGGTCTGGCGAATCAGGTTTTTCACCGGGTTGGGCAGCAAGCCAAAGCGGTCGATCAGCTCAACCTGTAACTCTTTAAGTTCGCTATCGCTCTGGGTGTTGGCAATCCGCTTGTACATCACCAGGCGCTGCTGAACATCGTGAATATAATCACTTGGAATCAGCGCAGGCAGGTTGAGGTTGATTTCCACGCCGGTATTGAAGGGCGCATCGATATTGGGCGTTTTACCCGCGCGAATGGCCTTCACCGCTCGATCCAGCATCTCCATATAGAGGGTGTAGCCGATGGTTTCCATCTGGCCGCTCTGTTCATCCCCCAGCAGTTCACCCGCGCCACGGATTTCCATATCGTGGCTGGCCAGGGTAAAGCCAGCGCCTAGATCATCCGAAGCGCTAATTGCTTCCAGACGCTTGATAGCATCACGGGTCATCGCTTTGGGCGGTGGTGTTAATAGGTAGGCGTACGCCTGATGGTGACTACGGCCGACCCGGCCCCGCAGCTGGTGCAGCTGGGCCAAGCCAAATTTATCAGCACGTTCGATAATAATGGTGTTGGCGCTGGGTACATCAATGCCGGTTTCAATGATGGTCGAACACACCAGCACGTTAAAGCGTCGGTGGTAGAAGTCCGACATAATGCGTTCCAGGCTGCGCTCGGGAAGCTGGCCGTGGGCAACCGCTACCCGCGCTTCGGGGATTAGTTCACGAATCTGTTCGGCACTGTTTTCAATGGTTTTGACTTCGTTATGCAGTACATAGACCTGCCCACCACGCAGTATTTCACGTAGCAGGGCTTCCTTGATGATACTGGTGTCGTGCTGCTGAACAAAGGTTTTAACCGACAGACGGCGGGCGGGCGGCGTAGCGATAATCGACAGATCACGGATGCCGCTCATGGCCATATTGAGCGTGCGCGGAATAGGGGTCGCGGTCAGCGTCAAAATATCGACTTCGGCACGCAGCGTTTTGAGCTTCTCTTTTTGCGCCACCCCGAAGCGGTGCTCCTCATCGATGATCAGCAGGCCCATTTTGGGCAGCTCAACGCTTTTGGCGAGCAGTTTATGGGTGCCGATGACGATATCCGTTTGGCCGCTTTTAATGCTCTCTAGCGTCTGGGTGACCTCTTTGCCGCTGGTAAAGCGCGAGATCAGGCCAATATTGACGGCGGTGTCAGCAAAGCGGTCGCGGAAGTTCTCGAAGTGCTGGCGCGCCAACAACGTAGTGGGCACCAATACCACCACTTGGCGGCCAGACTGTACGGCCAAAAATGCCGCGCGCATGGCCACTTCGGTTTTGCCGAAGCCGACATCGCCGCACACCACGCGATCCATGGGCTGCGGGGAGGTCATATCGCTGATGACCGCTTCAATCGCCGCGTGCTGGTCAGCGGTCTCTTCAAATGGGAAGTTACCCGCAAAACGCAGATACTCCTCGCCTGGCGCCTCATAGACCACCCCTTGCTGGGCTTCCCGGCGGGCGTAGACATCCAGCAGCTCTGCAGCGGTATCGCGAATTTTTTCGGCGGCTTTGCGGCGGGCTTTTTCCCACTGGTCCGAACCGAGCTTATGCAGCGGGGCCAGTTCGTCACCGGCCCCGCTGTAACGGGAGATCATATGCAGGCTGTCGACAGGCACATAAAGCTTGGCACCATCGGCGTAGGAGAGCGCCAGGAACTCATTTGCCTGGCCGCCGGCCTCTAAGGTTTCCAGCCCTAAATAGCGGCCCACGCCGTGGGCTTGGTGAACCACTGGCGCACCTTCGCGCAGCTCCGACAAGTGGCGTACTGCAAGCTCATTGTCATCCGTGGCTTTTTCGCGCCGACGGCTCTGACGTACCACGTCACCAAACAGCTCGGTTTCACTAATTACCGCAATGCTTGGATTATTTAGCCATAAGCCGCTGTCGACCAAACCTTCCGTAATTGCATAGGTATGATCGCTAGCGAGAAAGTCGTGGAAGCTATCGGTATGCGGAAGCGAGAGCTGAAGTGGCGACAGGATCTCTTCCAGGGCTTCCCGGCGACCCCGCGACTCCGCCACAAACAGCACCCGGGTTTGGGCATGGGAGTGCAAAAATGCTGACAGCTCCGCCAATGGCTGCTTGGCGCGGGCATTAATAGAGAGTGTGGGAAGCGGTGCGGCTTCAGGCTGTTGCGCATGGCGCTGCTCGCTATCCTCAGTTAACTCTATTCGCGGGCAGGCTTTGATTGCCGAGAATACATCGTTGACCGGGAAAAACGCTCGGTGCGGTGGCAGCAGCGGGCGGGTTGGGTCAACGCCCAAGTTTACGTAGCGAGCGTCGATCGACTGCCAGTGCTGCTCGGCGGCAGCAAAAACTCCCGGCAGCAGTGCGACTCGTGTATCGTCGGTCAGGTGGTCAAACAGCGATGCGGTGTGTTCAAAAAACAGTGGTAAATAGTGCTCAAGCCCCGGTGAAGGAATGCCTTTCAACGCATCGTTATAAAGAGGGCATTGCCGCGGATCAACGTCGAACAGGGTTTCAAACTGCTCACGAAAACAGGCAATCGCGCTGCGGCTTAGCGAGTACTCGTGGGCGGGTAGCAATTCTAGCGATTCAAGCTTATCAGTCGAGCGCTGGCTGCCAGGGTCGAAGTGGCGCAGCGAATCGATCTCGTCATCGAACAGATCAATACGGATCGGCTCATCCATACCCATCGCAAACAGGTCAATCAGCGCGCCGCGCATGGCGTATTCGCCGGGCTCATAGACCGTTTCGACAGCGCGATAGCCCGCTCGGGAGAGCGATTCCCGAAACGCTTCGCGATTCAAGCGCTCGCCAGTTTTGAGTGTCATGACCCGCCCGGCAATGTACTCAACCGGGGGCAAGCGCTGCATCAACGTGTTGATCGGCACCAGCACAATGCCGCGCACGCCATCTTGCAGTTGGCGCAGGGTACGCAGTCTCGCCGAGACAATATCCTGATGGGGTGAAAAGCTGTCGTAGGGCAGCGTTTCCCAGTCGGGGAAGGGCAGTACCGGTACGTCGCTATAAAAATAGAGATCTTGTTCAAGACGCTGCGCGCTGGCCGTATTGGGAGTGATCACCAATAGCGGAGCTTTCGCAGCAACGCGGGAGAGTGCCAGCGCAGTCGCGCTACCCGGCGGCGATGTCCAGTAGAGCGTATCGCGAGTCCCTTGGGGCTGGGGCGGTTCGAGCAGAGAGAATGTCGGCATAAGCAAGATATCGTTTTGCGCTGAAACGGAAGGGAGATCATACACGATCACCCGTTTCAGTTAGAGTGCCGCGGCTTAAGGTAGCGGGTTAATCTGTACTGAAAGAGGTTTTGTAGTGAGATTGGCATTTCTGTAATACCCCTACATGTTGTGCGACTATCCAGTCATTGCGACCGCTGCGCTTGCCCCGGATAATACACTCTCCGTTCCCACTACCTGATGAGGCCGCACGTGAGTCAGCAAGCGCTCGAAAACGTTTTTCAAGAATGGCAAGGCAACGAAGCCTTGGCGGAGCAGATGATCCCGTTAGTAGGGCAGCTCTATCGTCAGAATAACGTCGTTGCCACCATGTTCGGGCGTTCACTTATTAAACGGTCGGTCATCCGCATTCTTAAAGACCACCGCTTCGTGCGTAAAATAGAAGGGACTGAGCTCTCCGTTGAGGATACCTACTCTATCGTGAAGGGGATGGTCGCTTTGAACCTTGGCCCCGCCCATGTGGATGTAGGTAAGCTGGCGGTGATGTTCAAGAACCGAGGCGGTGGCGATGTCGAAGCCTTCCTGCGTAAAGAGCTGCAAGAGATTATTGATGGCTACCAGCCGGGGGCTAGCACCGGTGAGCCGCAAGACGTGGTGCTCTACGGTTTTGGTCGTATTGGTCGTTTACTGGCACGAGTGATGATAGAGAAGGCCGGGGGCGGTAATCTGCTGCGTTTGCGCGCTATTGTGGTGCGTGGCCGTGGCGATGTGGCTAAAGACCTTGAGAAGCGCGCCAGCCTGCTGCGTCGTGACTCAGTACATGGGCCTTTTGACGGCACCATCATGGTCGATGCAGAGGCCCGCACGCTGACGGTCAACGGCAATGTTATTCAGGTTATTTACGCCGATTCGCCCAGTGAGATTGACTATACTGAGTATGATATCGATAACGCGGTGATTGTTGATAATACCGGTATCTGGCGCGATGAAGAGGGCTTGGGCCAGCACCTGAAGTGTAAAGGCGCTGCCAAAGCGCTGCTAACGGCACCGGGTAAAGGCGATATTAAAAACATCGTTTACGGTATTAACCATGAATCCATTGGCGACAGCGATCTCATCGTCTCTGCTGCCTCTTGCACTACCAATGCGATCGTTCCGGTATTGAAGGTACTCAACGACGAGTACGGTGTGGTGAATGGGCATGTGGAAACCGTGCATGCCTATACCAACGACCAGAACTTGATCGACAACTACCATAAAGGTGACCGTCGTGGCCGTAGTGCGGCGCTGAATATGGTATTGACCGAGACAGGAGCAGCCAAGGCCGTATCGAAAGCGCTACCTGAGCTAGAGGGAAAGCTGACCGGCAACGCCATTCGTGTGCCAATCCCTAATGTCTCTATGGCCATTCTCAATCTGACCCTGGATAAAGCGACAGATGCTGTAGCGCTAAATGACTACTTGCGCCGTATGTCGATCGAGTCTGCCTACCAGAAGCAAATTGACTTTGTCGATTCAGCAGAAGTGGTGTCGTCAGACTTTGTGGGCAATCGTCATGCCGGTATCGTGGATGCTAAAGCTACCATCGCCAACGGCCATCATGCGGTCATTTATGTGTGGTATGACAATGAGTTCGGTTATAGCTGCCAGGTTGTACGTATTTTGCAGCAAATGTCTAACGTACGGTTTTTAAAACTTCCTCGCTAGTTAAACTTAGCAAAGCCCGCATGCCGGGTGTTAGAGCTAAGAGAATGCGTTGACGCCACCTTCGGGTGGCGTTTTTTTGGTCTCAATCTCATCTTTTGCCAATGTATATAGCACTTTTGGTGGTCATCAGGGATGTGGTCATTGGACGCGCTTATCTTTATAATACGATGGATTTTTCGGGGTGGTTCAAGTGCTGCTTGGGCCGGACTGGTAACAATCTGAGCAGAAAATAACAATTCGCTGAGCAGAAAATAAGCATTCGAACCCCATACCTTCGTATATCCGATCCAACAACTGGGCGAGACTATGATCGAAGTCAAAAAAGGCCTGGATCTCCCCATCACGGGAGCGCCCGAGCAGCGTATTGAAGATGCGCGGCCTGTGCGCCACGTGGCAATCCTGGGTACCGACTACGTTGGCATGAAGCCGACGATGGAAGTCCAGGAAGGGGATAAGGTCAAACTGGGCCAATTGCTCTTCACCGATAAGAAAATTGCTGGTGTGCGCTATACAGCGCCCGCTGCCGGTGAAGTGCTTGCAATAAACCGTGGCGAAAAACGTCGTTTGCTGTCTGTCGTAATTAAAGTAGACGAAACTGAGGAAGCGGTCGAATTCGCTGCTCATGATCGTAATGCCTTAGCGCAGCTTGAACGTCAGGTCGTTGTCGACCAACTGGTAGAATCGGGACTCTGGACTGCATTGCGCACTCGTCCTTTCTCGCGCACCCCGGCCATTGATAGCACCCCGGCCGATATTTTTGTAACCGCCGTGGATACCCATCCACTTAGCCCTGACCCTGCGTTGATCATTAACGAGCAGTCGCAGGCATTCGAGGATGGCCTCAAGGTGTTAGCGCGCCTGACCGAGGGCAACGTCTTCTTATGTACGGGCGAAAATGCCTCAGTCCCGGGTGGCGATGTTGACGGCGTAAAAACCGAAAGCTTTGCCGGCCCTCATCCTGCGGGACTTGTCGGCACGCATATTCACTACCTTTCTCCAGTCGCACTGCACAAAAAAGTGTGGCATATCGGCTACCAGGACGTTATTGCGTTCGGTAAGTTGTTTGTAGAAGGGAAGCTGGATATGAACCGTGTGGTTGCCATTGGTGGCCCGCGTGCTGAAAATCCGCGTCTGATTCGTACCCGTGTCGGCGCTAGTACAGATGAACTCCTGACCAACGAAGTCATCAAACCCGAGGACACTCGCGTAATTTCTGGTTCGGTATTCTCTGGCTTTGCCGCTGAAGGTAAGTTGACCTACCTTGGCCGCTTCAGCAATCAAGTGAGTTTGCTGGAAGAGGGCAACAAGCGCACGTTTATGGGTTGGTTGTCTCCTGGTGCTAATCGTCACTCGGTCTTGGGTATTTATATCTCCAAGATTAAGGGGCTCAGCAACTATGCGCCGACGACCTCTACCAATGGTTCCGAGCGTGCTATGGTGCCGGTAGGTGCCTATGAGCAGGTGATGCCTCTAGATATCATGCCGACTCAGCTATTGCGTTCGTTGATCGTGGGCGACATTGAGGTTGCCATGCAGCTTGGGTGTTTGGAGCTGGACGAAGAGGATCTGGCGCTGTGCACGTATGTTTGCCCTGGCAAATACGAATATGGCCCCATCCTGCGTGATAATCTCACCATGATCGAGAAAGAGGCCTGATAATGGGTATTCAACAGACACTCCAAAATATCGAGCCGCATTTCCACAAAGGCGGAAAGTACGAAAAGTTCTATCCGCTGTTTGAAGCGGTAGATACTATTTTTTACACGCCACCGAGCGTGGCTAAAACCACCGCGCATGTGCGTGACGGTATCGATCTTAAACGCATCATGATTACCGTGTGGATGTGTACTTTTCCGGCGATGTTTTTCGGCATGTGGAGCGCTGGTTGGCAGGCCAACACGGCAATTGATGCGGGCTATGCCTCTATGGGAGGCTGGCGCGAAGCGATTATGATGACGCTGTCGTCCGGTCATGATGCGAATAGCCTGTGGGCTAACTTTGTCCTTGGCGCTACCTACTTCCTACCTATCTACCTGGTCACCTTTGTGGTCGGTGGTTTCTGGGAGGTGCTGTTCGCTATCAAGCGCGGTCACGAAGTCAACGAAGGCTTCTTCGTCACTTCCGTACTCTTCGCGCTGGTACTGCCCGCCACCATTCCCCTTTGGCAGGTTGCCTTGGGTATCACCTTTGGTGTGGTGATCGGTAAAGAGATCTTCGGCGGCACGGGTAAGAACTTCTTGAACCCCGCGCTGACCGGTCGTGCATTCCTTTACTTTGCCTATCCCGCGCAAATCTCTGGTGACTCTGTATGGGTTGCCGCTGATGGCTATACTGGTGCGACTGCACTCTCGCTAGCGTTCCAGGACGGTATGTCTGCGTTGACCGACACCTTTAGCTGGTGGGATGCCTTCATCGGTTTTATCCCTGGCTCGATCGGGGAGGTCTCGACACTAGCCATCTTTATCGGCGGCGCTGTGTTGCTGTGGACGGGAATTGCCTCTTGGCGAATCATGCTGGGGGTACTCCTGGGCATGGTGGTGACCAGTACGCTGTTTAATCTAATCGGCTCTGATACCAACCCAATGTTTGCCATGCCGTGGTACTGGCATCTGGTGATCGGCGGTTTCGCTTTCGGTATGGTCTTCATGGCAACCGATCCGGTGTCGGCGTCGATGACCAATCAAGGCCGTCTGCTGTTTGGTGCGCTGATTGGTGTGATGACTGTTTTGATTCGCGTTGTGAACCCGGCTTTCCCGGAAGGCATCATGCTGGCGATTCTGTTCGCTAACCTGTTTGCACCGCTGATTGACCATTTCTTCGTCCAGGCCAACATCAAGCGTCGCGTGAAGCGAACCGCCGTACCGGCCGAGGAGACTGCCTAATGGCACAAGGTAACAACTCCATCAAGAAAGTCCTGATTGTGGCGTTTGCACTGTGTATCGTGTGCTCCGTCATTGTCTCGACCGCGGCGGTCGCCTTGCGACCCATGCAGCAGCTTAACCAGGAACTCGACCGTAAAACCAACATCTTGAACGTTGCCAAGCTTTATGAGCCGGGTATGGACGTTGAAGAGGTGTTTAGCGATGAGATCATCGCACGGGTCGTTGACCTGGATACGGGTGAGTACTCCGATGAGTTCGATCCCGATACCTACGATAGTTTTGAGGCTGCCCGTGACCCGGCCTCGGGTCGCACGCTTTCTGGCGATCAAGACATCGCGGGCCTTTCACGGGTTGAAAACTACGCGACTGTTTATCTGGTCGGCAGTGAAGACGATCCGGAACAGATCGTGTTGCCGATTCGTGGTCAGGGGCTTTGGGGCTTGATGCGTGGCTTCCTGGCCGTAGAGGGTGATGGCAATACTATTGTCAGTATCACCTACTACGAGCACAGTGAAACGCCAGGTTTGGGCGCAGAAGTTAACAACCCGCGCTGGCAAGCCCAGTGGGAAGGCAAGAAAATTTACGATGAAGAGGGCGACCTCTCACCGGAGATTCACCTGACCAAAGGCGGCGCCAGTGACGAATACGAAGTCGATGCGCTATCTGGCGCTACGCTGACCAGTAACGGCGTGACTAACATGCTGCAGTTCTGGTTGAGCGAAGAAGCTTTCGGTCCCTATTTGGCTAAATTCCGCAGTGGCACTGAGCCGGAAGACGCCGAAGAGACCGATACCAACTTCGAAG
Source organism: Vreelandella sp. 2A-K22 (assembly GCF_054065485.1). Lineage (NCBI taxonomy): Bacteria > Pseudomonadati > Pseudomonadota > Gammaproteobacteria > Oceanospirillales > Halomonadaceae > Vreelandella > Vreelandella sp. 2A-K22. The sequence goes on along the minus strand of NZ_JBSUGC010000004.1, from coordinate 140,094 downwards.
ACGTTGAGGGGGCCTGATCATGGCGGACGTAAATGCAAAAGGCGTTTTAACAGCGCCGATTTTCCAGAACAACCCTATTGCGCTGCAAATTCTGGGGATCTGTTCGGCACTTGCGGTAACCACCAGTATGAGCGTATCGCTCGTTATGGCGCTGGCGGTTATTTTCGTAACGGCATTCTCAAATCTGTTCGTATCGTTGATCAGGAATCATATTCCCTCTTCGATCCGTATCATCGTGCAGATGACCATTATTGCCTCGCTGGTTATCGTGGTTGATCAGATTCTCAAGGCGTATGCCTATGAGATGTCTAAGCAGCTCTCGGTATTTGTGGGTTTGATCATTACTAACTGTATCGTCATGGGCCGCGCTGAAGGCTTTGCGATGTCCAATACGCCGGGCATGTCGTTTTTAGACGGTATTGGTAACGGCCTAGGCTATGGCTTTGTACTCATGGTGGTGGGTTTCTTCCGTGAGCTGCTGGGTTCGGGCAGCGTATTTGGCATTACCATCCTCCAGACCGTGCAAAATGGTGGCTGGTACGTGCCTAACGGCTTGCTATTACTACCGCCTTCAGCGTTCTTTATTATCGGTCTACTGATCTGGGTAATGCGTTCCGTTAACCCTGAGCAAGTAGAAGATAATGAGTTCAAAATGAAGGAAAACACCAAGCCCAAGGAGGCCGTGTAACATGGAACATTATCTGAGTCTTTTTGTTGCCTCGGTGTTTGTTGAAAACATGGCACTGGCCTTCTTCCTGGGGATGTGTACTTTCTTGGCGGTGTCCAAAAAGGTCTCCTCAGCGATTGGCTTGGGCATTGCGGTGATTGTGGTATTGACCGTCACCGTGCCGGTTAACAACCTTGTCTATACCTTCTTGCTACAGGAAGGTGCGCTGACCTGGACCGGTATTAGCGGTGCTGAAAACATCGACCTCTCCTTCCTTGGGTTGCTCTCCTACATCGGTGTCATTGCGGCGCTGGTACAGATCATGGAAATGTTCCTTGATAAGTACGTACCGTCGCTCTACAACGCGCTAGGGGTCTTCCTGCCGCTGATTACCGTTAACTGCGCCATCCTGGGTGGCGTACTGTTCATGGTGGAGCGTAGCTATAACTTTGGCGAAGCCGTGGTCTATGGCTTTGGCGCGGGCACCGGTTGGGCATTGGCCATTGCCGCCCTGGCGGGTATTCGTGAAAAGCTGAAGTACAGCGATGTGCCGGGTGGCCTTCAAGGGCTGGGCATTACTTTCATCACCGTGGGGCTGATGTCGTTGGGCTTTATGTCCTTCTCGGGCATTCAGCTTTAATCGGAGCCGGTTTTTCCCGGCGGTGGCAAACATCGCCGGGTAATAGAAAACCTCCAGCAATAGGAAACCGACATGGTTGATACAACAGTCATCTTGCTCGGTGTTGTCATGTTCACGGTCATCGTTATTAGCTTGACGGCGATCATTCTGGCAGCGCGCAGCAAGCTTGTGAGTAGCGGGGACGTGACCATTGAGGTCAACGGCGACCCTGAGCACACTTTGAAGACCCAGGCCGGTGGTAAGCTGCTAAACACGCTTGCCGCTAACGGCATTTTCCTCTCGTCCGCCTGCGGTGGCGGTGGTTCTTGTGCCCAGTGTAAGTGTCGGGTTGAAGAGGGCGGCGGCTCTATTCTGCCGACTGAAGAGTCGCACTTCACGATGCGTGAGAAGAAAGAGGGCTGGCGCCTCTCTTGTCAGGTACCTGTGAAGCAGGACATGAAAGTCGAAGTGCCTGAAGAAGTCTTTGGGGTGAAGAAGTGGGAATGTGAGGTTATTGCCAACCCCAACGTTGCCACCTTTATCAAAGAGTTAAACCTGAAACTGCCAGAGGGCGAAGAAGTCGCCTTCCGCGCCGGTGGCTATGTACAGCTCGTTGCACCGCCTTACGATATCAAGTTCTCTGATTTTGATATCGACGAGGAGTATCGGGGTGATTGGGAAAAATTTGATATGTTCAAAATTTCCCACAAGAACAACGAGGAAGTGATTCGCGCATACTCCATGGCGAACTACCCAGACGAGAAGGGTATCCTCAAGTTTAACATCCGTATTGCCACGCCGCCTCCCGGCACTGACCATCCGCCTGGCTTGATGTCGACTTATGTCTTCAGCCTTAAAGAGGGCGATAAGGTCACCGTAATGGGACCGTTCGGTGAGTTCTTTGCCCGTGATACTGACGCCGAGATGATCTTTATCGGTGGTGGTGCGGGTATGGCACCGATGCGTAGTCACATCTTCGATCAGTTGAAGCGCTTGAAGTCTGATCGCAAGATTACCTTCTGGTACGGTGCTCGCTCCTGGCGTGAAACCTTCTACAACGAAGAGTACGACCAGTTAGCCGAAGAGTTCCCTAACTTTGAGTGGCACCTGGCGCTATCTGATCCTCAGCCGGAAGATAATTGGGAAGGGCCGACAGGCTTTATCCATAATGTGCTGTACGAAAACTATCTGAAGGATCACCCAGCACCTGAAGATTGCGAGTACTACATGTGTGGGCCGCCGATGATGAACGCATCGGTTATCAAGTTGTTGCTTGATATGGGCGTTGAGCCGGAAAATATCCTGTTGGATGATTTCGGTGGCTAAACGGTCGGCGTAAGTCGATAGTAGCGTTAAGCGGGGCTGGCCTTTTGGGCTGGCCCCGTTTGTTTATATAACCTTGTGAAGGGAATGACTTATCACCGCGCTGATAAGAGGGGCTTGGCTAAGGTATAATCACTTTAATGATGAATGACCGTGAGGCACTTATCACGACGACTGTTGTCGTCAGGTAAGACCAATAATTTAAAGCGAAGCAATGTGAAGCGGGGAGGTTGATATGACTATTTGGCTACTGGTATTCGGTTTCATGGCACTGATTATGGGTGCGATGGCTGTGGGCGTCATCATGGGCCGCAAACCAATTGCCGGTTCTTGCGGCGGTTTGAATCAAATCGGCATGAAAGATGGCTGTGATATTTGCGGTGGCAAAGATGAGGTTTGTGAAGAAGAGAACCGCAAGCGCGGAGGTGTGCGCCGCCGTAGCGATGAAAGCCGTGGTGCCGATTTGGGCTATGATGCTACACGTCGCTAACAAGACTGCGTTGTATGCAACGGGATGATTGACCAAAAATAGCAAGGGGACGCAGAGAGCATGGCGGTTCACAATTACGATGTTGTGGTGATCGGTACGGGGCCTGCAGGAGAAAGCGCTGCTATCAACGCTGCAAAGCATGGCAAGCGTGTAGCGATTATTGAGAAGCAGGTTCAGGTAGGTGGCAATTGTACTCACTGGGGTACCATTCCTTCCAAAGCGCTGCGCCATCAGGTGAAACAGATCATGGCGTTCAACACCAACCGTATGTTCCGCGATATTGGTGAGCCGCGCTGGTTCTCCTTCCCCAAAGTGATGGAACGCTCAAGGGGTACCATCGATAAACAGGTAGAGATGCGTACCACCTTCTATGCGCGCAACCGCATTGATCTGTTTCATGGCGTCGCCCGATTTAAAGATGAGCACACCTTGTTGGTGCGTGACCGCCAGGAAGGCATGGAAGAACTGGTGGCGAAGAAAATCGTGATTGCCACTGGTTCTCGCCCTTACCGCCCGGCGGATATTAACTTCCGCCATCCGCGTATTTACTGCTCTGACACCATATTAAGCCTCTCGCATACCCCGCGCACGCTGGTAATTTTTGGCGCCGGGGTGATTGGCTGTGAATATGCATCGATCTTTTCGGGCTTGGGCGTCAAAGTTGATCTCATTAATAACCGTGACAGCCTGCTGTCGTTCCTGGACGATGAGATTAGCGATGCACTCTCCTACCATTTGCGTAAGCACGGTGTGCTGGTTCGCCATAATGAAGAATACGAGAGCGTTGAGGGCGATGAGTCAGGCGTCGTCGTGCGTCTCAAGTCAGGCAAGAAAATTCGCGCTGATGCATTTTTGTGGGCCAATGGGCGAACCGGTAATACCGACAGCTTAGGCCTTGAGAACATTGGCTTAACCGCCAATGGGCGTGGTCAGCTAAGCGTTGATGAGCACTACCGCACTGCGGTTTCCCATATCTACGCAGCGGGCGATGTAATTGGCTGGCCGAGTTTGGCGAGCGCGGCTTACGACCAAGGCTTGAACTCGTGCAATGAGTTGCTCGATAAAGAGTATCGCTTTGTGAGTGATGTACCTACCGGAATCTACACCATCCCTGAGATTAGCTCGTTCGGCCCCAATGAGCGTGAACTTACCGAAGCCAAAGTGCCCTATGAAGTAGGCAAAGCTTTCTTCAAAGATACCGCCAGGGCACAAATTACCGGTGATACTGTGGGTATGCTTAAAATTCTGTTCCACCAAGACTCCCTGGAAATACTCGGTATTCATTGTTTTGGCGACCAGGCGTCTGAGATTTTGCATATCGGCCAAGCGATCATGCAGCAAGAGGGCGATGCCAACACGCTCAAGTACTTTGTAAATACCACGTTTAATTACCCGACCATGGCAGAAGCGTACCGGGTGGCTGCGCAGAATGGTTTAAACCGGGTTTTCTAGCCACAGCTTTAGCGAGGGCTTTGTCAGGCGTCTAATCCGAGAAGTTGCCTTTGTCGTAGACGTTTAAGAGTCACTGGATTCGCGAATAAGCGTATGGCCGTAAGCTTGTGGTTTGTTATCAGGTGACGGCTCAGTGGGGGGCAACAGTTTTTCAACGCGGTTGCGCCCCAGTGCTTTAGCTTGATAGAGCGCTTTATCGGCAAACGAATAAAGCTGCTCAAACGTCAGCGAGCCGACTTGGCACGTCGTCACGCCAATGCTAATAGTCGGGTTGGTTTGCTGCTCTATACCGCTCAGCGTATTAACTTCGACCTCTCGGCGCAGCCGATCTGCTACCTGAAGTGCATCATGGGTAGCGGTGTTGGGCATCAATAAACAAAACTCCTCTCCACCAATCCTCGCTAATGTATCCGATGGACGGCTAAGCTCGCGAAGCTGCTTACTGATCTGGCGAAGTACCTCATCGCCGGTTGGGTGCCCGTAGGTATCATTAATTTGCTTGAAGTGATCAAGATCTAACAGCAGCAGGCTAAGCGGTGCTCGATCGCGCTGGGCTTGGGTAAGCGCAGCGGATGCTATATTGACCAAATGGCGCCGGTTATATAGCCCGGTCAGTTCATCGGTTAGCATTAGCTGATGCATGACGTTGCGCTGACGGTGGAGATGAATAACCGCTAGGCAGAGTGTAATTGCAGCGCTGACCATTAACACCAATAGCGCACTCACCGCAATCGAGAGTCGCTGCATCACCAAACGTTGCTGAACAGAGGTGTCGCGCACTTCTTCTAGCAGCTGGTTGTATAGCCAAGCCTGAGCGCCGCCTACCTCCATGGCAACCCGTTGTAACGGATCAATCAGCTCTGGGCGCTGTTGGGCTTGCTGTGACTGCTGGGTTAAGTCTGAAAGGCGATTGTTAAGCTCGCTGAAGTGATTATGCAGGTATTCAACGTCCGAGATGAGATATCGGTGGCGTTCAATACTGCTCTGTATGTTATTTAAATGCTGTTTGGAAAGTGAAATAAAATAATCGATGTATTTAATGTGTTCGCTGCTAGGCTGGCGGCTGCCTTCCTCTAATGCGGCCCGTAACTGAGGCGTGGCCTGTTGGGCTAGAACAATATCACTCACTAGCGTGGTGTAATCGGCGCTAGCTTTTTGGCACGCACTGTAAACATAGCTGCCCATTACTGCGGACATAGCGCAAAGAAGGACGGCAAAAATGGATGCTAAGCGCCCACCGGGCTGACGAAGAAAGTGGCGCAACATCACGAGGGCATCAGCAAGCTGGCAGTGGTGGTGCACCCCTTCGCCAACTGCTGAGTTGGCGAAGGCACGTTAGAATAGTAAACGAAATCATCGTAACAGTGCATCCGTTGCAAAGGGCAGTTCTGCATGGCACCTCTCCGTTAATGGTTAGGTAATCCAATGAACAGCTTAAAGACTTCATCCTTATGCAACTTAAGCACTCACCCGCCATTTCTGCCATCCCACAACTTTACTAATTGTAGGATCATACTTGTGCTCGTTATTATTAGTATCTATTTAATTGGTTGATATTTAATCGTTATTTAAGGAGTCCAAGGCTAAGCGCGCTTTTTCCTGCCAGCTCCCTTCAAGCGCAGCCGCTTGCGTTAACGCTTCGCGAGCCGCGTCAGGCGCATCGTTTTGCAATAGTAAAAGACCCAGGTTTAGCCATGCGGCCCCCATTTTTTCATTTAGCTCGGTTGCCCGTTCAAACGCCTTGCGTGCGTTGTCGGGTTGTTGATCTGCGTAAAGCGCATTGCCTAACGCAAACTGCCCCATAGCGTTAGTGGGATGGCGTTTTGCAAACGCTTGCCAGCTTGAAAGCGTGGCGCTTGGCCCATGGGCCTCTTCGTAGGCGCTAAGCGCTTCTAAGGCGTTGCGGGCAGTAATACCTGTAGGCAAAGTACCTGGTTCGGCCACCACAAATCCCCAGCGCTCTGTGCGTGCCCAAGTGGCATCGAAACGGCTGAACGACATGGTATGGCGCTCAATCTCGCCGCTGCGCAGAATAAGCGTTTCACTGGGCAAATCGTAGCCAATGGCCACAGCGTAGTGCCACATTGGATAAATCGGCAGCGACAAATTCTGCATAACGACCACCGGGTCGCCCGCTGCCAAATGGTTTAATAGGGCGTCCATGGTGCCGCGAATAGGAAACGCGAGCTGCTCATGCCGTCTCACCGTTGCCAGCATTTCTGGCTGCACACTGCCATCGCGTCCGGGCAGAAATACTTGAGGAATCAGCTCCTCAACGTCGGTGTCGACACCCTGGTGATTGAGTACCATTGCCAGCGTGGCAGGGCCGCACTGAAATTCTGTTTGGGCGTAAAACGGTACGCTGGTGATTTCTGTATGGGGCGGTAGGGCTTGATAGGTGCTTTGCAGTAATACCGGATTACGCGCACAGCCGCTGAGCAGTAGCAGCATAATAAAAACGCCCGCAAAGCGGGCGTTGGAAAACAGGTAGGTCATGAGCGGCCTTGTATTAGCGAGTAAACGGGTAAACGTCGGTTAGGCCGAGAATGTCGGTTACCAGCAAAATAATGAAAACGGCAAATAAAGCGCCTACAACGCCGGCACCGGCTGGCAGTTGCTCAAGCTGATCGGCCATTTGCTGTGCTTCAGCATCACTGAGTGATGCAACGCGAGCCTCGACTTCGTCCAGATCAACACCCTGTTTTACCAGCTGATCTTGCACATCGGCGCGGGCCAGGATCTCGTTAATCCGTTCGCGATCAGCGCCAGCACGGTCAGCTGCCAAAACAGATTGGGTGGAGACTAAATCCATTGATTGGGGCGCAGTGGGTGCAGCGGCAACGGGTAAGCTGGTAATAACCAGCGCTGCAATCAGTAGGGTAGAGAGGTAAGCACGCAATGTTTTCATCGTCTTCTTCCTTATAGACTAGTCGGGGTGGTAAGGAATGAGTATAGAAACAAATGGTTTGATTTTTAAGCGTAATATGCAAAGTGCTAATTATTTGCACTAATGCGATAGGTCCAGGCGGATTCTGACAGCAGTCCACGGCCTCCGGCCATGGTCATGGCTAAATCGTGTAAGCCGGGCCATAGTGGCACCGCTGCTGCCCCCTTGACGGCTAAGTCGAGCCGCTGGGCCATTAATAGCAATTTATGTAAGCGCTTCATGGGCAGGCGGCCAATGGCTTTCTGGTAAGCGGGGCGGCGCTTATCAAAAATCATCGGCTTTTGGGTTTTGCAGGCGTGCTCAAAACTCTGCCCTTGATCCAGGTGCTGATGCAGCGAGAGTAGCGTGCGTAGCTCTCGGCTAAGTGCCCATAGCACGATAGGCGCCTCAACGCCTTCACTGCGTAAGCCATTCACAATGCGCGAAGCGCGGCTGGGTTCGCCTTTCAGGCAGGCATCGGCCAAATTGAAGACATCAAAGCGGGTACTGTCCTCTACCCCCTGGGCAATACTTTCCACGTTCAAGCGCGTACCTTGGGGGTGAATCAACGCCAGCTTTTGCAACTCTTGGTCAGCGGCCAAAAGATTGCCTTCGGTGCGCTCTCCCAGCAGGCGGGCGGCTTCCAGATCAATTTGTAGACCGTGCAGTGAAGCACGATCCCGTAGCCAGTAGCCCAAGCGTGAAGCGTCCACGGGCCACACGGGAACAAACAAACCGTGCTTATCCAGCGCTTTGAACCAGGCGCTTTTTTGCTGCTTGGCATCTAGCTTGCCCATACCAATCAGTAGAACATCATCGCTGTTATCCAGGGTTTCGGCGTACTGCGCTAACGCTTTACTGCCATCTTGACCCAGCTTGTGGTTGCCTAAGCGCAACTCCAGCAGCTTGCTGGTTGCAAACAGCGAGAGGTTGCTCGACATTTCCATCAAGCGACCCCAGGCAAAATTGGGCTCGACATCGAGTACTTCACGCTCCTCGACACCACCCTGGCGAGCTGCGGCCCTTACAGCATCGCAGGCGTCGCGATGCTGTAAGGGCTCATCCCCCGCTACGATCACTACGCGGGGTAGCTTTTTTGCTAACGCAGCGGGTAGCTGATCAGCAAATACCTTCACTGCATGCCCTCAACGTAAGTAAGGCGCTCAATGATTTGCTGAGACAACTGGCGTGCAAGCGTCTGTTCCGCTTCCATCATTAGCGTTTCGCGGTTAAGCAGATCGTCATCGCTAACGCGAATGCGGGTATCCGTCGACAGCGTTTCATTATTGATGTGGTAGGCATTCGATGCTCGCTCCTGAACTGAGAGTCTGGCGCTAAGCGTTAGCTCGTGCTCGCGGCTTGCTCTGCCATCACCGCCGAGTCGACGCTCGGTTAAAACAGGCGTGCCCAACGTGACCCTCCAGGGCGCATCAGCAGCTACTTGGGTGCCTAACTGCTGAAGACGTGAGGCGATCTGCTGAGCGACGGCACTGTTGGTGTCGCCTTCTAAAGCAAGGGGGGGCAGCGTAGGCAGCGATTCAGAGCCGCGTAGCCGAAACCCACAGCCGCTGAGCAGCACCGCCGCCGAGGCGGCGATGCTAGCGGTTAACAATGTGCGTCGATTCATCCACTCACCACGATATTAACCAGTTTGCCGGGCACTACGATCACTTTACGTACGGTGTTGCCCTCGAGGAAGCGCTGAACGTTTTCATGCTCCATCGCCAGCTTTTCAATAGACGCCTTATCTGCGCTTGCCGGTACTTCAAGGCGAGCACGCAGTTTACCGTTGACCTGTACCACCAGCTCAATGCTGTCGCGGGTAAGGGCGGATTCATCCACCACTGGCCAGGTCGCTTCGATGGCCGGGCCTGAATGGCCAAGCGCTTCCCAGAGACTATGGCACAGGTGCGGCGTAATCGGCGAGAGCAAGAGTACGCAGGCTTCCAGCGCTTCACGGCTAACCGCCAGGCCAAGTTCAGAGCTATCGTCGAACTTACCGATGGCATTAGAGAGCTCCATCACCGCAGCAATGGCGGTATTGAAAGTGGTGCGGCGGCCAATGTCGTCGCTGGCTTTCTTGATAGTCTCGTGGGTTTTCCGGCGCAGCGTCTTTTGATCGTCGTTAAGTGCATTGACGTCCAGCGTGCCGGGCGTGCCCGCTGCCAAGTGCTCATTCACTTGACGCCATAGGCGCTTCAAGAAGCGGTGTGCGCCCTCAACGCCTGAATCCGACCACTCCAGGGACTGCTCGGGGGGGGCGGCAAACATCATAAACAGGCGTACGGTATCGGCACCAAACTTGTCGATCATCGACTGCGGATCAACGCCGTTGTTTTTCGATTTGGACATCTTTTCGATGCCACCCATTTCCACCGGCTCGCCGTCGCTCATGAGGATAGCGCTCAGCGGGCGGCCTTTCTCATCACGCTTCACTTCCACGTCAGCGGGGTTAAACCACTGCTTGCCACCGTTATCAGTAGAGCGGTAGAAGGTTTCCGCAATGACCATGCCCTGGGTCAGAAGCTGCTGGAACGGCTCGTCGGAATCCACCAAGCCAAAGTCACGCATCAGTTTGTGGAAGAAACGCGCATACAGCAGGTGCAGAATGGCGTGCTCGATACCGCCAATGTAGAGGTCAACCGGCAGCCAGTAGTTGGCGCGCTCATCCAGCATTGCTTCGGTGTTATCCGCACAGCAGAAGCGCGCGTAGTACCAAGACGACTCCATAAAGGTGTCGAAGGTGTCGGTTTCGCGCGTCCAGCCATCGCCCAGGTCAGAAAACGCCGGCATCTTTTTCAGCGGCGAGCCGGAGGCGTCTACGGTGACTTCCATGGGTAGCGATACCGGCAGTTCATCATCGGTGAGCGGAACGGTTTGACCTTCCGGGCCGTATTTCACCGGAATTGGCGCGCCCCAGTAGCGTTGGCGGGCAACGCCCCAATCGCGCAGGCGGTAGTTGGTTTTGACTTCGCCACGACCAAGCTCCGCCAGTTTGGCGGCAATGGCATCAAAGGCTTGTTCAAAATCAAGGCCATCAAACTGACCTGAATTAACCAGCTTGCCGTATTCGGCGTAGGCCGCCTCAGAAACGTCGGCAGGCTGGCCGCTTTCATCGGCGATGACCGGTTTGATGGCAATGCCGTACTTGGTGGCAAACTCCCAGTCGCGCTGGTCGTGGCCAGGTACCGCCATCACCGCACCGGTACCAAACTCCATGAGCACGAAATTAGCCACGTAAACGGGCACTTCATCGCCCGTTAGCGGGTGAACCGCCCTATGGCCGGTGAGCATGCCTTTTTTCTCTTTGGTGGCCATTTCTGCTTCAGAGGTGCCCCCCCTGGCGCACTCATCGCAAAATGCAGCTAGCTCGCTGTTCTGCTCGGCCGCTTGCTTGGCCAGCGGGTGGCCAGCTGCAACCGCCACATAAGTAACGCCCAGCAGCGTATCCGGGCGAGTGGTATAAACCGCCAGCGGCTCATTGGCTTGGCCATCAGCGCCTTTGACATCAAAGGTCAGCTCGACACCGCGGGATTTGCCAATCCAGTTGCGCTGCATGGTTTTGACCTGTTCTGGCCACTCCACTTTATCCAGGTCAGCCAGCAGCTCATCGGCGTAATCGGTAATCTTCAAGAACCACAACGGGATCTCTTTACGCTCAACCAAGGCACCAGAGCGCCAGCCGCGGCCTTCGATAACTTGCTCATTGGCGAGCACGGTTTGATCCACGGGATCCCAGTTAACCGTCGACATCTTCTTATACACCAAGCCTTTTTCTACCAGCTTGGTGAAGAACCACTGCTCCCAGCGGTAGTAGCTGGTATCGCAGGTGGCGAACTCGCGGCTCCAGTCATAGGCAAAGCCCAATGCCTTCAACTGATTGCGCATGTAATCGATATTTTGGTAGGTCCACTTGGCAGGCGGCACCTGATTCTGAATGGCGGCGTTTTCCGCGGGCATGCCAAACGCATCCCAGCCCATGGGCTGCATGACATTTTTACCCTGCATGCGCTGGAAACGGGACACAACGTCGCCGATAGTGTAGTTACGCACGTGGCCCATGTGCAGCTTGCCGCTGGGGTAGGGGAACATGGAGAGGCAGTAGAACTTCTCGCGGTTCGCGTCCTCTACGGCTTTGAAGCACTGATGTTTGTCCCAGTACTGCTGGGCGTCGCGTTCGATATCACGAGGGCTGTAGTGTGCGTCCATCGGTTTATTAATGCCTTGGCGTATTCGCCCAAAAGGGGCGCAAAGTGAATGTTAGATGACATCTGTCAGATAAGTGAGGTCGATTGTATCCTATGCGGGTGTATCCTTGAACGGTAAGCCGATGATAGGTAACTGCACGCGTCGACAAAAGGAGAGGCACCATGAGTGAACAGCAGAATGACAATCGCCTACGCGAAGGCTATGAGCGCTTGCTAGAGCGGATGCAGGGGGGCGCCAATGAGCTAACCTGGGAAAACTTGCAGAAGGATTTGGACGACGCGGTCGAGTTTGAAGCGGAGCTAGAGGAGTACACCAAAGATGAGCTAGCCCTGCTGCGCGCCTGGGTAGAGCGTGACCTGAAAGATATGCGCTACTACATGGCAGATACCGGCAAGCAGGTAGCCAGCTGGCTGGGCATCGACATTGACGGCCTTTCGCGCCGCGTGGCGGAGTCGCTGCTTTCGATTGCTGACCGCAGCGTGGTCGAGCGCGAGCGCTTCGAAGAAGATTTAGAAGCTGCCCGCGCTGACTACTGCGAAGGTGAGATGGCGGCGCCTGGCCTAATGGCCTGCACACACTGCGATGCCCAGGTGATGCTGCCTACCGTTGCGCGCCTGGAGCCTTGCCATCAGTGTGGCCATCGCTACTTCTACCGTTTTCCCAATAAAATCATTGAGACCTGATCGATTAGGTAACCAGTAAGCTGACGCCTGCGATCGCCCCTAGCGAGAGCAGGCTCATGACTGCTGCGTAGAGCAGGTTATTTTTCATCATGCGGTAGCCGCTCACCCCGTAGCGCCCCTGCAGTGACAGGTTGATCCCTGAAAGCGGGCCCACGCTGGTGCCCACTGCCCACGACGTTAATGCCACAAATGCAAATACGGTTTGCTCACCGTTCTGTAAGTTCAGTATCGAGGCCAGCACCGACACTCCAATAATGGGATGAAGCCCTGCCAGTGCGCTCAGGGTAATCGCTGCAAAACTAAGCATCGCCTGAGGTGCGCCAAAGCGGGTGAACAGCGTCCAGTCGCTGCCAGCTGCCGCTGTTACCAGGGTTGAAAGACCAATCGTTAAAAGTCCCGCGGCTAAAAACAGCGAAATTTCCCCGCGCATGGCGGGTAGTCGCGTGGTGGTGTGCTGGCGAATGCGTCGCAGGGTAAAACGGGGCCCATGGGGTAGGTTGCTCAATACCGCCACGCTGGGCAGCAGAAAGGTAATAATGCTGACAATGGTAAGGGTAGGGGTGAGCACAAAGTGAAAAAGCATCACCAACGCTGCCATACCTACCGGCATCAATAGGCTACGTGGTGCCAGTGAGTAGCCATCCACCTCGCTGAGATCAAACCGGCGCCGCAGCTCCAGCGTGGTTAACAGCCCCGACAGCATCGCCATGGGAAAACCCACCACGGCAATTTGCGCGTACTCAACGTCGGGCACCAGCGCGATCACTACGCCCATGGAGGCAAAAAAAGGCGACCACAGCGCCGCGCTAGAGAGCCCGCGGTTAAGCGCCAACAGCTGCGGCGTAGTGAGCGGCCCACGCCGAGCCAGCTTATCGCCCACCATAAATACGGTAGACAGATTTAAAATCGTGCCCAGAAAGTGCACCCCCAGCCAGGTGCGTAAAATACCGCCCGCCCCAGTCACTCGGCTGCCTGTCGCGCCCTTGTTGCCTTGCTTACCAATCAGCGAAATAAAACTAACGCCCACCAGCATCGCCGCCACAAACGAATTGCCCTGCAACATAGCGGGCCAATCCACCTCGGCGCCATACACAAACCGCGCCACCAGCAGCATGCCAGCGCCCAGCGCAATCAGCACGCCCGCCTGTATACGCGAACGCTTAGGAATATCCCGCCACAGCAACACAACCGCCGCCCACAGCAAATAGCTCACCGCATTCGCGGCGCTCAACCAGCCGGTAAAACCAATAATTTGTGCGATCAATCCAAGCAAAATCAGCACGCCCGCCAAGCGCTGCCGAGAAGTCGTCTCTTGCATGCCAAACCCTTAATAGTGAATTAGCAGGCTAATCGGATTTGCAAAGGAAGGCCAGCGGCAACAGCGCCACAGCCACTCAACATTGTGGGAGGGAGCTTCAGCGCGCGAAGATTAAGCCGTAATGCTGGCGGTGTTACTGAAATGTAAGAAAGCAACCTTGTAGCGCGTGGTAACGAATATGCGAGGAACGAGCAAATGAGGCACCCGCGGGAGCATCGCGAAGCGATGCCAGATCCATGCAACTAACGAGCCGTTACCCTCAGAGAGGAAACACTTTTTTTCATCGATACGTGACCTAACCCAAATTTATGAATAAGGTATGATTAATTAGTCAGATTCGGTCGTCACTGGAGCGTTTTATCGTAACCCAGGTGCGCCTTGGCGGTAGCGTGGTTTCGTTTTAGCTCATTAGCCTAAAGGGCAGCTCACACCGGCAAATTCCTTCCTCAGGTCAGGGGATGACTATCAAATTCATAGGCCCATAAAATTGATTTAACAAGCGCATAACCTCTTCGTGAGAAAGCACGACAGGTAATCAACGCGGGCGTTTAGCTTGTGAAAAGGTACCAAGATCACCCAATGGCATATCAAGGATATGGCGATACAGAAATACTAAAGCATTAAGCACTTGGTTTTGTGTAGCTGCAGCCACATATCGCTCTACGGCAGGGTGCTCTAGAAATGCCTAGACTTCTGAAAGGTCAATACTGGCAGGGTGTCGCACCCCATGATAACGAATGAAGTAACGTATCCAGTAACAGTATATTTTTTCAGTACGCGGGCTATAGCGCTTTACCCGCATAACAGCTTTCACACGATCCATTAGTTTCGGAGGCCTGCTTTGCATATCCATTTGGTGTCTGTCTCCTGGTGGTGGATATGTATACAGTGCTGTTGGGGTTTGCAAAATGCGCAAGAGTGCGAATTCTGCTAATGCAGCCGAATTAATATTAATTTAATTTAAAATCATGTGGTTATGCGCGAAAAGGTAGGCTACATTTGCTAAGTAAACATGCTGTCGCGTTCATCCAATCATAGGACGCGACGTCTAATACCTGTTAGTTTTCAGGAGAAGTATGAAACCTTGGGTCAGATTTGAAAGTGTAGAGGTTAAGAGGGATGGATATTATGTTAGCTACTCTCCTAAGTTTGTAAGTGCAGCAGACGACGATTCAACAGCACTGTTGTCTGTCCGTTTACTTCGAGAACACAGCCTTGAAGAGTGTAAGAAAATTGCCGAATTTGAATTTAAATATTGGATTAAGCACTACCCAGTTCCATTGCAAGCACTAGTTAAGTTTGAATGTAAAACGGCACTTCGTATTTCGAATATTGCTGAGCGTCCTTATATTTTTGGTGTTTCAGAAAACGAATATCGCTGGGGGGGTAGACAACGAACTAGAAACTCACATGCCTTCGAATGACGAATTGAAAGTAATATATAGCGAGTTATCCAGCAAAACATCAGAAGAAACAGACATCAAGCTTAATCAAGATGTTATCGGCATGCGAATGATGAAATGGTTTGTGCTATTTACTGCCGTAATCATCTCCGCATTAGTTGCATTTCTAGGTTGGTCTCAACCAGTGTTTTCTGCATTGGCTTTGACCTTTGCTTGGTATAAGTGTGCGGATAAGTGGTTGCTACTGTCTGGGCGAAAGATAAAAACTGAAGAAGAGTTGGCTGCTGAAGAAGAAAAGCGATTAAAAGAACATCATCATTACCACTGTAAACTAAACCCTAAAGGTTTCGAGCGTTTGAAGTTGGAAAACTTTAAAGCGAGTAGTGAAGATCGCCTGCGTAAAAAACTGGAAGGTATGCAGTCTGCTGAAATTGAAAACTAACAAAGCATTTAAGAGTGATTCGCAACGCTTGGTATTTTTATTCCATAATTAGTCTCGTGTTTATGGTGCACAGGTATATTTTCGTGGTAGCGTTGCTCACACCTTAATGCGGCGTTAATCGCCTTTACATGGTAAAAGCAAGATATTCACAGAGGGGTAAGAAAATGAGTCAAAACGCAATCAAACAGGCATTAGAAGCATTCGTAGCCGAGGCAAATTTGGCTGGCTATGATATCAAGGAAATTGCTCAAGAAGCCACCGCTGGAATCATGAGTAATAAGATTTATAGTTGGATATCAACTACTGAAAAAACTAAAGCCGCTAAAGCCTTAGAAGATGCAGTCGAAGAAATATTAAAGCACAGCGCTTAACAAGGCCACGCAAGTTGGAAAAAACTCGCTGTCACGTTTTTTGCAAACGGCGCAAAAAATGCGCCATCAAGTTTTTTCCGCTGGTGGCGGCGCTAAGCGTCAGGGGGTATTGAAGATTGCCGTACAAAATTCATAAATGGAAAGATATTGAAAATGAGTATGGCGGAGCCATTCTTTTAGGCAATGGTGCTAGCATCGCGGTTGATTCAGGCTTCTCGTATGGCTCGCTCAAGCATCACGCAACGGGTAACGGGTTGCTCACGGAAGACGTGCAAAATATCTTTAATTTCTTCCATACCGAAGATTTTGAACTGATTTTAAGGATCGTATGGCAAGCTACAAATGTGAATAAATCTCTAGAAATACTCGATGCAAAAACAGAGCAAGCGTATGCTCATGTTAGAGATTGCTTGATTGCAGCTGTAAGAGATATTCATCCGGAACATGAAACTGTCTCAGATCAAATTTCAATAATTTATGAATTTCTCAAGGATTTCAAGACGGTAATATCATTAAATTACGATCTAATAGTTTATTGGGCAATGATGTATGGTTTAGATGTCGATGATAAGCATGCGTTTAAAGATTGCTTTGTAGGTACGGACTTTGATGATGATTGGCAACGCTTCAGAGACCCGATAGGGAATCAAAGAACTTGTTCGCTTGTTTTTTATCCGCACGGAAACCTTGTGCTGGCAAGAGATAAGATCGAAAACGAACGAAAAATATCCTCTGGCGGACTGAGCTTGCTTGAAGGCATTTTATCCAAGTGGGCGAAAGGCAGCTATGTTCCACTGTTTGTCAGCGAGGGCACCTCAGAACAAAAAATTAAATCCATTCATAGCAGTTACTATCTGAATACCGTATATCGTGAGGTATTGCCAAATTTGTCCAGCGATATTGTGCTTTATGGCTGGGGACTGGGAGAGCATGATCTACATATTGTCGATAGAATATCCAAATCAGACATCAAGAAAGTGGCAGTTTCAGTTTTTGGAAATGATCAAGCTTACTGTAGTAGAGTCAGCCAAATTCTTAAAGATAAACTCGGAAATAAATGTGAAGTTACATTCTTTGATTGCCAGAGCGATGAGTGCTGGAACAGAGGCGCTTAACAAACGCATGTTGTCGGACTTGTTTTCCGCTTCGCTCCAAACAAGCCCCAAATGCGGGCGTTATGTTTTAAATCCGTGTAGTCGGAAGGAGAAGTGAATGTGTGATGATAGAAGTTCTCTAACTTCGGACGAATTGAAAATTCTAGATATTTTCAAACGTTTTTATTGGCCTTATCAAACGCCATGCAACCAAATTCAAGCTCTTGTACACAAGTTCCCTGGGGCTAACAGGAATCCGACAGCTTTTAATGCAGCGTTAAGTTCGTTGGTTGTTCGCGGTTGCATAAGTACACAAGACAACTTAACTTATTGCCTTACAACATGCGGAATTCAGGCAATTGGTGCGGCACCAAGTAGCAGCAGCCAATAAAGCATAACAATTTGCTGCACGCGGAAAGTTACTCGCTGTGCTCGCAATTTTCCGGTGAGCAAAGCGTTATTTTTTCTGTGAAAATCCACGGTGATTTACGATTAAGATTTAAGGTTTGATAAGTTTAACTAGCTGATAGTTTGTCGATAAGGAGTATCATGACTCAATTGTCCAACATCATGCATAAAGAGCATGATGGTTTTTTATATGTGTATTTCGAAAATTACGATAATGATTGTAATTGCATGTGGAGAAAAATCCCGAGCATGAAAATGTCTATACTATCGAGCGTGTAGATATATTACCAGAATTTCGTAGGAAAGGGTTCGCTCGAGAGTTACTAAAGGATTCACTCAAACGTATTTCGATAGAGTGCCCTCAAGCCTGCGTAGAAATCACCGCAGAGCCAGACGCAAATAGCGGGTTAACTGTGAGAAATCTCGTAGCCTTCTATGAATCACTTGGATTTGAAAAACATCTAAGTCTTGGATCCCGTGTTCACCTCCGACTGTATTTGGATGATTCTGTGAAACCAAGCGTTGTGTACGATCATTCATTCTATTTCAAATAAAAACATAACAAACAATTTAAGAGTGATTCCGCACGCTTGGTACTTTTGGTTTGAGTTGAGTTCAGTGATTAAGACGTTCAAATTTAGTGTCGTGGTAGCGTGCTGCACACCTTCATTGGGCGTTGAGCCTGTAGAAAAACCCCACTGACGGCTAAGTTTTGGTAGGATCGAGAAAACAGACGAGGAGTGGTCAGCATGCCGCGCTTCAAGGCTTATAACTACGATCAGAACGCCATGGTGGTGATCAACTACCAGGATCAGCTCCAGCCAGGCACCTTTGAACACGCGGTGCACTACCTGATCGAGCACAAGCTCGACTTATCCGTTTTCCATCCCAAGTACCGCAACGATGCGACCGGTCGGCTGGCCTATGATCCGGCTATCCTGCTTAAGATTATCCTGTTTGCTTACTCAAAAGGCATCACCTCCAGTCGCGAGATGCAGTGGAGCTGCGAGACCAATATTATTTTCAAAGCCTTTTCCTGCGATACCGTGCCCCACTTCACCACACTGGCAAGCTTCGTCAGTCGGCATGCCGATGAGATTGAAGCGCTGTTCGAACAAGTGCTGCTGGTATGCCACGAACAAGGCTTGCTGGGTAACGAACTCTTTGCAATTGATGGCTGCAAGATGTCCTCCGATGCCTCCAAAGAGTGGTCTGGCACGTTCAAAAAATTGGTCGAGAAACGTAAGAAACTGAGAGGCTTAATTCGGCATCACCTACTGGAGCACTACGCGTGTGATGAGGCCGAGACGGAAGCCGACCTGGATAGGGATATCCGACGAGCCAAGACGATTCTCTCGCTAGATGCCGCCATGAACAAAGTGGATCGTTTCCTAAAGACGCACAGCCCAAGGATGGGCCGGGGGAAGCGAATCAAGGAAGTGAAGAGCAATCTGACCGATAACGAAAGTGCCAAAATGACCACAAGCAAGGGCACGATCCAGGGCTATAACGGCGTCGCCACGGTGGATAAAAAGCACCAGATCGTCATTGACGCTCAGGCCTTCGGCGAAGGCCAGGAACATCACACCTTGCAGCCCGTACTGGAAACGGTCGAAGCCCGTTTTAAGAAACTGGGCATTGCGGAAAACATCTACCAGAAAGGCACCGTCGTCACCGCGGATACAGGCTTTGCCAACGAAGCCAATATGAAGTATCTGCACGAACAGCAGATCAACGGCTACATCCCCGATAACCAGTTCCGCAGCCGAGATCCGAAGTTCGCTAACCAGAAAGACAAATACGGCAAGCGCCATCAGAACCTGCTGGACAAAGGCTGGCGAGGGACGACGCCAGCCAGCGCGTTCCAGTTTGATCCAGTAGCGCTAACGTGTATCTGCCCCACCGGCGAAAAGCTGTCCTATCTCGGGCAACGAGAAACGGACACTGGCAAGATTCGGGTACACTTTGAAGGGCGTTTGCTGCAATGTCGGCACTGCCCAAAGAAATACCGATGCATGCAGAACCCAAGCTCGGCTGACCATCGCAACGGTGCTGGGCGACAGGTGTCTTTTATCATCGAGAACAAACGTTTACCCAATTATACCGACTGGATGAAGCACCGAGTCGATAGCCCCAAGGGCAAAGAAATTTACAGCCATCGCATGTCAGTTGTAGAACCGGTATTCGGGAATATTGGCACGACGAAAAGGCTGAGCCGCTTTAGTCTGCGGGGCAAGAAGAAAGTACAGGGCCAGTGGCAGCTTTACTGCCTGGTGCACAATATTGAGAAGTTAGCGAATTATGGTCATTTGGCCGCGTCATGAAGGGCTATGAGCGAGATAAGTCGCTACATAAGAGCCAAATAGTCCTCTTAACTGGCGTTAGGCGCGCACCTTAGTTGTTGAATGCCGATATTAATACTCCCCAGCCAGATGACTGGTAGGGTGAAGAAAATGAGAGCAACAGGCGGTGGAGATGGCTCTAAATCGGGTTTTTCTACAGCCTCGTTAGGCAGATATTAAAATGATAGAAGCCGAAGATATTGATACATGGGCGAGTATTCTGCAAAGGATCGTAATAATATCTGGAGTCATCATCAGTGCGTGGCTCTTTATTTTTAGAGAAGAAAGTTCTCCTCATGTCAGTCTTCTCATTGAACCGGAATTGATGCCTGAATGTATCATTAGAGTACATGCAGAAGTAGAAAATAAAGGTGGGCGCGTCTGGAATTTAGAAACTGCTATAGCACGTGTGTTTATGCCATCGATGGAGAGAACTCGAACCCCCAGCACAGAAGCAGCAATGGCAATCGGTACACAAATTATTAAAATGAATCAGGTGTTAAAGATAAGTGAAACATCTAGTATTGGCTTTAATATCGTGCCGAATAGTGAAACAAGAACTCCTTTTTACATAATTAAGGTCGCAATAACAATAAGAGAGGAAGATGACCAATGGATTCGAATTGCAGAGAGTTCTATAAAATCAGATGGGTGCTGAGGTTATCTTTAGTGATTTTCCTGTTATATCTTGAAGGCTGTTCAACGGTCGGTGATAAGGGTGGCGCTGGGATACATGTTGATGAAAAATGCAATGGTCTAGACGTGTTAGGTTATAAAGCACCATTTTCATCTCAAGATATTAAAGACATCAGGGCATTAGGGTTTGACAAATGTGCGCAACACATAAAAAAACTTCAATAACGCGCCTAACAAATCACTCCACACGTATAAATTACTTGCTGCGCTCCTAATTTACCGGTGAGTGTGGCGTTGAGCCTGTAGAAAAACTCCGCTGACGGCTAAGTTTTGGTAGGATCGGGAAAACAGACGAGGAGTGGTCAGCATGCCGCGCTTCAAGGCTTATAACTACGATCAGAACGCCATGGCTTTCCGTTGCACTCCAAGCTAGCCGCAAATGCGGACGTTAACTGTTACTGCAAAGGAGTCCGCATGAGCTATCAGGCGATAAATTTCAAAAACAAGCTCAGCCTCTTCGATGATCAATGGTCACCGAAGGTCATCGCCGAGATGAATGACTATCAGTTTAAAGTCGTTAAAATCCAGGGCGAGTTTGTGTGGCATGATCACAAAGACACGGATGAAACGTTCATAGTTCTTGAGGGCAGTCTCAGAATCGATTGCAGAGATGGGCACGTGGAGTTGTCTCAGGGCGAAATGTATGTGGTTCCCAGAGGCATCGAGCACAAGCCTTATGCGGAACATGAAGCAAAGGTTTTGCTTATTGAGCCACGTGGCGTCGTGAATACTGGCGACGAGACTGGTAGCCAAACGGCAGAGAACGATGTTTGGATCTAAATCAGTTAACAAAGCCATTAAGCCTGTTCCGGGCCGAAGGCCCTTCACCGGACGCCCTTGACAGGGCGCCGCTTATGGCCGGCGTTAGAGCTTTCGAGTTGGGCAACTTATGAGCGATAGTTTCGAACAAAACCTGCTGAACAATCTGATGGAGACATGGATAGTACCCTCCATTGAGGACAGGCAGGAGAAAGGTGAACTCGAAAGACCTGTAGCTTTAAAGATGGCGCAAATCATCTTCAAAGCTGATGGCGGTAAGCCTGTTGTACGAATAAATAACGAAGTCAAAGGGCGAGCTATCGTCAAGATACCAGATGACGCGAATCGGACAGTTACAGCTGGCGACCCGGTTACTTGGAAGGATATCGAAGGCATTCAAGGTTTTGAGCTCAGCGAAGAGGAGATGAATTACGGTCACGCCACCTTGATTTTGGTATCGGATAAGTGGTTCATTTCTTTTAATTTTATATACAACAAATCCCTCTCACAGCGACATCTGGAAGCGGCCGAGGAATTCCTAGAGGCAGCGAGAGAATCGCTGAGTAAGCGACACTTTTCTGCATGCATTGATAATTTGCATAGCGCATCTGAACTCGCAGCAAAAGCATATCTGATGGGGCATCCGGATAAGCAGTTAATGGAGTCGAAGTCACACGGTGTCATCCATAAAAAGATCAATTTCGAGCGGAAACTGGGTAACGTCAACGAAACCCATGTTGATGCGATCAATAAGCTTAAGAATCTGAGAGCGCCCGCCAGATACTTACAGGGTGATCTGAACCTTGAGGAAGGAGACATTGAAATGATGATCAATGAGGTATCTGCATTCATTTCGGATGTTTCGCAACGGTCTGCCCCGAGGCTCTAACCAAGCCATGCATCGGATGCCAATACCTCCGCTTCGCTTCGGTATTGCCACCGGTGATGGCGGGCGTTGGGCTAATGAGACATGAGGTGAATAAATGAAAATGATTCTATCCTTGCTTGCGGTTGCTTTTTTCCTCCACGGCTGTGCTACGGGGGAGAGAATGCAAACCGTCAGCGAAGGCATGTCCAAGGAGGAAGTCGTATCCCTGCTGGGAGAGCCGGATGGGTACAGACGTAATGGAGACTACGAGGCCTTGCAGTATACAAACCGGCTTATTAGCGGATGGTCGTGGGATCGTACGGACTACACCGTAATTCTTGAGAACGGAAGGGTTGGTGAGTATGGCCCTGGCGAGGTGCGTGAGAGAGATTCGGGTACCGGCATACTGATATTGGTACCTGTCAGGTAGATGAATTATGGTGGCGACGAGAGCCTAACAGTTGACGTCCGTTGGGCGATGCTCCTGTATCGAGCTGGTGAGCTTCATTGTTGAGCCGTTTGAGCGAGATCCGCATGCACGAAGTTGACTGGGCAGCACTGGCCGAAGAAATCAAAAAGAACCATCGGCCACACGCGGGTCATTTCTCGTGGGAGTCGGATCGCGCGATGGCCGAACTTGGCGTTCTTGATGAGTTTGCGAGCGCGCTGGCGAATCAGGGAACTCTGTTCTTTTATGGGGCACGCCATCGCGGCGAAGGCGAAGATCCGCCAGATTGTGACGCCCATGCTGGAGATGGAACGCGTATCGGAATTGAGATAACGGAGCTAGTTGATGGTCCATCCATAGAGGCTGCGCGCCTCGGCCAGCCTTATGATTGGAAGGACTGGAAGGGGGCGCTGCTTCCAGCCCTAGAAAAGCTGGTCCGTCGCAAGGATAAGTCTCGATCCATCAAGGGTGGGCCGTACTCGCAATACGTTCTGGTGATCTTCTCCGACGAGCCTTGGCTTGAGCGAGATTGCCTTGAGCACAGCATCGCGCAGCACACATTCGACGCGACTCAGCTCATAACCAGGGCGTTCTTGCTCCTGTCTTACGATCCGTTCATACAGCGGTATCCATGTTATGAACTGCGGCTGTCGCCCAACAAGCCGCTCCAGCCGACGCGCTAAAGCGCACGGCTGAGCTATATCGTTATACGACGGGCGTAGTAAGCCTGCTTTCGCGCCAAGCGGTCTTTGGTTCACAATCACTACATGGAATATAAATGTTCATTCGTACGGTCAAAATTAAAAATTACCGAGCCTTCAAAAACTTCGAGATCAAACTGTCGCCACTCAGCCTAATTGTCGGTGAAAACGAAGCAGGCAAAACCAACCTATTCGACGCGCTTGCTCTACCACTTAACAGCAACGACATTAGCTTCAATAAAAAACGCCTCTCTGTATCGGACATCAACCGCGAAGCAATCAATGACTTTTACCAAGCTATCATCAACGGCAAGGGAGATGATGAGACTAAGGCTTTGATTCCAAAGGTTCGAGTTGAGGTCGAGTTCACTGACCCAAAGAACATTATTGAAGAAGGCGTTATTGGTAAGTGGATAATCGGAGAAGAAGCCGACGATAGCTATAAGGTTTGCTACGACTTCAGGCCCAAAGATGCAGGTCATTTTGTAAAGAGTGCCAAGGATCTACTCGAAGGCATCGAGGACATCAAAGATACACGCTGGTTTAACCTACCAATTGAGCTGTACGACTACGATGTAACGCAAAGCAATAATGGGTTAAAGGTTAGCTATTCTGATTTAAGACTAATAGCCATTAACTCGATCAACGCCGAGCGTGACGAATTTGCCGAAAGTAACACACAGAAATCAAACGACATTCTGACCAAGATGCTGATTTCCGCTCTCGAGGATTCCGACAAGGCCAAGATTAACAGCGCGTACACTTCTTTCTTTGATGAAATCGAAAGCACCGAGACATTCAAAAAGATCGTTACACCTGATCCAGACTTCGAGAATTTCTTCGACGAGATTATTGATAAGCTTGAATGTATTCCCAACCTGCCAAATTTAAAGGGCATCCTATCCAACATCACCTTGAAGTCTGGTGAAAGCTACCTATATCAGCGTGGCCTTGGGTATCGTAATCTTGTGTTCATATACCTATTATTTGAGTTCTTCAACAGTAACAAGAATGCACTCAACCTCTGTTGTATCGAAGAGCCTGAAGCACACCTTAGCGTCAACAACCTCCGTTTTGCAACTGACTTTATATACAAAAGCACACAAAAAGGCGGCTCATCTCTACAAACGCTAATTAGCTCCCATAGTCCACAGGTCATCAATAAACTTGAGCTAACCAACGTGATCGTCCTATCTGGAAATGATGCCATCCACCTAACTGATAGTAAAAAGCATCTCACTAACTACCTTCGTAAACGACCAAACTTCGACATACTAAAACTGCTGCTGAGCAATAAGACCGTGCTCGTTGAAGGTACCACCGAAGAGATGCTGATCAACGCCATCCTTTATCGTGACAACAAAAACGTTAGCAGTCTTGAAGTAATATCTATCGAGCAAACTGGCTTCACGACATTCATGGACGTTTGGCTGCAAGTCAACAAAGACAATGCTAAGAAGAGGCTGAGTATCATTCGAGATTACGATGAGAATGAAGCTACCAAGAAAAAACATGAAAAATACGATACCGATAACGACAACATTCGAGTAAGAACCACTACCAAATATACGCTCGAAGATGATCTTGCAGAGGCTGATGGAAACATTGACCGCTTAAACGCACTGTTCAGTAAGCAGTACAAAACCTCTGACGAAATGGCTAAGTTCCTGAAGAAAAGTAAAGCCGAAAGAATGCTTAAGATTGCAGACTCGATTTTAGACGAAAAGAACGAAGATCCGGTCAAGCTACCCAAGCACATTCAAGAAGCTCTGGATTTCATGAAATGATTGAAGTTCAATTAGCCGGAGCAGGTGCTGGTAAAACTCATGGTCTAGCTGAGAAGCTCATCGCGCACTACGACCCAGCGTTGCATAAAAAGATATTTTCCATCACTTATACCAACAATGCTGCGAAGAACATCTCCGAAGCAATCATAAAACAACTTGGATACCTGCCAGAAAATATCGTAGTTTGCACAGTTCATACGTTTTTATTGAATGAGATCATTTACCCTTACTCTCCATTCGTCCTAAATGAAGTGCATACTACTTCCTCACGTTGCAAAACATTTTCAAACTTTCCTTTTGGAAAGACAGACGAAAAAAAGAAACGAGAAACTGCGAGTACCATCAGCAGGCTAAAGAAGAGAGGCGTTATACACGTAGACGAAACATATGCTGCTGCATGGAGGGTTGTCGATGAAAACTACTCAAAACACAATAGTCAGAAGAAAAAGTCTAAGGTTAGGAAAGTTCACAAACTCCTAAGTAGCACTATTGATAAGATTTTCCTCGACGAAACCCAGGATCTTGATGCAACTGCTCTTAAGGTTTTTCAACAAATCGGCGAAAATTCGGTTGACATCTACATGGTGGGCGATCCCAAGCAAGCAATAGATTATCCAAAATCTTTCAAAGATTGGTTAGCTGCTAACAAAGCCAATGAAAAAGTTAAAGTGCTGCCGAATATAACAATTTCTCGTAGGGTTCCACAGAAAATTCTTGATCTCTCAAATACCTTCTGTCCCAGAGGTCAAGAGCAAATTAGCTTATCTGAAGTTGAAGGTCGGCTAACATACATTACTTCAGAAGCAGATCATTACGACGAAGTAATCCGTCATCACATTGACAATGGAAGCTTAGTTAGTATCTTCAGAAAAGAAGGTAACTACTCAACCAAGAAAGTGGGATCACTACCAGAGTTCGATCCAGAAGTAGAAGAGCTTCTTACGAAGGAATTCCCAGAATACGAAGAAGGCGTGGTCATATATTCATTACAGCGTTTCTTTGCCTCCCTGTTATCGAAGAATGACAACAACAGATCCATACGTAAATTTCTTGCCACGCTGGAAATTCCGTATGACAAAGAGCTGTTCAAAAAGCTTTGCCGCTCAGCTGAGCAATTTAGTTCATCCAAGGACAACTCGGCCAAGTACGCAATAAGCAGCATCCAACGAACTAAGGGCTTAGAGTCTAAGGTGTGTGTCTTAGTCTTAACGCCAGCGATTTTCAAATGCTTAATGCAGGATGGTGTAACCAAGTTCAACAAGACTTGGAATATGGTCTACGTCGCATTAACGAGAGCTGAGTCAGAGCTTGTTTTAGCAGTAGACATGGATTTGCTTGGCAAAGGATATAAGCATGATGACATAGTTGAAAGTCTTGAATCTATTGGGTTTGAAGTGCTAAACCAAAATCTTCCAAACCACAAAGCCGAATAGAAATTAGATGAAGCATAATATCAAAAAAGATAATTGCCAAGCATCTGTTTCTGGCCGGATTTGGACATGGATAAGATGGTGCAGATCAAGTATAACAAGAGCAAGCACTCGGAATAATTTTTCGCTGCGCAAAAAATTGTCCGGTGTTGCGGACGTTACGTTTCATCGTTCCAAGGTATCGAGTAGCTGAATGACTGTCGAATTGATTGGTGATCGCAAGTTTATTCATACCATCCGAGATCAAGATGGAGTGTGGGTCTTGCTAGCCGGAAAAGAGGTTTATGCGTTACCGGCAGAATGTGGCAGAGCTCTGCCTGTTTGGGCATCATCCGATGAGGCTGAAGGTTTCGCGCGAAAATTGAATCACCAGAATAACTGGTCGCCGGTGTTTGTCCCCCTCAGCAATTTTCTAGGTACAGCCTGGCTGGGTTCGCCAGCCTCTCAAATTACTGATGTTCTAGCGTCACCCAAATATGGCCATGAAGCCCTTACCTACTCAGCTGAGGAGCTCCATGCCAAACTCAAAACGTAACTATACGCACCATTGCGCGGCCGTTGGCCGCCGGACGCCTCTGTCGGGTCGCCGCAAAGCCCTTTCCTGCGATACCGTGCCCCACTTCACCACACTGGCAAGCTTCGTCAGTCGGCATGCCGATGAGATTGAAGCGCTGTTCGAACATGTGCTGCTGGTATGCCACAAACAAGGCTTGCTGGGTAACGAACTCTTTGCAATTGATGGCTGCAAGATGTCCTCCGATGCCTCCAAAGAGTGGTCTGGCACGTTCAAAGAAATTGGACGAGAAACGTAAGAAACTGAGAGGCTTAATTCGGCATCACCTACTGGAACACTACGCGTGTGATGAGACCGATACGGAAGCCGATCTGGACCGGGACATTCGCCGAGCCAAGATGACCACCAGTAAAGGCAAGATTCAAGGTTATAACGGTTTGGCTACGGTGGATAAGAAACATCAGATCATCATTGACGTCAGGCCTTTGATGAAGGCCAGGAACATCACACCCTGAAGCCAGTTCTGGAGAAGGTTGAAGCGCGTTTTAAGCAGTTGGGCATCGGGCCCGTCGTGACCGCCGATACTGGCTTTGCTAACGACAAATTTATCGGGAATAAATTTGCCCAGCTGCAGGCTGGCCCGCAGGGCGAGTCTCATGGACGAGACAAGTAAACCCAATATGAAGTACCTGCACGAACGGAAGATCAATGGCTACATCCCTGATAATCAGTTCCGCAGCCGAGATCCGAAGTTCGCCGACCAGAAAGACAAATACGGAAAGCGCCACCAGCACCTACCGGACAAAGGCTGGCGAGAGACGACGCCAGCCAGCGCGATTCAGTTTGATCCAGTAGAGCTAACGTGTATCTGCCCAACCGGTGAAAAGCTGTCCTATCGCGGGCAACGAGAAACTGACAATGGCAAGATTCGGGTACACTTTGAAGGGTGTTTGCTGCAATGTCGGCACTGCCCAAAGAAATACCGATGCATGCAGAACCCGAGCTCGGCCGACCATCGCAACGGCGCAGGGCGACAAGTGTCTTTTATTATCGAGAGCAAACGCTTACCCAATTATACGGACTGGATGAAGCATCGGGTTGATAGCCCGAAGGGCAAAGAGATTTACAGCCATCGCATGTCAGTCGTAGAGCCTGTATTCGGTAACATTGGCACGACGAAAAGGTTGAACCGCTTCAGCCTTCGGGGTAAGAAAAAGGTGCAAAGTCAGTGGCAGCTCTACTGCTTAGTGCACAATATTGAGAAGTTGGCGAATTACGGCCACATGGCCGCGTCATGAAGGGCTTAGAGCGGAGTAAGTTGCTTTTTAAGAGCAAAAGGCCGTCTTCAACAAGCTTTAGCTGGGCGCTCAAGTGGCTAAATGCCGATATTAAGATTACTCAGCCAGATGACCGGCTGAGTAAATGAATAAGGACAACAGGCGCTGGAAACGGCTCGAAATCGGGTTTTTCTACAGCCTCGTTAACTTTAAGGAAAGGTAGTGGACAACCCAGCGCTATTAGCATCCGTGTCATTTTTTGGAATACTATTTGTAATAGCAATTGTTGTTATTATTTTGGCTTTTTTTGATACCAAGAGAGATCGCTGGACCTTTCTTGGTTATGGTTCTTACTTGATTTTGATTGCAATATTTTCTATTGTGGGTATAGAGTTACTTGAAGCGCTGCATCAGCAGAAAGAATTTTTAGAAAAATTAACAGATGACAACAAGCGACAACTTAAAGAGTTTGTTCAAGTTATCACTACATACAAGTGGGCATTCACTTTGGTGTGCGGCGGTATAGGTGTAAATATAACATCTCATGCGATATTAAATGAACAGGAAAACCCTTTGGAGAATGTCGCGCATCAAAAACTCGATGAAATCTCTAGAAAGATAACCTTTTCCAATCGATTGCTTTGGGTAGCATTAGGATTAATAATGATTGGACTTGGTTATATATCGTGGAAAATATAAAAGTTAACATGGCCAAGCAGCATCGCCAGCAAAGCTGGCTGGACCTCGCTATGCTCGGCCGCTGTTGGCTGCGTTAAAGGTATCGAGCAATGAGGCATTGTTGTTCCGCGATGACCAAGGCTTTGGAGCACCATTGTGCAGAGCATGAGAATAGATTCGAATGCCCTGACGCACTGATCTCGTACTACGATAAGTTCGATGAGTATGGCCTCATCATTCATGACGGTGGTACAGCAGTATCGTCCATAGACTACTGCCCTTACTGCGATAAAAAGCTACCAGAGTCCAAGCGTGATCTCTGGTTCGACACGCTTGAGAGTATGGGTTACGACGATCCTACAGAGCAGGAAATCCCGTCAGAATTTCAGTCGGGGGACTGGTATCGTGGCAAAAAACTTTAACAAAACATTCCAGTTCGTTCCGGCCCTGATGGGCCTCCACCGGACGGCCTTTTCTCCGCTCCGCTACGCAAAGGCCGCCGCTGAATCGTGGCGTTAAAGGCCTGGCTCCAGTGTTCATTGGTTTGTTGTTTGGCGCTGGCTTCAGTGGCTGTCCGCAGGCTGAAAACAGCCCTCAGTCGGGCAACGGTTTTGGCTGCTAATCTGGTGTTCAGGTCGCGGGGCAATCCGGCGCATTCGCTGGCAAAATCCGCTCATTCGGTGCTCTGGTTCCTGGCGCTATGGGTCAAGCTGGTACAAAGTATCGGGAATCGGCATTCGGTATTGAGTGCCAAAATAAAACAACGGGTAAACGGCCCTTAACCAGGCGGTCAACCGGACACCATATCCCTTGCGGGCTATGGTTCCCTGCGCTTCGCTCCGGTGCCGGTTACCGCTAGCGTTATGCCGAAGGATGCACTGATGACAACAGCAGGACCCAAGAAACCCCAGCGACTTCGACTTGGCTTATGCATGTGGGTTGCGGGCATGCTCGGCGTGGTCGCGCTCACTGTCACTGTGCTACCACAACTTGTGGCTGACGTGACGCTCGCTGTGCCCCTATGGTTGGTGTTACTTGCAAGCACTGCGCAGAGTGCGCTGTTAGTCGCTGTTGCTGTGTGGTTGGGCGTGGTGCTGGCGCCGAAAGTTGACTTTCGAGCTGCTGCTTTTGAGGCCGCAGTGACGGCAGGATCGATCAGGTCAGCCCTTCGGCCGCAGCTCCGACCCAGTCTGGTCGCCGGGGTCGTGGGGGGAGTTGGGCTATTCGCAATTGGCGGTTTCGGCTTCCCAGCGGCCCTCGCTGAGGTGGAGCATCAATTTACAGTGCCGATAATTGCGCGTGTGCTCTATGGCGGGGTCACAGAGGAATTGCTTTTACGATGGGGGCTAATGACAGTCTTGGTATGGCTGGCATGGCGGTTCCTGCAACATCGGAGCGGTACGCCTAGGCCCCTCTATGTCTGGCTGGCCATCGTCGTGAGCGCGCTGCTTTTCGGCGTGGGCCATTTACCAGTGGCAACAATGCAGGCAGGCGAGTTAACGGGCTACGTGGTGCTGTTCATTGTCGGAACTAATACCGCCTTCGGGGTGCTGTTCGGTTACCTGTATTGGCGATATGGCTTGGAAGCGGCGATAATCGCTCACGCTTTCGCACATTTAGTGAGCTATGTTTTGAGCTTGGGAGTGGCATAACAATGTGCTGTAGTCGCTGCGCTCGGATCTTCGTTCCGCTTTTGCTCCACTGCGACCGCTAAGCACGGCGTTATGCAGTCGCTCCCCACCTTATTGACACGCGTCACGTGACAGAATACGCTTTGCATTATGATCAAATCCTTTGCCGACAAACGAACTCAAGAGCTTTACTCCAAGGGTAAGTCAAAGAAATTTCCTGCGGATGTCGCTCCGAGAGCTGCCAGAAAACTTGAATACGTGAACCTGGCCGAACAGTTGGAGGACTTGAAAGTGCCGCGCGGCAACCGCCTTCATCCACTTTCTGGAGACAGGCAGAGCCAGCACGCGATATCAATAAATGATCAGTGGCGTATCTGCTTTCGTTTTGAAGATGGAGATGCATACGAAGTCGAGGTGTGTGACTACCACTGAGGGAGGTAATGACTATGACTTTTTCTAATACTACCGGCATGCAGCGCAAGCCCACTCATCCTGGTGAAATGCTGAGAGAGGATTTCTTGCCGGACTATGACCTGACAGTTGCAGGACTGGCTGAGTCTATAGGTGTCTCTCGCCAGTCAGTCAATGAACTGTTGCGTGAACGCCGCGCTGTCAGCCCTGAAATGGCACTTCGGCTGGCTCGTTTGTTTGGCAACTCTCCAGAGTTTTGGCTGAATGCACAACGCGCTATTGATTTGTGGACTGCGGCTCAATCGGTAAAGGAGGAAGTTGATCGGATTAAGCCGTTAACCGCTGCATAACCATGCCATGCGCCGGATGCCAACCCCCCCGCTCCGCTGCGGTTTTGTCACCAGTGATGGCCAGCGTTAACTTCAACCGGAAAGGAGTTCGGATGAACTATCAGGCGGTAAACTTCAAAAACAAGCTGGGCCTTTTCAATGAGCAGTGGTCACCTAAGGTGATTGCTGAGATGAATGACTATCAGTTCAAGGTCGTTAAAATTCAGGGTGAGTTCGTTTGGCATGACCACAAGGATACCGATGAAACATTCATCGTGCTTGAGGGTAGCCTCAGAATCGATTTCAGAGATGGGCATGTAAATCTCTCTGAGGGCGAAATGTACGTTGTTCCCAAGGGAGTCGAGCACAAGCCTTGTGCGGAAAAAGAAGCGAAAGTTTTGCTTATCGAGCCTCGGGGCGTTGTGAATACTGGTGAGGAGACTGGTAGCCAAACAGCTGAGAACGATGTTTGGATCTAAAACCGTTAACCAGGCCAATCACGCCGACAGCTTTTCCGTTGCGGCTTCGCCTCCGCTACAAAGCCGCGCGTGCTGACAGCGTTGAGCCTGTAGAAAAAACCGCTGACGGCTAAGTTTTGGTAGGATCGAGGAAACAGACGAGGAGTGGTCAGCATGCCGCGCTTCAAGGCTTATAACTACGATCAGAACGCCATGGTGGTGATCAACTACCAAGAAACTACGATCAGAACGCCATGGTGGTGATCAACTACCAAGATCAGCTCCAGCTAGGCACCTTTGAACACGCTGTGCACTACCTGATCGAGCACAAGCTCGACGTGTCCGTTTTCCATCCCAAGTACCGCAACGATGCGACCGGTAGGCTGGCCTATGATCCGGCTATCCTGCTTAAGATTATCCTGTTTGCTTACTCAAAAGGCATCACCTCCAGTCGCGAGATGCAGTGGAGCTGCGAGACCAATATTATTTTCAAAGCCCTTTCCTGCGATATCGTGCCTCACTTCACCACACTGGCCAGCTTTGTCAGTCGCCATGCCGATGAGATTGAAGTGCTGTTCGAACAAGTGCTGCTGGTATGCCACGAACAAGGCTTGCTGGGTAATGAACTCTTTGCGATTGATGGCTGCAAGATGTGTCGGGTACGTTCAAAGAGTTGGGCGAGAAGCGGGAGCAAACTGAGAGGGCTGATTCGACATCACCTACTAAAGCACTACGCGCGTGATGAAGCCGACCTGGATCGGGACATTCGCCGAGCCAAGATGACCACCAGTAAAGGCACGATTCAAGGTTATAACGGTTTGGCTACGGTGGATAAGAAACATCAGATCATCATTGACGCTCAAACCTTTGGTGAAGTCAAGGAACACCACACCCTGAAGCCAGTTCTGGAGAAGGTTGAAGCGCGCTTTAAGAAGCTGAGTATTGCAGAGAATATCTACCGTAAGGGCACTGTCGTGACCGCCGAATCGGGTTTTCTACAGCCTCGTTAGGCTATCCAGAGGATACGATGACAGATTTAAAGAATAATGCGCACTATTTCGACGTTTCTTTTGCGAGGCTTTCTTCACCTGATGAACACTACAACGGTATCGAGTTTGAAGATTGCCAATTCTCCGATTGTGATTTCTCAGCATCTAAATTTCAGAAATGTAAGTTTACCAACTGCATATTTGAACACTGTAATTTAAGCTTGGTCGATTTTTCAAATTCAAAGCTATTTGGGCTTAAGTTTCAAGATAGTAAGCTAGTTGGGGTTGATTGGACGAAAGCGATTTGGGCAGTTTGTCACTCAGACTTTGAGTTAGTTTTTAAACGTTGTATTTTGAATGACTCGTCTTTCTTTGGTTTGACCTTAAATGAATTGGTTTTTGAAGAATGTAAGTTGCATGATGTTGATTTTCGTGGAGGTGATTTTTTAGGTTCGACAATGACTTATAGTGACTTTAGGAATAGTTTGTTCATGAGAACAAATTTGCAAGGTGTCGATTTTAGCGAATCAACGGCATACGCAATTGATGTACTAGAAAATAATGTCAAAAAGGCTAAGTTTTCAAGATATGAGGCATTGAACTTGTTAGAAAGCTTAGGTGTTGAGTTGGTTGACTAATATCCTAACAAACCCTTCAAGAGGGGCAGCCAATGCGTGGTATCCTCAGTTCAAATAAGCGTTTGTGGTTACGGCTGTTATGTTCGAGTTCAGTGTTTTGCTTTGTCTGCCCCTCAAGCGGGCGTTGAGTTTGTAGAAAACCGCCTCTGACGCCTAAGTGTTGGCCGGATCGAAAAAATAGACAAGAAGTGGTCACATGCTCCGCTTCAAGCTCTATAATCACGATCAAAACGCCATGGTGGTGATCAACTACCAAGGTCAGCTTTAGTCAGGCACCGTTGAGCCGGACACAAGCTAGACCTGACGGTTTTCCATTCGCTTATAGCTGGATAATGTCACCATAATCATGCGCCACTTCGGGAACAGCTCAGACGAATGTCCAGGCCAATACCCTCGTAACCTTATTTCCCTGTTTCATTTCTATTTCCCGTATATCAACGGCACCGAGCTTACGAATCAACTTCTTTGCAGGCTTAACATTGTCAGCTTTTGAAACCAGGCTACTAAACCAGCGGCATTGAGCTGAATACACTTGGCTTTCTCTTATTAGCTTTTTAAGAAACAGCTGTTCGCCCCCCTTACACCAAAGCTCTGCCTCCAGCCCGCCAAAATTCAGAACGGGAGATTTGGTTTTAGCTTTTTGTTCACCGCGACTGCGCGCAAGGTTATTGAGTTTAAGCTGGCTACCTTTAAGTGCTTCATCAAGCGAGGCGTGGAAGGGTGGGTTGCATACGCTGACGTCAAAGAACTCCCCAGCTTGAATGATCCCTTCAAATATGTGGTTTTTATCGTGCTGCGTGCGCAGCGTGAAGCGTTCTTTGAGTGTGGGGTTGTTGGTGATAATCGTGGCGACGTTCTCAAGCGACTGAGTGTTAATGTCACTACCCACACACTGCCAGCCGTAAATTTGGCAGGCCAGTAGCGGGTAGATTCCATTTGCTCCAGTCCCTATATCGAGCAGCTTGATGCTGGAATGTTCATGTCCAACCCCAAGCTCCAATAAATCCGCCATATAATGGATATAGTCGGCTCTGCCTGGGATGGGAGGGCAAAGCGCGCCCTCTGGAATATCCCAGTCGACAATGTCGTAGTATCGGCTTAATAACGCGGCGTTGAGCGTTTTTACGGCCAATGGGTCTGCGAAATCGATGGAAAGGTCGCCATAAGCGTTCGCTTTCACATGGGGGGCTAGTGCTGGGTGGCTTTTTACGAGAGCTGGGAAGTCATAGCCTTGGTTGTGTAGATTCTTCGGGTGCAGGCCTTTGCGAACAGGCTTGGTTCGGCTATTTTCACTTCGGTGGACGGTGTTCACAGTAATAGGCCTGAGGCTTGGCGTTCAATAGTCGAATGGGCTTGTCTTAGTCCGTGATTATAATCTTAATAGCTGTGTTGAGCATACTCGGCAGTTCGAGGGTGGTGTGAGAGCTCCAACTCCCTGTGTTTTGCCTACAATCACGGAAGGCGGACGCGTGAGATGCGCTGCTTTGTTTTAACGTTATGAGAGCTCAAAGAGGTTCGGATTTTGATTCATGATTGCTCTTCTTGCTCACTCGCTGAGGTATGGTTTGAAGAAGGTGATGCCGATGTTTACCTAAACCTGAATGGGGTGGTGACAGAGGAGAGGAAGACTCTGAGTCGATCCATTATCTAGAGTACGAGGGACAGACAATCGAGTCTGTAAGAATCAGCGTGGCTTTCTGCCCACTTTGCGGCCAAAAGCTCGCAAGCTCGCACCGGTATGCGAGGCATTAAATTTTCAATCGGGTTTAGTGATGTATATTGAGATCGTAGAAAAAGCAGATCACCTTAAGCTAATAGAAATTTGGGAGGCATCGGTTAGAGCAACCCACGATTTTTTGGCTGAAGATGATCTACAGGAGCTAAAGCCGTTAATTCTGGAGCAGTACTTTGACGCTGTTGATTTAAGGTGTGCCAAAAACGGCAATGGCGAAATACTGGGATTCTGCGGCGTACATGACGGTAATATTGAAATGTTGTTCATCTCACCTGATGCGCGCGGAAAAGGCATTGGTGCCATGTTAGCGACCTACGCTATCAAAGAGCAGGGAGCGACAAAAGTCGACGTTAATGAACAGAATGAGCAGGCGCTAGGTTTTTACCAGCATATTGGCTTTAAAGTGACGGGGCGCTCTCCGGTTGATGGGCAGGGTAAAGCCTATCCGCTGCTGCATATGGTGCTATAAAGATTTATCAAGGCTAGGCACGGCGAATCAATATCGAAGTAACCTTAGTAGGAAATCGAAACATGCAGCAATATCTAGAGTCAACGGAATACATAGATTGGAGAAAACCGGAGGTGTTGGCCAAGGCGCACTCGCTGGCTGACGGAACGGAGAGCCTTGAACTAATCGCAGAGAAGTGTTTTGTATTCGTTCGAGATCAGATTAAGCATAGTTTGGATTACGAGTGTGATCCTGTGACGTGTAAGGCTTCCGATGTTCTGAGATACGGTACGGGCTACTGCTATGCGAAGAGCCACTTACTTGCGGCATTGCTGCGTGCGAACGGCATTCCCGCGGGCTTGTGCTATCAGCGGTTGACTATTAGCAATGATAAACCGCCGTTTTGTCTGCATGGCCTAAATGCCGTATACCTTGAAAGGCATGGTTGGTATCGAGTTGATGCCAGGGGGAACAAGACCGGTGTTGCAGCTGAGTTTTGTCCCCCGACTGAGCATTTGGCATTTCCGTTGGTCTCAGATGGGGAAGCCGACCTTCCGGAGATATGGGCAAAGCCCATATGGCCTGTTCTTGAAGTGCTTAAAACAAAAAAGACGTATAAAGAGGTGGCAGATAATCTGCCGGATATTCAGCTGGCGTTGGCTAACAAAGCAATGCACGCAACAAGTGCGTGATTGTGGTGTTATATGCAAAAAATTATTCGGGTTCAAGGAGGAGTGTTTTGTTCGATGAAAAAGTAAAAATAGAAAAATGTGACCTTAAAAATCTTGATGAGTTAGTTGAAATTGGAAAGGTGACATATCTTGATACGTTTCAGGGATCTTGTTCAGATGATGTGATGAAAAAATATTTGGAGGAGGCATTTGAACAAAATAAAATACGTGAAGAAATCATGAATAAAGATAGTGAGTTCTTTTTCATATATGTAGATAGTAAAGTCTCTGGTTACCTTAAGCTAAACATCAATAGTGCTCAGTCTGATTTAAAGAGTGAAAACGGTCTAGAGATAGAAAGGATATATATAAAGGATCAATATAAATCGATAGGGTTGGGTAAGCTTCTGATAAGGTATGGGCTCAAAAGGGCAGAACAATTAAGGAAAGGCTTTGTATGGTTAGGTGTCTGGGAGAAAAATTCGGCCGCGATAGGCTTTTACATGAAAAATGGTTTTTCCGAAATTGGAGTTCATGACTTTATAATGGGCGATGAAGTACAAAATGACTTAATCATGAGAAAGGATGTTATTTACTGAATAAGTATACGGAAGTGGAGGTTTTATATCACAAAGCATGATAAGGGTGCCTCCAAACGAGTGCCATTTTCGCTTTTCTCAAGAAGGTAGAGGTATACATCAATGCAATCAGACGTAGTTAGTTTGGCCGAAAAGTTCAGTAAGTTTTCGGAACACTGGTCGCCACGCGTCGTCGCGGAGATGAGCGACTATCAGCTCAAACTGGCAAAACTTCAGGGCGATTTTGTTTGGCATGATCATTAAAGATACTGACGAGGTTTTCCTGATTGTTAAAGGAACACAGGGAATCACACTCGGGGGTGGTACTGTTCATCTACCCGAAAGAGAGATGAATGTTGTTCCCAAAGGTGTGGAGCGTAGGGCCCTTCGCTGAAGGTGAATGCCATGTTCTCCTTATTGAGCTCCGAGGCGTGGTCAATACCGGAGACTTCGGCAGCGAGCTTCAGACCGAAAATGATGTCTCGGTATAGCGTTAGGCCATCTTTCGCTAAGCAAGGCCAGGCACGGCGACGTCTTTTCCGTTGAGGCTTCGCCTTCACTACAACGCCACGCGTGTTGGCTGCTTGAGGGCGTCAGAGCACTCACTCCGTCCCATCAAACTTCCCGTAGTTACCTCTTGACTCATTAGGTCCACTGTCCTAGGTTTAAAAAATAGGACGGTTGTCCTATAGCTCTGAATAGTTGCCGGGAGGCGCTTCGGTGGTCAATAAACTAACAAAAGATCGAATTGTCGATCAGGCAGATCATCTGTTCTATGAGCAGGGGTTTGAGCACACATCTTTCGCGCAAATTGCGGAAGCTCTAGGCATTTCACGAGGAAATTTCTACTACCACTTCAAGACCAAGGACGAAATCCTGGATGCCGTAATCAATCATCGTCTTATTCGCACGAACTCAATGCTCGATAACTGGGAGCTAGAAGGCGACACGCCAACGGATCGTATCCGCTGTTTCATCAATATTCTGGTAATGAATCGCGCCAAAATTAAGCGTTATGGCTGTCCGGTAGGGACGCTCTGCACGGAACTTGCCAAGCTGGATCACCCCGCAAGAAGCCACGCAAACGAGTTGTTTACGTTATTTAGAACTTGGTTGCGCCGACAATTCGAACAACTTGGCCGTTCTGATGACGCCGATGAGTTGGCAATGCACCTACTCGCTTTCAGTCAAGGAATAGCGACACTTTCTAGTGCATTCCAGGATGAGAAATTCATTCACATGGAGGTAAGCCGCCTGGATGACTGGTTGGCCTCCATTACAACTGCAACCAACAATCAATCGGAGGTGCTTTAATGTTTGTCGTTCTTTTGCGGTTCTCAGAAAACAAGGATCAAGCCAGTGATTTTATGGAAAGTCATAATCAATGGATCAGGCGGGGGTTTGAGGATAAGGTTTTCTTAGTGGTTGGCAGTCTTCAACCCGGTCTTGGAGGTTCTGTTCTTGCTCATGGTGAGTCAAGGGAAGCTCTTGAGAGCCGAGTTAATCAAGACCCATTTGTGGCCGAGAATGTCGTTACGGCAGAAATACTTGAAATTGAACCAAAAAAAGCAGATGAGCGTCTGGGCTTTCTTCTGGCCAAGTGAGGGGGGGGGGCGATGAACTCTACTGTTCAAGGCCCTGACGGAGAATTGCGTTGCAGCTGGTGTTCGGCTGCTCCTGAGTTCTTTGAATACCACGATAATGAGTGGGGCTATCCAGTTGATGACGATATCAGGTTGTTTGAAAAGCTGTGCCTCGAAAGCTTTCAATCCGGTCTGAGTTGGCGAACAATTCTAGCTAAACGAGAGAATTTCCGTGCTGCTTTTTCCAATTTCGATTTCAATATAGTGGCAAAATACAATAATTCTGATATCGAGCGGCTATTGAAGGATGAAAGGATTGTCAGGCATCGAGGAAAGATCGAAGCTGTGATCAACAATGCAAGAAGGGCCAGAGAGCTCGTGGAGCAGGAAGGTTCACTGGCTGCTTACTTCTGGCAATTCGAGCCAGACGAAAATAGTTTGCCTGAGCCACAGACAGCATCAACTTCGGAGGAATCCGTTGCGCTATCGAAGGCTTTGAAAAAGCAAGGCTGGAAGTTCGTTGGCCCCACGACCATCTATGCTTTTATGCAGGCAATGGGGCTTGTAAATGACCACTCTGATGGATGCGTCTTCAGAGCAAAAGTGGAACAAGCACGCAAGCGCTTTAGGCGTCCTGGGCGAGTATAATGGCTTAAAAAAGCCAAGCACAGCGACAGCCTTTCCGTTGCAGTTTCGCCTCCAGTCGCGAGATGAGGTGGTGCTGCGATACCGTGCCCCACTTCATCATGCTGAGAAGCTTCGTCAACTGCCATGCTGACGAGATTGAGGAGGCATTAGGCAAGTTCTGACGCCGCAGAGTTTTGATGTGCAGTAAATATGCGCATATAATTAGTGCATGATCCTGCGTGAGAAATGAACCATGCAAGCTGTTGAAGCTACCAAATCCATACGAAAGCCCACGAACCTATCGCTTGATAGTGCTCTTCTCAAAGAGGCAAAAACTCTGGGCATCAATATTTCACGATCAGCAGAAGCGGGGATCGCGGAGGCTGTGAAGCTTCACAAGCAGAAGAAGTGGCTGGAAGATAATGCCAGTGCCCTCGCAAGCTCGAATGAATACGTTGAAGCTAATGGTTTGCCTCTTGCACGGCACCGTCAGTTCTGATGGCCCGTTTCGATATTTTTGAAAATCAGGATGGGGCGGGCTATCTGCTGGATGTGCAATCAGACCTGCTCAGTGGTTTGAACACCCGAGTTGTCGTGCCACTGTTGCCCAAACCCTCGGCGCCGTCCCCTGCCCAGAGGCTGAATCCTATATTTAACATTGAGGGTCAAGAGGTGGTAATGGCTCCTCAGTACATGGCTGCTGTGCCTGAAAGCGAATTGTGTTTTGGTGCCGGTAGCCTTGTTGAGCAGCAAGACGAAATTTCCACAGCGTTGGACATGCTGTTTTTGGGCTTCTGAAGCAAAGAGGGATACTTTTCCGTAGCCGCGGATGCTGGCTGGCGTTAGATTGCACACGAACCCTTCCAGTCTGATCTTGTGGAGCCTCAAATGACGGCCTCAGCAATTACCTCCCTAGCGCATGCCTTCGACTCCCGACTCGCCACTCTTGAACATCTTCTGAATGCTGGCACTGGTCGCTAATCAGGCAATCGACCACGAGAACGTGCCCGAACACAAGCACCTGGAATTGGGTGGCGGAATATACGTAGACCTAACAGGCGAGGAGTATGTCGCGGATTTCTTGCTGCCCAACTTCTACTTTCACCTGGTCACGACTTACTCGATATTGCGCAGTGTCGGAGTGCCGATCGGTAAAAAAGATTATATGCTTCACCTGATGCCAAAAGTGAAACAAAGTACAATCTAACCAGCGCTTCGAACTGATTACTGCGCGCTTCTGCGCAGCTCAAGCTCCGGTATGTGCTGATGGAGAAGTAACTTGAACATTACAGATTTATCTTTCGGGGTCACGGATTGGTCTGAAGTTGAGAGGACTGAGCACTCCGGAGAATACGGTGTTGCTTATTGGAAGACTCGAAATTTCGGGGATATCCGGGTTCGTATGGTTGAGTACAGTCCTGGCTATCTGGCGGATCATTGGTGTGCTAAAGGGCACATATTGCTCTGCCTCGAAGGTGAGCTTCATACTGAGCTAGACGATGGTCGTTGTTTTGTTCTCACGCCTGGTTCGAGCTATCAAGTTGCCGACAATGCTGAACTTCATCGTTCTTCGACGGAGCAGGGGGCTACGTTGTTCGTCGTCGATTAGCATCGCATAATCACTGTTATGGATAGGGAGTAAACGTATGGTCTTCGACTTACCTGCACCAGAACAGCAAGGCTCCAAGTCATTGGTTGGCAGTATTGCGGCTCGGCGCAGCGTGAGGGAGTACACGAATGCACCGCTCCCTATCGGTGTTTTGTCTCAATTGCTTTGGTCGGCCCAGGGCGTAACAGGGCTGGATAAAAAAAGAGCAACGCCATCGGCAGGTGGATTATACCCGCTGCACCTAAAAATTTTGGTGCAACGGGTATCGGAACTTGAGCCCGGTATCTATGAGTATCAGGCTGATAACCATTCGTTAAAGTTAATTGGGAACCGTGTTCCGGAAGGGGCAGTGCAAGCGCTAGGGATTGGCGATCAACCATGGTTGAAAGAAGCGGCTCTCATCATCGGAGTTGCCGCGAAACTGGGAGAGGCAATTCAGCACTTTGAAGCTCAGCCACCCCAGGGAGCGCGCGGCGCTCGCTATGTATATATGGAAACTGGTGCTCTAGCACAAAATGTCCACCTTCAGAGCACTGCTCTCGGAGTTGGTTGTGTTCTAGTGGCAGGTTTCGACGATCCAAGGGTGAAAGAAGTATTGAGATTGCCTGCGGACTTGGACCCTACTGCGTTGCTTTGCATTGGGCAGCGGCGTGCCTGATAGAGGAGCCGTCATTCATGTTCTCTGCTGAATTCTTGCTTACCTCGTTGGTTGTCGTACTTATTCCAGGCACAGGTGTTATCTTTACCGTTTCCATTGGCTTAATGTATGGGCGTCTGGCAAGTCTCTATGCTTCTCTCGGCTGTACACTTGGTATTGTGCCGCACCTGCTGGCTACTGTTCTGGGCCTGGCGGCCATCATGCATACGAGCGCGATAGCATTTCAGGTACTCAAGTATGCGGGTGTCGCGTATCTTCTTTACCTTGCCGTTGTTACTTGGCGTGATCGAAGCGCTTTCTCTGTTCATGAGGTGAAGCGAAAGGGCGATGCCGTTTCGCTTATGAGCAAGGCGTTTCTGCTGAATATCCTCAACCCCAAGCTGACCATTTTCTTCTTGGCCTTCTTGCCGCAGTTCGTTGCAACTGACGCCCAGTCATCATTAGGACAATTGTTCGGGCTGAGCGCTATTTTCATGGCGATGACATTTGTTGTCTTCGTCATCTACGGGCAGCTTGCCCATGCGTTTAGAGCAGCCGTTATTGAGTCACCGAAGATTCAGAATTGGTTGCGCAGAAGCTTCTCAGCGGCGTTCGCGGGATTAGGCTTACAGCTCGCTCTGACTGAGCGGTAAGGTTTAATAATTCATTTAAACCGATGCCGCAAAGCAGTTCGGTTTAATTCAGCGCTAGGTACAAAGAGAGAAGGGATGAGCGCGACACGAATAATGATCTTCGGAGGCCCTGGCTCAGGTAAATCCAGGTTGGCTCTTAGACTGTCGAGAGTTCTTGACATAGCTGTTTATTGTGTTGATGAGGCCGTTCATGACGAGAAGGGGAAGCTTCGGCCAAACTCTGAAATTGATTGCACAGTAAGGTCCTGGGCATCAAAACATCAATGGATCATTGAAGGAGGAAACTCCAGAACCTATTCGGATAGAGCATCTAGAGCTACCGTTCTTGTATGTATGAAGCCGCCACGTTGGCTAAGAGTCTATCGAGTAGCTATTCGAGATAAGCTTAATTTTTCATCGCTTTATTGGTCTTTTAAGTATGATGAGGTGTTTGGGTTTAAAGATGATCTAACCTTGAGCTCAGTAGGAAGAGATATTGCCACCTATACGATTAGAACAAATAAAGGTGCAGATGAATTATTAAAAATACTGGCGCGGAAGAATTGCTCTTCATTGCTATGAATGAATAATACGCTGTGGTCATGGGTATAAAATGTTCAGTGTGCGAAATTAAGGAGCACCAAATTGGCCAGCATGTTAGAAAAAGGGAAAGAAATTCTATCCCAGCAGCCCTTCAGCTTGCTGTTGGGTGCAAACTTGGAAGTATTTGAAACTGGCTTTGCTGAAATAAGCCTTAAAATGAGAGAAGAGTTTAAGCAAAACAACGGTTTTGCGCATGGTGGTATCGTTAGCTATTTGGCTGATAACTGCATCACCTTTGCTGGCGCGTCAGTACTAGGAAGCTGCGTTACCTCAGAATACAAAGTAAACTATGTCCGGCCTGCTGTCGGAGATCGGTTGGTTGCTAGATCTACAGTTTTATACTCAGGTAAGCACCAGTCTACTTGTGAGTGTAAAGTATACTCGCAAGGAAATGGCGAGGAGAAGCTGGTTGCGGTTTCTCTTGGAACCATAAGCAAGACCGGTGCGTTGTAATCTAACCATTCATTTCGAAGGTCAGCTTACAACATGCACATTTTTTGTGTGGTCGCTGTGCTCCTAGCTGTGCACAAAAAAACTGCACATTGCAGGTTGCCCTTGCACTTCGCCCTAGCCATTCAAAGGAGGAATTGAGATGTGCGAGACTCTAGAGAAAAGCGTTTCGTTTCGCGTGGCCACCCACCACGATCTGCAAGCTATCGTTCAGATGCTCGCCGATGATAGCCTTGGTCTAAAGCGTGAAGATCCTTCAAATCCTCTGTCTCGTTCCTATCATATGGCCTTCGAAGCTATCGATGCTGATCCTAACAATGAGTTGGTAGTTGCAGTTACAGGTCGTCATATTGTGGGCGTGCTTCAAATTACCTTCATTCCATATCTAACCTACCAGGGGGGATGGCGAGCTCTGATAGAGGGCGTTCGCGTATCCAAGGAAATCCGGTCATCTGGAATTGGTCGCGCTATGTTTGAGTGGGCCATAAATCGCGCTAAAGAAAGAGGGTGTGTTCTGGTTCAGCTCACAACTGACAAGTTGAGGCCGGATGCATTACGCTTTTATGAGGGCTTCGGCTTTGTAGCGTCTCACGAAGGAATGAAACTCAAGCTGTAATCCTACAAGCAAACGAGGGTTCTTTAAGGCCTCTCAATGTTTGGCCTCTATGGTTAATAAACACGTCAATGCGTCCTGGCTGCTTTAAATCCAGCTGTTTACGCTCATCGTTAAGCTTCTCCCTTGACCGCCTACAGAAGATATTTGAGTACACATATGGCCTTTATTGAACCCGTCACCCTCTCTGCGCGCGGCGTAAAAATCGTGCCGCTTACACTCAACCACGAAGCTGGTCTGCGCGCTGCCGCAGCGGACGGGGAGCTATGGAACCTGCGCATTACATCGGTACCAGCGCCTGACGAGACGCACCGCTATATTGATACCGCTTTGAAAGCCCGAGAGGAAGGCCACCGCTTTGCCTTTACCGTCATTGAAGAGGCCAGTGGTACGGTGCTTGGCTCTACGAGTTACCATGATATTTTGCCTGACGTAAAAAGAGTGGAAATTGGCTACACGTGGTACGCCAAGCGAGTGCAGCACACGCATGTCAACACCACTTGCAAGCTGCTGCTATTGACACACGCTTTTGAGACGCTGGGCTGTAATGTAGTCGGCTGGCGTACTGACAACTTCAATTTTGCCAGTCAGCGTGCAATTGAGCGCCTAGGCGCGAAAAAGGACGGCGTGATCCGTGGCAACGTGCTGCGCCGAGACGGTACTATTCGCGATACGGTGATGTATAGCCTGCACAAGGGCGAATGGCCAGAGGTGCGTGCGCATCTCGACTATCTGTTAAGCCGACCCCGTGCGTAGTGAGGAAAGCGTCGTGGCTTAGTCGATCAAGGCTTTGTAGTGTCGCTATATGCATGCTTAAACGCCATACAAGCATGACTGGATCCGTTTATTCAAGTGTTATGGTACGTGTTGAGGAGGTGGTATGTCGTTCGAAGAGTTACGGTCTGA
Organism: Vreelandella sp. 2A-K22; assembly: GCF_054065485.1. Classification (NCBI taxonomy): domain Bacteria; kingdom Pseudomonadati; phylum Pseudomonadota; class Gammaproteobacteria; order Oceanospirillales; family Halomonadaceae; genus Vreelandella; species Vreelandella sp. 2A-K22. The sequence goes on along the minus strand of NZ_JBSUGC010000004.1, from coordinate 95,641 downwards.
AGTGCATAAAACTTACATGGAATACTATGTTGCTGGATTTAAGAGCAACGACGTAACGTTGATCGATAAAATGGTCAAATATCCAATCGCATATATTAAAAATGGCTCGGTGACAATGTGTGATTCCTATCCGATAGATCCCAAAAGCCTTAAAAAGGAAAAGGGTTGGGATCATTCTGTCGACTGGAAGTTTGAGGTGACAGCTGTCAATGATAGTGAAGCTCATGCAGTTGCCTCTGCTGTCAGATGCAAAAAAGATGGTTCGAAAATTGAGAGTGTTCATGGGTTCTATGCTTTCACCAAGACGGCCGATGGATGGAAAATGTATGCCGTTGCGGATACTACCTTTTGATCATAACAAAACGAAGCAGCACATGGCTTACAGCCTCCGAACGCTTCTAAACTCGCGCCGCAGTGCTTGGCATTATAAGTATCCATATGGGTAAAAGGAGTCGTAAGTGTTTGAGGTAAAAGCAACCCAACATGTGCTGGCGGTTAACGATCTTGAGAAGACCGAGAGTTACTTTCTCGACAAACTCGGATTTTCTGTCCGTTTCCGTGTAGATGGCTGGTCGTTCCTTAGCCTTGGTAGCTTTCACGTTATGTTGGGGTACTGCCCGGACGAACTTCCTGCCCGTGATACGCATGAGCACTCGTACTTCGCATATGTAAACTGTGAGGGCATAGACGAGATATATCGTGATTATCAGCAGAGTGGCGCTGAGATTTTCCAGGCAATAGCTGATAAGCCTTGGGGACTGCGTGAGTTTGGTGTGGCAACGCCAGAGGGGCACCGAATCATGTTCGGTCAAGATCGTCCGTTGGGAGGTTGATACCTGCAGCACTATTTAGTAACGATGTTGCAACGCCGACAAGCTAAAAGGAGGTGATTATATGTAGTGCGGAAAAACTTTGCTCACAGGATGCGACGATCACCGTGGATGTACAGAACGATTTCTGCGCTGGCAGGGCTCTGGGCATCGAAGCGGGCCGATATCCCCTCCACCAAGCCCTGGTTCAACGTTTAACCATCGATCCAACAAACTATCTGCCGCGCCCATACCTTAAATGGAGAGTCTAATTTTGAGCTATCTTGGTGGGTGTTGCTAAGAAACCTTGTAGCTATTTTGGCTTTTGACGGTTAAACACGATCAGAACTGAAGGAGAGACACATGGTAACCAACACAGAGCTTCATGGGGCTTGTCTTTGCGGGATTGTCAGCGTCACCGTTACCACCAAAAGCAACCATGTCGGCGTTTGTCACTGCTCGATGTGCAGAAAGTGGGGTGGGGGGCCGCTGTTTGCGGTGGAGTTTGCCGGTGATGTGGATTTTAACGGCTCGGAGCATATAACTACCTTCAGTTCCTCAGAATGGGCTGAGCGTGGGTTCTGCCAACAGTGTGGCACCCACCTCTTCTATCGCTTAAAGCAGGGTGGGCATTACGCGCTTCCCGTTGGGCTTCTTGATGGCGCGGATGATTGGAAAATAAGCGAACAGATATTTATCGACCAAAAGCCCACTTACTATTCACTCGCAGAAAAAACCAAGCAGCTGACCGGGGAAGAAGTGTTTGCCCAATTTGGGGAGCAGTAGAAGCTCAGTTCATGGTGCGCCAATTCCGCTCTCTTACTAATGCTGGCTTGAACTGGAGCTTGGGTTTGCCAAAATGAGGGTTATAACCGGCAGCACTTGGCAAGGAGAGCCTTCATCAGCGGCCGCTACGTAATGCCTGGTAATAGTCGGAGGAGCTTATGAGCGACAAGAGCAGAATCAGCGTGCAGTGCGTGGTGGGCGATATCGCTCAACAACCCGATGTAGATGCCGTGGTCAATGCCGCCAATGCACAATTGAGAACCGGTGGGGGCGTTGCCGGGGCGCTTCATCGCGCTGCTGGGCCCGGCCTGGCCGAAGAGGGGCAGTCAATGGCGCCCATCAACCCGGGCCAAGCGGTACTCACCGGCGGTCATAATCTGCCCAACCGCTGGGTGATTCACTGCCTGGGCCCGGTATACGGCGTCGACAAGCCGGAGGATCAACTGCTGGCGGACTGTTACCGCAATGCGCTGAAACTGGCCGATGAGCACGGTATTGAGCGGCTGGCTTTCCCGGCACTGTCTACCGGCGCTTTCGGCTACCCGGTGGAAGAAGCCGCTCAGGTGTGTGCGGCTACCCTCGAAGCCATACTGCCCAGCTTGCATAAAGTGCGCCTGATCCGCTTTGTGCTGTTCGACGAAGCAGCTCGGCATACCCTCCACCAAGCTCTGGCTCAACGCTTAACCATTGATCCAGTAGACTAGCTGTAGCGCCAATTGTTTAGCTGACGCATGCATGAGAGCTGAGTGGAGGCTGCTGCTTAGTAGGGGGCAGCTTTAGCACCGCTGCGCTGCCGCGGGTGCACTTGAGCTTATTTTATAGCACTATCACGCCGCGTATTCTCCAGCTCCTCAATCATTCGGCGCGCTGCATTAGAAAGCGTTCGATTGGTATGCACCAAATAGCCCAGCGGTCGGTAAATAGGCGGGGTGTCTACCTTTAGCTCTACCAGTTCGCTGTCGATCATCTTTTCCGGCAGCAGGCTCCAGCCTAATCCTACGCTGCACATCATTTTTAGCGTTTCTAAATAGTTGGTCGCCATGCTTACAGGCAATTGAAGACCAGCTTCGTTAAAACGTTTCGCAATAAGTGACCCTGTAAAGGTCTTCGCCCCCGGCATTACGCAGTTGAATTCACACAGGTCGGCCAATGACCGAAGGCTTTGAGGTGCCGGGTCTTGGTTGGCAAGTGGGTGGTCAATCGCACAGGTAAAACAGAGCCGATCACGCCAGAGCTCTACGACCTGCAGTTGTTCATGAGGGTGGGGGGCGAGAGTCACCACCGCCATTTCCAGAGTGCCATCCAGCACCCCCAGGTAAGCCTGCTCAGAATCCAGAAAGTGCAGGTCGAGTTCGACTTCCGGATGGCGCTGGGTGTACCGCTTTAATAGTGGTGGTAAGCGGTGCAGGCCAATATGGTGGCTGGTGGCCAGGGTAAGCTTGCCACCCACTTGGCCAGACAGGTTGGCTAGTGCCCGGCGGCTGTCCTCAACGGTAAACAGGATGCGCCTCGCTTGGGGCAGTAAGACATTACCGGCTTCGGTTAGCGCAATACGCCGACCAATGCGGTCAAACAGCCGTGCACCTACCTGAGACTCCAAGGTAGCGATGCGTTTGCTAACGGCGGGCTGGGTAAGATAAAGCTGCTCCGCCGCGCGAGAGAAACTTTGCGTATCGGCGACAGCCAGAAAGGCTTGTAGGCTTTGGGTATCCACTTACGAATCCTTGATTAAGCATTCCTGTTTGGAATCTAATCTATGAATAACATGAATTGCTTTTATGCGCGAGTCGCGTAACACTTGTGCTATCGACATATAAGCAGCACGAAGAGGCTGCGTTACCGAACTAGCAGGGCACCGCCCAGGAGAGCCACATGTCAGGTCAAACCCTTTACGACAAACTCTGGAATCAGCACTTGGTTAAACAGCGTGATGACGGCACCGCGTTGATCTACATCGACCGCCAGCTGCTTCACGAGGTGACCTCGCCTCAAGCGTTTGAAGGCCTGCGTTTAGCTAATCGTAAGCCGTGGCGTTTGGATGCCAACTTGGCCACGCCCGACCATAACGTGCCGACGACCATTAAAGAGCGCGCCGAGGGCAACAGCGGTATTAAAGACCCGGTGTCGCTGATTCAGGTGCAAACCCTGGACGATAACTGCCTTGAGTACGGCATCGAAGAGTTCAAAATCAACGACCCGCGCCAGGGCATCGTGCACGTAGTGGGTCCCGAACAGGGCGCAACGCTGCCAGGAATGACCGTGGTGTGTGGCGACTCCCACACCGCGACCCACGGTGCCTTTGGCGCTTTGGCCCACGGTATTGGTACCTCGGAAGTCGAGCACGTCATGGCGACCCAGTGCTTGCTGGCGCAGAAAATGAAGAATATGCAGGTCCGCGTAGAAGGCGAGCTGGGCCTGGGCGTAACAGCAAAAGATGTGGTGCTGGCGATTATCGGCAAGATCGGTACCGCTGGCGGCACTGGTTATGCCATTGAATTTGCCGGTAGCGCGATCGCTTCGCTTTCTATGGAAGGGCGCATGACCGTGTGCAACATGGCTATTGAAGCGGGTGCACGAGTAGGTTTGATTGCCGTTGACGACACCACGATTGATTACCTTGCCAAGCGTCCTTTCGCGCCTACAGCAGAGCAGTGGGAAGCCGCCGTGGCGGACTGGCGCAATCTGGTGTCTGACGACGATGCGCAGTTCGATAAAGTGGTTACTTTGCAGGCTGAAGAGATCGAGCCACAGGTGAGCTGGGGCACCAGCCCGGAAATGGTCACCGGTATTTCCGGCCAAGTGCCCGATCCCAGCGCTGCGCTGGATGAAACCGTTCAGCGCAGCCACACTCGTGCCTTAGAGTACATGGGCCTTCACGCCAATCAGAAAATCACTGATATCAAGCTGGATAAAATCTTTATTGGCTCCTGCACCAACTCGCGTATTGAAGATTTACGTGAAGCCGCCAAAGTCGCCAAGGGCAAAAAGGTAGCTGATTCCATCAAGCTGGCCATGGTGGTGCCGGGTTCTGGCTTGGTGAAGCGCCAAGCTGAAGCGGAAGGTTTGGATAAGATCTTTATTGAAGCAGGCTTTGAGTGGCGCGAGCCGGGCTGCTCCATGTGTTTGGCCATGAACGCGGATAAGCTGGGTGCCGGTGAACACTGCGCCTCTACTTCTAACCGAAACTTTGAAGGGCGCCAGGGTTACGGTGGCCGCACGCACTTGGTCAGTCCAGCCATGGCAGCGGCAGCAGCGATTGCCGGTCACTTTGTTGATGTTCGCAGCTTGCCCGCTAACGACGCCACTCACGCTCAGGAGGCCTAAACCATGAAAAAATTTGAACGTTTTGAAGGCGTGGTAGCGCCCCTTGACCGCGCCAACGTCGATACCGATTTGATTATCCCTAAGCAGTTTTTGAAGTCGATCAAGCGCACCGGCTTTGGCGTTAACCTGTTTGACGAACTGCGCTACTTGGATGAAGGCCAGCCGGGGCAGGACTGCTCACAGCGCCCGCTGAATCCTGATTTCGTCTTGAACCAGTCGCGTTTCAAAGGCGCGGAAGTGCTACTTGCTCGGCGCAATTTTGGCTGCGGCAGCTCTCGTGAACACGCGCCTTGGGCGCTGGAAGATTTCGGTTTCAAGGTAGTGATTGCGCCTAGCTTTGCCGATATCTTCTACAACAACTCGTTCAAGAACGGCATTTTGCTGATTACCTTCCCAGAAGACGTAATAGATCGCCTGTTTGCCGAGGTGGATGCCAATGAAGGCTACCAGTTGGATGTGGACTTGGAGAACCAGCGGGTCATTACCCCGAGCGGTGAGATTTTAGAGTTTGAAGTGGATGAGTTCCGCAAACACTGCCTGCTGGAAGGGCTGGACGATATTGGTCTGACGCTAAAAGACGAAGACGCCATTCGTGCTTTTGAGCAGAAGCATAGAGCTGCGCGCCCCTGGTTGTTCCGGCAGTCTGCCTAAACGCTTTCCAGTTTTCACAGTAAGTTTGATAGCGCGTTGCAACCCCATTGCAATGCGCAAAGCGGCCAAAGTCGCTCGATAACATGTTAAGGAATCAGCATGAGTCATAAGGTATTACTGCTGCCGGGTGACGGTATTGGCCCCGAGATTGCCGCCCAGGCGGCACGTTTGTTGAAGGCGTGCCAGGAAGCGGGCTTGGATATTGAAGTAGAAGAGGGCTTGGTGGGCGGCTCTGCCTATGATGTCCACGGCGAGCCTCTGCCCGCAGAAACCCTGGAAAAAGCTAAAGCAGCCAGTGCGATTTTGTTGGGCGCAGTAGGTGGCCCCAAGTGGGACAAAATTGAAGATCTCTCCAAGCGTCCGGAAAAAGGCCTGCTGGGGCTGCGTAAAAACCTTGGATTGTTCGGCAATCTGCGCCCGGCAATGCTCTACCCGCAGTTGGCCAGCGCCTCTAGCCTGAAGCCAGAACTGGTGGCCGGGCTGGATATTATGATCGTTCGCGAACTCACCGGCGGCATTTACTTCGGCCAGCCCCGTGGCATTGAAGTACGCAACGGCGAGCGGGTCGGTTTTAACACCTATATTTATTCTGAAAGCGAAATTGAGCGCATTGGCCGCGTCGCCTTTGAAATGGCCCAGAAGCGTGGCAAGAAACTTTGCTCAGTAGATAAAGCTAACGTGCTGGAAGTGACCATCTTGTGGCGTGAAGTGATGGAGCGTTTAGCGCCGGAATACCCGGACGTTGAGCTTTCCCATATGTACGTCGATAACGCCGCCATGCAGCTGGTGCGCGCACCCAAGCAGTTTGACGTGGTGGTGACTGGCAATATGTTTGGCGACATTCTTTCCGACGCTGCCGCTATGCTGACCGGCTCCATCGGTATGCTGCCTTCTGCTTCGCTAAACGAAAGCGGGCAGGGCATGTACGAGCCATGCCACGGTAGCGCGCCGGATATTGCCGGCCAGAATGTAGCTAACCCACTGGCCATGATGCTTTCGGTAGCCATGATGCTGCGTTATTCGTTGGGTGAAAATGCCATGGCGGAGCGTATTGAAGCCGCCGTCGGCAGCGTGCTGGATGACGGTCTGCGCACTGCGGATATCGCCTCTGAAGGTATGCAGACCATCGGCACTGATGCCATGGGCGATGCGGTGTTAGCGGCGTTTGCTAAGCAGTGAGTAAAGTCGTCGGGCTACTCCGGCGATAGGTCTACGAGGGGGCGCTGTAAACCCCTCCCTGGGCGCTACATTTGCCATCCATGGCAAATGACCCCCTCTACGACCTATCCCCGGCACCTTTGTTTGCTCAGCCATTAACATTAGCTGTTCAGTGCGGCTTCAAAATCACCGTAAAGAAGTGTGTATAATACAAGGACTCATTCTTTGCAGGAGGACTTCATATGTTGAAAGTCGGTTTCGTGGGATGGCGCGGCATGGTGGGTTCAGTGCTGATGCAGCGCATGCAGGAAGATGGTGATTTTAACGGCATTGAGCCGGTGTTTTTCACCACCTCCCAGGTAGGTCAGCCCGGCCCCGACATCGGTGTAGACGTCCCTCCGCTGAAAGACGCCTTTGATATTGAAGCGCTCAAGGCGCTGGATGTCGTTATCACCTGTCAGGGAGGCGATTACACCAAGCCGGTTTATAAAGATCTGCGCAGCGCAGGCTGGAAAGGCTACTGGATTGACGCTGCCAGCACGTTGCGTATGGAAGATGAAGCGACGATTGTGCTGGATCCGGTTAACCGCAAGGTGATCGACGACCAGCTAGCCAAAGGCGCCAAAACCTTTGTCGGTGGCAACTGCACCGTGAGCCTGATGTTGATGGGCTTGGGCGGTCTGTTTGAAGCCGATATGGTCGAGTGGATGACCTCCATGACCTATCAGGCGGCTTCTGGCTCGGGCGCTAAGCACATGCGCGAGTTGCTCAACCAAATGGGTACGCTGCGCGATAGCGTTGGCGAAGAGCTAAAAGATCCGTCAAGCGCAATTCTGGATATCGATCGTAAAGTAACGGCTGCCATGCGCAGCGGTGCCTTCCCGACCGATAACTTTGCCGCGCCGCTGGCAGGTAGCTTGCTGCCATGGATCGATACCAAGCTAGACAACGGCCAGAGCCGCGAAGAGTGGAAGGGCAGCGTTGAGACCAATAAGATTCTCGGGCTCGACAACAACCCGATCCCCATCGATGGCCTGTGTGTGCGTATCGGCGCGATGCGCTCGCACAGCCAGGCGTTCACTATCAAGCTGAAGCATGATGTGCCGTTGGATGAGATCGAAGATCGCATCGCCAAGCACAATGAGTGGGTCAAGCTGATTCCTAATGACAAAGATGCCACCATTGCTGGTCTAACGCCTGCGGCTGCCACTGGCACGCTGCAAGTGCCGGTTGGGCGCCTGCGTAAACTGCAAATGGGCGGCGAATACCTCTCAGCATTTAGCGTGGGTGACCAGTTGCTGTGGGGCGCCGCAGAGCCGCTGAAGCGTATGTTGAAGATTCTTCGCGAACAGTAATTGTTTATTGTTGTACGCCAGTCGAAAACGGGAAGCTGTTCGCAGCTTCCCGTTTTTTTCGGCTAGTCATCTTGATAGTGGGAATAACACCGTTATTTCGTTAAGTTATGACAAAAAAGGCTTAGTAAAGTTATTTGGTATCAGTCGTTAAAAGTAAGTAGGTGATCAGGGAACATTCATGAAAAAATCACTGACATGGATTGCATGGCTCTCGTTGAGTGCAGTAAGTCCGATTGCGCTGGCCGTTGGTTTTGGGCAGGCGAGTGTCAGCTCATATCTGGATGCGCCTTTAGATGCTTCGATCCCTCTGCTCGAAAGCAGTGATTACGCCCTCGACGAGATTCATATCAGCGTTGCCGAGCCTCCAGCCTTTGCCTCAGCAGGCCTTGAATGGACGCCATTAGCGGCCAGCGTGCGCGTCCAGATTCAAGAGCAGCAGGGGCGCCGACAGGTACGCTTAAGCTCTGATAAAACGATGCAGGAGCCCTGGCTTGATTTGCTGTTAACGGTGGAGTTGCCAGACGGGCAGCAGTTTCGCGACATAACACTACTGTTTGATCCCCAAGGCTATGCTCAGAATCAAGCGCTTGCTCAAAATGCTGCCCCCAGCTCGTCAGCAGTAAGCAGTGTCGTCACGTCTCCGCTTGCTCAGCCTAGTTCGACGTCGCCATCGAGTGCCTATGTGGGTAGCGGCGATACCCTATGGAGCGTTGCCGAGCGTATTAAATCTGACGAGGTGAGCGTACAGCAGATGATGCTGGCGCTGCTGGAGGCCAACTCTGAGGTCTTTCCATCGGGCAATATAAATGACATGCGTGCAGAGCAAACACTTCGGGTGCCTAATTCTGAACGCATTCTGGCGCGCTCTCACGGTGATGCCGATGCTGCTATCAAAGCGATGAATGAAGCCTGGCAGCAACGCCGCAATGGCTCATTGCAAACAGGGGCGCTACCGAAGGTTGAAGCCGCCACGCCTGTTTCTGCTACCTCCATAGCTGCCGACCAAGCTGGGGTTGAAGAGGAAGTCGACGAGCCTGCAGCATTAACGCGTTCGGAGCTGACCGAGCAACTGCACCTAAGCCAAACGACATTACAGCAGGTTCTCGAAGAGCGTGAGCTGATGCGCGCTGAGCTTGATGAGCTGCGTGGTGAGGTTGCCTCCCTAACGCAGGCGCTAAGCGATACGTTGGCTGCTCAAGAGCCACCTTCAGCGCCACTCATTGCTAGCATGGATGAGACGAAGAGCCCGGGTGTGGCTGGCTTAATTGAGCGCTACCAGTGGACGTTGGCTTTGGCCGCCATCACACTGCTGCTAATGCTATTGGCATGGTTACGTAAGCGCCGAGAGGAGGCCTGGGAAGACATTCCGCTGGCTGAACCCGTGGTTAAGCCAGCGGCTTCGCCTCGCGTAGACCCCAAGGCTGAGAACGATGCTCTTGCCACTAACGCCGCGCCGACATTAGATACTGATCAGTGGCTGGTCGACGATCAAGGGCAGACGCCATCGCAAGACGACCCCCTTCGCTATGAAAAAAGTCAGGCATCGGGACTCGCTGAGCAGGGGCGTCAGCGGAGGCTGAAGCTACACGCTGTTTCCGCTGACCGTTCTCAAAATGTCTCTTTAGCACCGCCGCCGAGTTCTATGCACATGAGCCAACTGCTAGCTTCTATCCGTGCCGGTATACCTGCCTTTGAGCCTGCGGCTGCTAATGCTCATGTGCAGCAAACCGACAAGCCTTCTGAAACAGCTGAGGATCCAGACCATCGCTTTATCGATTACCACCCGCCGATTCTAAACAGTACTTCTAGCAGCACTTCAAACAGCACTTTAAACAGTCAGGGCGGCCTGCGTACCGAAACCCCCATGCAGCCCACGGTAGAGTTCTCCAGTGAGTCGCATGCCGGACCGGTGCCTCCCGCGAAACAGCCACGTAGGCCAGTTGAAGAGGAATGGGAAATTGAAGAGGTAGCATTCAAGCCGCGAGGCCTGGATAATAGCGATCCTTCAAAATCTTCAAAATGATGTGGCTTGATGACGCTGTTCTATCACTTCGATGAAAAAATTCCGCTTACCGGCCGCTTGGCAATGGGTATCGAGTACGATGGTACCCGCTACTGCGGTTTTCAGCGCTTAAACCATGCTGCATCGGTTCAGGCATCGTTAGAGGATGCGCTGTCCAAGGTGGCCAATGAGCCTATCCGGGTGAATGCCAGTGGGCGCACCGATTCGGGGGTGCATGCGACCCGTCAGATCGTCCATTTTGACCCGCCGGTAGGGCGCTCCGAAAAAGCCTGGATCTTTGGCGCTAATACTCATTTGCCCCGCGACGTTGCTGTACGCTGGGTGAAGCCAGTGGGCGATGACTTTCATTCACGCCTATGCGCCCTGGGGCGCCGCTACCGCTACGTGCTGCTGAACCAGATCAGCCGCCCGGTATTGGAGCGGGCCAATGTGACCTGGTGCCGTGACCCGTTAGACGCCGATGCCATGCACCGGGCTGCCCAGGCGCTGGTAGGCGAGCACGATTTTTCCAGCTTCCGGGCCGCTGGGTGTCAGTCCAAAACCCCCTGGCGACATATGCACTTTGTGGACGTAAAGCGCTACGGCCAGTTGGTGATGATCGATATTCAAGGCAACGCGTTCTTACACCACATGATTCGCAACATTGCCGGGGCGCTGGTGAGCGTCGGACGCGGTGCCCAGGATGAAGCTTATATTGGTGAACTTTTAGCGCTTAAAAACCGTCGCAAAGGGGATGTGACAGCACCCGCCTGCGGGCTGCATTTTGTCGATTCGGTCTACGATGAGCGCTTTGATCTGCCTAAAGAGCCGTTGGGGCCGCATCTGCTCTCATTTACTGGCGAGTGGACGGGAGAGCGCGAGCTTCCTGATACGCCACGGGTGGCCTATCGACGCAATCGCTCGTTGTGTAACCCGGCAGCTACCCCTAAACAGGAGGCGTCGTCATGAGTGCTTCTCCGCAAATCCGCACCCGAATAAAGTTCTGTGGTTTTACGCGTGATGAGGATATTGACCTCGCCGTGGCGCTGGGCGTGGATGCCTTGGGTTTCGTTATGTGGCCAAAAAGTGCGCGCAGCGTGAATGTCGAACAACTGGTGGCGCTCTCTGTCCGTGTGCCTGCCTTTGTGACCCGCGTGGGGCTGTTTGTCGACCAGCCTGCTGAGCTCATTGAGCAGTGCTTGCCCTATCTCGATATGCTTCAGTTTCATGGTAATGAAACGCCCGATGAGTGCCAGCGCTTTTCGCTACCCTGGATGAAAGCGCTACGCATGCGCGATGAGATAGATCTTACCCATGAGGCCGAGCGCTATCATCATGCTCAGGCGCTGCTGCTAGACGCATATCGACCGGGGACGCCGGGAGGCACGGGGGAGACCTTTGATTGGTCTAGAATTCCCGCAAATCTTGCAAAACCTGTTATCCTCGCCGGTGGGCTGAGTGCTGATAACATTGCTGACGCTGTGCGTCAGGTAGCGCCTTATGCAGTGGATGTGTCCGGTGGTATTGAAGCCTCTCACGGCTGTAAAGATGCTGACAAAATGGCGTCTTTCGTGCGTCATGTGGCGTTAGCCGACACCCACTAGCGTTCCCCGCATAAGTTTATGTAAGCCTAGTTTTTGTGTAATTTATGCGTATTGCTTATGGGTATTTTATCGAGCTACGTGTTTACGTCGATTCATTTATTGTTTGCCTGCTCTGGCGATCTTGTGAGGTATCCCTGTGACTGTTTCTGCGACGCCTACACCAAAAACCAAGTTCAGCGATCTGACCCGAATGCCGGATGCCCGTGGTCATTTTGGCCCTTACGGCGGTCGGTTTGTGTCAGAAACCCTGAGCTTTGCGTTGGAAGAGTTGGAGAAAACGTACTTAAGCCTGCGTGATGACCCCGACTTTCAGGCCGAGTTTGACTACGATCTTGCCCACTATGTGGGACGTCCATCGCCGCTCTACCACGCCAAACGCTGGTCGGCGAGTCTTGGGGGCGCACAGATTTGGTTGAAACGGGAAGATCTGAATCATACCGGCGCTCACAAGGTAAACAACACCATTGGTCAGGCACTGCTGGCCAAAAAAACCGGCAAACCACGCATTATCGCTGAAACCGGGGCGGGCCAGCATGGCGTTGCCTCGGCGACCGTTGCTGCTCGCCTAGGGCTTGAGTGCGACGTGTATATGGGGGCTGAAGACGTACAGCGCCAAAAGCTTAACGTTTACCGTATGCGCCTACTGGGCGCTCGGGTCATTCCGGTAGAGTCCGGTACCCGCACCCTCAAAGACGCCATGAACGAAGCGCTGCGTGACTGGGTCACCAACGTTGACAACACCTTCTATATCATCGGTACCGTGGCGGGCCCGCACCCTTATCCGCTGCTGGTGCGCGATTTCAACGCGGTGGTGGGGCGTGAAGCGCGCCGCCAGTCGCTGGAGCAGATCGGCCGTCTTCCCGATGCGCTGATTGCCTGCGTGGGCGGTGGCTCTAATGCTTTGGGTCTGTTCTACCCCTTTGTGGAAGATGACGACGTGGCCATGTATGGCGTGGAGGCCGGTGGCGATGGCGTCGAAACCGGCCGCCACGCGGCGCCGCTGGCATCCAATGCGCCGCGTGGCGTGCTCCACGGCAATCGCACCTACTTAATGTCAGATGAAGCCGGGCAGGTGTCGGATACGCACTCCATTTCAGCTGGCCTGGATTATCCTGGCGTAGGCCCCGAACACGCGCTTTGGAAAGACGTGGGTCGGGTCTCCTATGTGGCCGCTAACGATAAAGAAGTGCTCGAAGCGTTTCGCGAACTGACCCACATGGAAGGCATTATGCCGGCCCTTGAGTCGGCCCATGCGCTGGCCCATGCCAAGGTGTTGGCGCCTACCATGCGTCCTGACCAGCATATCGTGGTCAACCTCTCCGGGCGTGGCGACAAAGACATCATGACCGTTGCTAAGATTGATGGCATCGAATTTTAAGGTCAGCTTTTTTTAAGGGCGAGCATGAACCGTATTGATCAGCGTTTCAGTGAACTTAAGCAGCAGGGCCGCAAGGCCCTGATCCCTTACATCACCGCAGGTGATCCAGCACCTCAGTACACCGTTGGTTTTATGCATGCTCTGGTGGAAGCAGGTGCCGATGTGATTGAGCTAGGCGTGCCTTTTTCCGACCCCATGGCGGATGGCCCGGTCATTCAAAAAGCCTGTGAGCGTGCGTTAAAGCAGGGCACGCGGCTGGTTGACCTTATGCAGATGGTCAAAGAGTTCCGCCAAACCGATACCACCACACCGGTTGTGTTGATGGGCTACTTGAATCCGATTGAGCGAATTGGCTACGAAAACTTTGCCGATCAAGCTGCCAGCGTGGGCGTTGATGGTGTGCTGATAGTGGATATGCCGCCTGAAGAGGCCGAAGAGATTGGGCCGCTGCTGAAATCGCGAGATTTAGCGGCGATTTTTTTGGTTGCGCCTACCACTTCTAACCAGCGTGCCGCTACAATATGCGCCCATGGCGAGGGCTACCTCTACTACGTTTCGCTGAAAGGCGTGACCGGTGCCGCCACCCTGAACGCAGACGATGTGGCCGAGCACTTGGCGCCGCTGCGGGGGATGACCGATTTACCGCTATGTGTTGGTTTCGGTATCCGCGATGGCGTGACGGCCGCTGAAGTAGCTAAAGTCGCCGATGGTGTGATTGTAGGTAGCGCTTTGGTTAACCGCATCGCTGAAAGTGTCGATGCGCCGGAAACCATTGCGGGCCAGTTGAAAAGTGTATTAGCAGAGATGCGTACGGCGATGGATGCCTAAAGCGAATTGCTTTATCGCCTATACTGAATAGATTCACGACACTCATCGAGCCTGGTTCTGCCAGGCGTTGACGTATAACGGAAGCCTTTTTGATATGAGCTGGTTAGACAAGATCGTACCCTCCATGGGTCGCATCCAGCGTAAAGACCGTCGCGCTAGCGTGCCCGACGGCCTCTGGCGTAAATGTCCCAAGTGCGAAGCGGTTCTCTACCTCCCTGAGCTAGAGAAACATAACAGCGTCTGTCCCAAGTGCGATCACCACCTGCGCTTGACGGCACGCAAACGCTTGGACTGGTTCTTGGATAAAGCAGAACGCGAAGAGATCGCGGCGGAAATCGAACCCAATGATCGGTTGAAGTTTCGCGACTCTAAAAAATACAAAGACCGCCTGACTGCGGCGCAAAAAGATACTGGCGAGAAAGATGCGCTGGTCGCTATGCGCGGTGAGTTGGATGGTCTTCCGGTCGTTGCCGTTGCCTTTGAGTTCACCTTTATGGGCGGCTCAATGGGGGCAGTGGTCGGCGAGAAATTTGTTCGCGCCGCTACCGTGGCGCTGGAAGAGAACATCCCGCTGGTGTGCTTTGCCGCCTCCGGTGGGGCACGTATGCAGGAAGCGCTCTTCTCGTTGATGCAGATGGCTAAAACATCCGCCGCGCTTGAAAAGCTCAAACAAGCGGGTGTGCCGTATATTTCTGTGCTTACGGATCCCGTCTTTGGCGGTGTTTCAGCCTCACTAGCCATGTTGGGTGACTTGAATATTGCCGAACCCAATGCCTTGATTGGTTTTGCAGGCCCCAGGGTCATCGAGCAAACGGTGCGTGAAACCTTGCCAGAAGGGTTCCAGCGCAGCGAGTTTCTGCTTGAGCACGGTACCGTCGACATGATCGTTCATCGTCATGAAATGCGTGCCCGCGTGGGTAGTGTGCTGCGTAAGTTAACCCACCACGACGCAACGCCGGTGAGTTCGACCAATCCTGATGATGCTGAGGTCGTTGAGCCTATCGTTGAGGAAGATAGCTTGGCGGAAACCGCTGACGTAACGTTCGAGAAAGTTGAGGCGCCTAAGAAGGACACCACTTTCGTTAAGAGTGATGACCATTCGCGCAATGCCTGACTCTCTGCAGACACCTTCTTTGCCGCTCTACTCTTTGCAACAGTGGCTCCAGCATTTGGAAACGCTGCATCCGGTAGGGATTGATATGGGCCTGGAGCGGGTCTCGCAGGTGGCTAAACGGATGGGGCTGCTTTCAAGCCCCATCGCCCCCCGCGTTATTACGGTAGCAGGCACCAACGGCAAGGGCTCAACCCTTGCCATGATTGATAGCGTTGCCCGTGCCCATGGTTGGCGAGTGGGTACCTACACTTCTCCCCATTTATTGCGCTACAACGAACGCGTTAAAATCGATGATCAGGAAGCCGACGACCAACTGCTGGTGCAAGGCTTTGAGCGGGTTGAGCAGGCACGATTGCAGGGCAGTGAAATCAGCCTGACCTATTTTGAAGCGGGGACACTGTGCGGACTGTGGTGCTTGGCCAATGCAAAGCTTGATCTTGCGGTGCTAGAAGTGGGGCTGGGTGGTCGCCTTGATGCAGTCAATATTATTGATGCAGATGTGGCCATTGTTACCACTATTGCTCAGGATCACGCTAACTTTTTAGGCACCGATTTAGCCCAGATTGGGCGTGAAAAAGCCGGTATTTTTCGTGCCAATCGTCCCGCCGTGCTAGGTAGCCAAACGTTACCTTCCAGTGTCGCTGAATGTGCTCAGGTGCTGGCGGCGCCTATGTTTTGTTTGGGCCAGCAATTTGCCCGTCAGACGATGGCTTCTGAGCCTTCGCAATGGCGCTGGCAGGGGCAGCATCCGGATGGTCAACGCATTGTTATTGACGAGCTTCCCGAGCCGGGGCTGCCTATCGATAACGCCGCCACTGCTTTGCAGGCGCTTGTGCTTGCAGGGCTTGGGTTGGAAGCGGCGCGCGTGCAAGCTGCGTTGAGTTCTGTGCAGTTGCCGGGGCGGCTGCAATGGATTGGGCCTTGGTGCCTGGATGTAGGTCATAATCCTCATGCTGCCGAGTATGTCGTTCGCCATTTGCCGCAACCTCCGGAAGGTGGTCGGCAGTGGGGCCTTATTGGCATGTTGAATGATAAGGATATTGACGGTGTCATACAGACGTTAGCGTCTCGCATTAGTGATTGGGTGTGCGTGTCGTTGAGCGGAGAGCGAGGTTGCCAGGCAAGCGAGTTGTCGCAACGTATTATAGCTCAGGGAGGGCGGGTGCATTTTAGTGCTGATTCGCCGCAAGCAGGCGTCGATTGGCTCGCTAACATGTTAACGCCCAATGATCGTGTCTTGGCCACCGGGTCGTTCTTTACAGTAGCGGCACTGTTAGCTCGGCCACTGCCAACAGGCGCTGCGTCGCTTGATGGAGACGGAAATGAAATACGGTAAAACGGAACGCATTAGCGGTATTGTGATTCTGCTCGCGCTACTGGCGATCTTTGTGCCGTGGCTAATGAGCGACCCCGCACCAAGGGAAGAACGTCCCCAGCCGAACTTTGTGATCGAGCAGCCCGTTGAAGTGGAGCGCCGTGACGTTCCTGCACCGGAAAGGCCTTCAACCATCGGCGAGCCGTCTCTATCGTCAGCGGCCCGTAATGAAGAGGGCGATATGCCTATTGACGTCGATCCGAGGTTGCCGGAAACCGATCAAATTACTGCTGCTAATCAGTCGCCCTCGAGTCCCGAGGCGGCGGGATCCAGTCAACCGGATGAAGAGCCGGAGACCTCCGATAGCGACCCTATTGCTGACCTGATTGCCAGCAATAGTGGCAGCGGTCAAAACAGCAGTGAAGGTTCTTCACAGGGCTCTTCACAACGTTCATCGCAAAGCTCCTCATCTAGCTCATCCACCCCCTCAGCAAGTGCTCAGGGAGAGTGGGCGGTGCAAGTCGGCAGCTTTGGAGAGCCCGGTAATGCGCAGCGCCTTAGCGAGCAGCTTTCGGGTGAAGGGTTTACTGTTTATCAGCGTGAGCGCGATAACAATATGACCACTGTCTTTGTGGGCCCTTATGCCACTTCTGAGGAGGGGGAGTCTGCCATGTCCTCGATTAAAGAGCGGGCCAATGTGCAGGGCCTGCTTGTTCGGGTAAGAGACTAAACGATGGCATTAACCTGGATTGATGCGGTGTTCTTGGCCGTGCTGGCGCTATCAATGCTAGCCGGATTCGTCCGGGGATTTGTTCGCGAGGCATTGGGGTTGGCCGCCTGGGTCGTTGCCTTAATGGTTGCCCGAGTCCTCGCCGAACCGGTGGCCGAACTGATGAGTGGGTTTATCGATAGCTTTGATGCCCGCCTAGTGCTCGCTTTTATACTGGTGATCTTTGCCGTTATTTTGCTTTGCGGCATAGTCATTCGCTTGGTGCATGCGGCGATTGAGTGGGTAGGTATGGGGCTTTTGAACCGCGTGGCAGGGGCGGCTTTTGGTGTTGCTCGTGGGGCGGTTATTTTGCTTATTGCTACCGTGCTGATTACCCTCACACCGCTGGCGGAACTGCAGGCGTGGCAACAAGCCGAGCTGCGACCGACCTTTATTCAACTGCGCGATTGGGCGGTGAGCCAGTTAGATCAGTGGGATCGTGAGCTGCCTGAGGCGCCATCGTCGCTGCGCGACATCTCTCTACCTGAACTGCGTCTGCCTAGTGCGACGGAGCGTGAGGTTATCCCGGCAGGTGATTGACCTGCTACTGAAGTCGATTCTACGAACGTTCGGGCTTTCTTAGGTATGTGACTTAGGTAAGCCATGGCATTAAGCGAGGTAACGTGAATGTGCGGTATAGTGGGCCTTCTGGGCAAGCAGGCGGTAAATCAGGGAATCTACGATGCCCTGACCGTACTTCAGCATCGTGGCCAGGACGCTGCCGGCATGATGACATGGAGCGAGGGACGCTTCCTACTGCGCAAGAGTAACGGCTTGGTACGTGATGTATTTCACACCCGTCATATGGCCCGCCTAAAAGGTAACCTAGGCATTGGTCACGTGCGTTACCCGACGGCAGGCTCTTCAAGTGAAGCTGAGTCACAGCCGTTCTATGTTAACTCTCCTTACGGCATTGCGCTGGCGCATAACGGTAACCTGACCAACTCTGAGCAGTTGAAGCAGGAGCTGTTCTCTACCGATCTGCGTCACATCAACACCAGCTCCGATTCTGAAGTGCTGCTTAACGTCTTCGCTCACGAGCTGGGCAAGCAGGGTTTGCACCTGGAAGCGGAAGATATCTTCGACGCCGTGCGTCGTGTTCACCGTCGCTGCAAGGGTGGTTATGCCGCTGTCGCGATTATTAATGGCTTTGGCATGGTGGCATTTCGTGACCCCTTCGGTATTCGCCCCGTGGTGTTTGGTACCCGCGAAGAGGAGAACGGGCAGGCGGTGATGATCGCCTCCGAATCCGTCGCCTTGGATGTGGGCGGTTTTGAACTGGAGCGTGACCTATCGCCTGGTGAAGCCATCTTTGTCGACATCGAAGGCAATATTCACACCCAGGTATGTGCTGACCGCCCCGAGCTACGTTCGTGTATCTTTGAGCACGTTTATCTAGCGCGTCCCGATTCACTGTTGGACGGCGCCTATGTTTACGGCACCCGTATGCAGATGGGTCGCAAGCTGGGGGATCGCATTCTCAACGAGTGGCCGGATCACGATATCGACGTGGTCATCCCGATCCCTGATACGTCGCGTACCTCCGCCCTTGAAATGGCGCAGCACCTCGGGGTGACCTACCGCGAAGGGTTCATGAAGAACCGCTATATTGGCCGTACCTTTATTATGCCGGGGCAAACTCAGCGTAAAAAATCGGTACGCCAAAAGCTCAATGCGATAGACGTTGAGTTTAAAGGCAAAAACGTTTTGTTGGTGGACGACTCCATTGTGCGCGGCACGACCTGTAAGCAGATCATTCAAATGGCCCGCGATGCCGGGGCACGCAAGGTCTATTTTGCCTCGGCGGCGCCCCCGGTACGTTTCCCCAACGTGTATGGCATCGATATGCCTGCAGCGTCTGAGCTGATTGCTCATGGCCGCAGCGAAGAGGAAGTAGGGGATTTGATTGGCGCTGACCGTATCTTCTATCAAAACCTAGAGGATCTAAAAGCGGCCTGCCGCGAAGTGAACCCGGAAATGGAAGAGTTTGATTGCTCGGTGTTTGACGGCAATTACGTGACTGGTGATATCGACGACGCCTACCTGGCCGCCTTGGAAGCTAGCCGTAATGATTCCGCCAAGGATCAAAGTGCCGGTGATCATGCCCTGGTCGATATGCACAATCAGGACGATGACCTGGACGATTAGGAGAGAAGTCTTATGCATGATGATAATCATCAGGAAGACGGTCACCAGGATGAGTGGTCATTAGAGACGCTGGCTATCCGTGCGGGCCATCAGCGCACCTTCGAGCAAGAACACTCGGAGCCTATTTTTCCGACCTCAAGCTTTGTCTACGAAAGCGCTGCAGAAGCGGCGCGTAAATTTGGTGGGCAGGAGCCGGGCAACGTCTACTCGCGCTTTACCAACCCGACAGTGCATACCTTTGAGCGCCGCCTGGCGGCCCTTGAAGGTGGCGAGCGTTGTGTGGCCACCAGCTCGGGTATGTCCGCTATTCTCTCCACTGCGCTGGCACTGCTTTCCGCAGGGGACGAGATTGTGGCCTCCCGGTCGCTATTTGGCTCGACGGTTAGTCTGTTCGATAAGTATCTAGGTAAGCTGGGTATTACCACGCGCTATGTGGAACTTTCCAGCGTTGCTGCCTGGGAAGCGGCGATTACTCCCAAAACGCGGCTACTGTTTGCCGAAACGCCCTCAAATCCACTGTCAGAAATTGCCGATATTTCGGCCCTGTCTGCGTTGGCAAAACGTCACGATGCGCTACTGGCGATAGATAACTGCTTCCTTACCCCGGCACTTCAGCAGCCCTTGGCGTTAGGTGCTGACTTGGTTATTCACTCAGCGACCAAGTATTTGGACGGCCAAGGCCGTGCAGTTGGTGGTGCCGTGGTAGGTAGTCATGCGCTGCTTGAGGAAGTGTTCGGCGTGGTGCGCACCTGCGGGCCTTGCTTGAGCCCCTTCAACGCGTGGATTTTTACCAAGGGCCTGGAAACCCTGTCGCTGCGTATGAAAGCTCACTGTGAAAACGCCTTGACCCTGGCGCGTTGGCTGGATGCCCACTCGGCGGTTAAGCATGTGTTTTATAGCGGCCTGGAGAATCATCCTCAGCACGCTTTGGCTAAACAGCAGCAGAAAGGGTTTGGCGCGGTGCTGGGTTTTGAAGTGAAAGGAGGACAAGAGGGTGCGTGGCAGGTGATCGATGCAACCCGAATGCTTTCGATAACAGGGAATTTGGGTGACGTTAAATCCACTATTACTCATCCGGCCACCACTACCCATGGGCGTTTGTCTGATGCTCAGAAAGAAGCGGCGGGTATTGCGCCAGGGCTGATCCGCGTGGCGGTAGGGCTTGAGAGTCAGCAGGATATCCAGCGCGATCTTGCTCGTGGCTTGGATGTTCTGGCTGGCTAATTGATGTTAAGCAATCCTACACAGTCACGAAAACCCACCTTTGAAGGTGGGTTTTTCGTACTTTTGAAACCTAATGGGTCATATGCTGTGCAAACAAAGCCCCCTTATTTGTTTCAAGAAGCGTTGCGGTGAGGCAGGTCTGACAGCGCAACCTGGTCTTCATTGCTGGAAGAGTGATTGATGTGAGAGCTCGGAGCAACAACGGTGTTGTTCTTTGCATCGCCGTTGACCAAAGGCAAATCAGCTGGTGTCAGGTGCACGCTGTCAGTGCTGTAATTCGCTGAAGAGCTAGGCTGAATAATCTGGTTAAGCTCGCCAGATCCCTGTTCAGCTAGAACGGCAGTAGAAGTCAATGTCATGGCAATAGCGGTGATAAGGGTCATTTTTTTCATGATTGGCGCTCTCTAATAGAAAGTTTATGTACCGTTTTTCGGTCATTGCTGGATGTCCTTTAGGACATGCATTAATAGTAAGCGTGCAAACAAAATTATAAAATTGGTTATATTTGCTTTTTTTGTTCGATTTTATAGAATGGATCGGCTTTGTCTTTTTAGAAAGACGAACTGCGTAAAAATTGTTACCTGGTTATTCAATGGTTTTTACGAATGAAATATCCTGCTTTTTTCAGCGGTTTTTATTAGCTTCTAGCGGTAAGGTTCTGGGCGTGGACGAATAGCGTAATCCAAGATCTGATAAGCGCGTTGGCTAAGTTGAAGCAGCCATAGATAAAATGAGGAATAGCACAATGTGGCGTAACAGTCGCAACGGTTGGGGATTGATTAGTATTCTGTTTCATTGGCTAAGCGCGCTGGCCATTATTGGTCTGTTTGCACTGGGCTGGTGGATGACTGACCTGGGCTATTATGACCCTTGGTATAATCAGGGGCCGTGGGTACACCGCTCGATTGGCATCTTGCTATTGTTTGCTACCTTTGCGCGTTTGGTATGGCGCTTCGTACAGCCGACGCCCTACGCCGAGGGGAGTCGATTAGAAACTATTGCTGCCCATCTCGGTCATATTGCGCTCTATGTGCTTCTAATAGTCGTTATGGTGAGCGGTTATTTAATTTCTACTGCTGATGGACGTGGTATTAGTGTGTTTGGTTGGTTTGAGGTGCCGGCGTTGCTATATGACTTGCCCAATCAGGCAAGCCAGGCGGGCACCGTACACTGGTACAGCGCCCTGGCGTTGATGATCCTGGCAGCGGGCCACGCCCTTGCTGCTGTTAAGCACCATTGGTTAGGTCGGCATAAAACCTTGGTACGCATGTTAAACCCAGCGCATAGCCAAGCTGGCAATTAAAACGCACCAAGTTAATGACGTTGTCTGTATACACGTTTTTCTAAACACTGCGGGTAAGATAATTGACTGCCCGCGGTGCCTATTAAGTAAAGCAAGGAGCAATTCAATATGTTCAAGAAGACAGCATTTGCATCCGCGATCGCCGCTGTAGCGCTGGTACCTTTGAGCCAAGCGCAGGCAGCTGATTATCAGATTGATACCGAAGGTCAGCACGCTTTTGTTCAGTTTAAAATTTCACACCTGGGCTTCTCCTATATTCTAGGTAGCTTTGAAGAGTTTGAAGGTCAGTTCGCCTACGATCCTGAAGATCTCGATGCATCTTCTGCTGAAATCGAAGTACAGGTGGATAGCCTGACCAGTAACCACGCAGAGCGTGATCGTCATATTCTGAGTGGCGATTTCCTCAACGCCAGCGAATTCCCGACCGCTACCTTCACATCAACAGGCTTTGAATCAACGGGGGATGATGAAGGCGTGCTGACCGGTGATCTGACCCTGCATGGCGAAACTCAAGAGATTGAAATGCCGGTTAAACTGATGGGTGAGGGTGATGACCCTTGGGGTAACTACCGCGCTGGTTTCGAAGGCAGCACCACGCTGACTCTGAGCGATTACGGAATCGACATGAGCGATTTCCCAGAATCCATGCATGAGCTTGAGCTATACGTCACGTTTGAAGGTATTCGTCAGTAAAGAGTACTCTTAGTTAAGCGCCATCACCCCGTTAGGGGTGGTGGCGTTTTTGCGTTTAAGGCGAATAAAGGGAGAGTTGGCTTGGCAATTGTGATGCATCAAAAAGAGTTGGCGATAACCCTATGGCGGCAAACTTGGCCAATGGCCATCGGGGTGTTGGCGCTATTGGGTTTTCAACTTGTTGATAGCGCCTTTATTGCCCGTTTGGGTACCGCACAGCTAGCGGCGCAGTCGTTCACCTTTCCGCTGTCATTTTTGATTATCGGCATTCAAGTGGGTATGGGTATCGCTATTGCGGCACTTATTTCCCGGGCGCTCGGCGCAGGGGAAGGGGAGCGAGCGAGGCGCTTGAGCAGCCTGGTATTAATGGCAGGTGGCGGAGTGATTGGTCTGTTGGCGTTTGCCTTGTGGGTGTTCCATGTGCCCGTTTTTCAGCTCCTTGGCGCCGATGAAACGACGCTTTCCTATATCCATATTTACTGGGGGCCGCAACTGTTGTCCGCCTGGCTGGGAGCACTGCTCTATTTCAGCTACAGCATTTTCCGTGCCCATGGCGATACCCGTTTACCAGGTAAAATGATGGTTCTCAGTAGTGTTGTGAACCTGGTGCTCGATCCACTACTGATTTTTGGTGTCGGCGATTGGGAGGGTTGGGGATTGCCCGGTGCTGCCTGGGCAACTGCAATTGCCTTCTCAGTGGGTCTGTTGGTCACTACACGTAAACTGCTCAAACGCCAGTGGGCATCGCAGCAAGGCCTATGGCTAGAGGCGAGGCAGTCGTGGCGGCCGTTTACTGGCATTGCCGCCCCCGCGATGGTCAGCCAACTGATGCCGCCCTTGGCTGCGATGCTGGCAATCTCAGTGGTGGCGGGTCTGGGTGAAAGTGAAGTAGCGGCCTGGGGGTTGGCGAGCCGTTTGGAAACGCTTTCCCTGATGGTTATTCTGGCTATGACCATGTCGCTACCGCCGTGGTTAGGACGCTGCTATGGTGCCGGAGATTGGGGGCAAATTCAGCAGCTTATGCGTTTGGCGGTAAAGGTCGCGCTGGTTTGGCAGCTTAGTCTGGGCGTGCTACTGGCTCTGGGGGCTCCCTGGCTAGCCATGGCCTTAGCAGGCAATCCAGAGGTACAAAACGAGCTGACCCTGCTGATTCGCTTTCTGCTGCCAAGCTACGCAGCGCTGGGCGTTTGTATGTTAGTGGTTTCGGCGGGCAATGCTCTAGGTTGGCCGCTGCGAGCGATGCTGCTATCCAGCGCACGGCTGTTTATCTGCTATTTACCCTGCCTGTGGTTAGGTTCACAGTTCTTCGGTTGGTGGGGGCTGGCGGCGGGCGCCGCCGTAGGCAACCTGCTGGCAGGATTGATGGCGTGGCAAGTCATGCGGCGCATTCTTTCCCGCCCGCATCGGCAGGCGGGATTCGTTAATTAACGCAGGCGCCCAGCTTCCTGAAAGGAGAAGTAGATAAACAGCAGCGCCATCCCTAAGTAGCCCATCACGAACTCGGGGGCAGCATTGAATGACAGTTCGGGGGCGTGCATCAGCCCAACGAAGGAAAAGCCCGCGGCAATGGCAGCGAAGGCGGCCGCGCGTCGGAACTGGTGATCAATCACCGATACCGTCATAGCGCCCAACAGAATGGCCATAAACATAGCCCCTTGGCCCATCACCACAATGGCACTGGATATATCGGTGACGACCTCACCAGCCCCGCGGTTAAAGCGCGTCATCACGTAGTTGGCGAAGTAGGGTAGCATGGCCAACGCCACGGCAGGATAGTAGCGTGTGTCGTTGGACTGAAACGCGGTGGCAATCATCGACATACCGACAAAGACCAAAATCGGTGCGACCACTGAAACGGGAATGATTGCGGCTAGGGCAGCGATTAAGCCGAACATGGTAGCCAGCGCATATACCGCGCCGTTGAGCAGGCTGTAGCCCCGGCCTGCGCCCATCCACTTGGCCCCTACGGTGGCAATATAGACCGTGGTAGGAAAGACGCCGCCAAACAGCGCGCCAATCATGGTGCCTGCGCCATCAACCGCCTGACACTCCCGCACATCGTACTTATCGCCTGCGGCCTCCATCGCCTCGACGTTGTTCATCGTCTCAATGGCGTTATAGAGCGTAATCGGCAGCACCACGGTGAGTACCGCCAGCATACTGGTCAGCAGTAATCCCAGCCCTTCAAACCAGGCTAGGTTGGGAAGTAATGGATAAAAGCCCAAGTGCGTGAACGCATCGCTAAAGCGCTCGGTGCCGGCGTCGCCAATCAAATAGGCCATGGTGGTGCCGACGATAATGGCGAATAGTGAGGTGGGGAGTTGAAACGGCATACTCACTCGTGCGACCAGCCCAACAATAATGATCGCTAGCACCAGTAGACCAATAATCGGCATTTCCAGCGTTTTGAACAGCATTTCACCGGCGATAAACGTCAGTGCGACACCCGCAACGGCGCCCAGCATGGCAGCGCGCGGTAGGTGGTACTGCACCCAGCGGCCAATTATGCTGATTGCGGCTTCGATGGCGCCGCTGATAAAGCAGGCGGCGACGGCTACTTTCCAGGCCATTTCTGCATCACCGGTGAGCTGTTTGGCGGGTAGCAGTACGCCGAATAGAAACACAAACATAACCGGCGTTGAGATACCGTAAGAGAGCGCCGTTACATCGGCACGGTTCTCCTTGCGGGCCAGTCTTGCCGCGCTCCAGGCATAGTAGAAATTACCGACCATTACCGCTACTGCCGCGCCTGGCAGCACCTGCCCATAGACAATGGAAGAGGGGAATCCCATGCCCAGCATGGTGATGGCAATAATGACAAAGTTGGCAATATTGTTTTGGAACAGGGCGAAGAACGCGTCGGTGTCTTCTTTTTTGTACCAGGGGTAGTGGGTGCTGGCAGCCGCCATGTTAGGCCTCTTGATTATGGTGTGTTGTATACAAGGCAACGCTGAGTGTGCCGAAGTGTTGACTAATCGGTCAAGTATTCAGCACACAAAAACGCCCAGGTAGGCCTGGGCGTTTGTAGTGCGGCAATGCTTGCTAGCTAGTCGTTGACAGCGGCAATCGCTTTGGCCAGGTAGGGCAGGTTCTCATGGGAGAAGCCCGCTACGTTAGCGCGACCCGAGCGTACCATGTAGATGCCAAACTCATCGCGCAACCGATCTACCTGTTCCGGCGTTAAGCCTGTGTAGGAGAACATACCGCGCTGTTCAGCTACGCAGGCGTACTTCTCGTCCAGGCCATAGGGTTTCAGTGCTTCAACGAAATCGCGACGCAGAGTATTGATACGGTCACGCATTTCGGTGAGCTCTTCACGCCATAGCGCAGTCAGCTCAGGGTCGTGGAGAATCTCGCTGACGATAGCGCCGCCGTGTGCAGGCGGGTTTGAGTAGTTTTCCCGTGCCACGATCGCGACCTGTGAGCGAATGTTGTCCATCTGCTCGCTGTCTTTTGCCACCATGATCAAGCAGCCGGTACGCTCACAATAAATACCGAAGTTCTTGGAGCAGGAGCTGGTGATGATCGCTTCGTCGAGGTTTTCCGCCAGTAAGCGAACGCCGTAAGCATCCTCGTCCAGCCCTTCGCCAAAGCCCTGATAGGCAAAGTCGATCAGCGGCAGCAGCTTGCGCTCACGGACGATCTCTAATACTTCCTGCCACTGGTCGTGGGAAAGGTCAAACCCGGTCGGGTTATGACAGCAGGCGTGGAGTACGACTACATCGCCTTCTGGAATGCTTTTTAGCGCTGTACGCATACCGTCGAAGTCGAGACGGTTGTCGGGGTCAACGTAGGGGTACTTGTGCAGCTCAATACCCGCGGCGGTAAAAATACCGTGGTGGTTGGGCCATGTTGGGTCGCTTACCCAGATACCTTTGCCCGGCAACTGAGTGGAAATGAAGTCGGCTGCTAGGCGCAGGGCGCCGGTGCCGCCAGGCGACTGGGTAGCGCTGGCACGGTTGGCTTTGAGTACCGGTGACTCAGCACCGAAAACCATGGGAAGTACTACTTCACCATAGCTGGGCGCGCCGTGAGAACCGATATAGGTTTTCGTCGTTTCATTCTTGAGCAGGCGAGCTTCTGCTTCCTTAACGGCGCGCATTACCGGCGTATTGCCTTGGGTATCGCGGTAAACACCAACACCTAAATCCACCTTTTGCGGATTGGTATCTTTCTTGAAAGCTTCGATCAGCCCGAGAATGGCATCTCCTGGGACTCGCTCAATATGCTCAAACATTTATTCGGCTACCTCGTCGGTTCTGGCGGCAAGAATGAAGTCATTAAGATGCAGGCCTTTAATAGCGTGAGACCACCACGTGACGGTGGCTTTGCCCCACTCGGTCACGATAACGGGGTGATGGCCAGCCTGCTCTGCAATATCGCCAACGCCTTGGGTAAATGCCAATGCGCTGGCAAAGTCACGGAATTTAAAACTTCGCGACAGCTTCATGATGCCATCGTGCTCGACAATCTGCCACTGGCTGAGGCTTTTTAGCCGCTCTTGGGCTTCATCTTTACTTAAAGGTTGAGCATCTTTGCTGCACGGTTCACAAATGGCGTCGGCTAGCCTTGTCATTGTTTGGCTCCTGCAATTGAGTATGCCTTATCAGCGTAGATGGCAAACGCAGTCACGACCAACGTCTTTGGCGCTATACAGCGCCTGGTCGGCCCGCTCGATCAGACTCGTGAGGGGTTCGCCACAGCGATATTCGGCAACCCCAATACTCAGCGTCACTTGGCCTGGCCCCATACCGAAGTCGCGTACACTGATAGCCTGGCGTAAGCGGTCAGCAAGTGCATGGCATTGCTGCAGCGGAGTAAGCGGCAGCACGACCATAAACTCTTCTCCTCCCAACCGAGCCACCATGTCTTCGCAACGCAGCAGCGACTGGGCGTAGGTTGCCAACTGTTTAAGCACATCATCCCCGTGCAGATGTCCCCAACGATCATTAAGCCGCTTAAAGTGATCAATATCGATCATCATGATGGAGAGCGGTGTGCCGTGGCGGGCGCTAAGCGATGCAACATGGGTTAAGTGCATCATGAGCTTGCGCCGATTGGGGAGTTGAGTCAGGGGGTCTGTATCGCATAGTTTGCGCAGCCGCTGCTCTTCGCTGACTTGATCGCTAATATCCATCATTATGCCGTTCCACTGCACGCCATCGACGACGGGCTTTGGTTTGGCGCTAACCGCAATCCAGTGTGGTTTGTCTTGTGGAAACGGTAGCCTAAAGCGTGTGGTTAGAGGCAACATCCAGCGGGCTGAGCGTTCGATAGCGGACATTATCTTGGGGTGGTCGTTGCCGGTCAGTTGCTCAACTAGCTGCCCTGCATTTTCGGCGAGCAGTTCCCGGTCAATATGTTTGAGAGCCACGCCGCCGCCCTCCAAGTAGGGGAACCGCATATGGCCATTGCGCGCGCGATGAAACTGAAAGATAACGCCTGGTATGTGGGGTACGAGGTGGTCTGCACTGACTCGCTCTGGTGCGTCTATATCATTCACGGGCATGCGTGAATCTCCAAACATATGCCAATTTAAATTCGATCGTGAAGATTAGCCCTAAATACGTAATCAGGATGTAAGCCATTGCAGACAAAATGGCTATTATCTATATTTTTTTAGAATATATATGTTCTATTTATATATATTCGATTGCATTATAAGCAATAGACAAGGTGTTATTGGCATTTAGTGGTAAAATTAATTACTTTTTTGCATATTAAAAAACTTTTTTATTCCTGGGGTGGATTCTTGGAAGCAGGACGAGAGCAAACGGCTCAGCCATACGGCCTGGTAAGTCTAGTGGGCGCGGGCCCTGGCGACCCGGAGTTATTGACGCTAAAAGCGTATAAGCGACTGCAGTCCGCTGAAGTGGTGCTGTACGACCGCTTGGTTAGCGGTGAAATAGTCGCCTTTATACCGCCACAGGCGCAGCGATTTTATGTGGGTAAAGCACGCTCTCTGCACAGCGTCCCTCAAGAGGGGATTAATCAAGCGCTTGTAAAGTGGGCTCAGCAGGGTAAGCGTGTCGTGCGCCTTAAAGGTGGTGATCCGTTTATTTTTGGCCGGGGCGGAGAGGAGCTTGAGGCGCTGGTGGCAGCACAAGTGAGCGTGGAAGTCATCCCAGGGGTGACGGCGGCATCAGGCTGCGCGGCGTATGCGGGCATTCCTTTGACCCATCGCGACCATGCCCAGTCGGTGCGTTTCATCACCGGGCATTTACAGCAGGGGGAGTGTGAGCTTGATTGGGATGCGTTAGCGCGGCCTGGGCAAACCTTGGTGTTTTATATGGGGCTGGGCACCGTAAAGGTGATCAGCCAGGCGCTGGTTAAGCATGGTTTAGCGCCAGACACACCGCTGGCGCTGATTGAACAGGGCACGACCCGCCGACAGCGTACCCACGTGGGGACGTTATCTGGATTACCAGATACTTTCTTGGCGGGCCACATTAAACCGCCTACGCTGCTAATAGTGGGCAGCGTAGTGTCACTGCATACCACACTGGATTGGTTTGATGCGCTGAGCGGAGAGGCCTCTGGTTTTCATGAGGGAAAGCATCCTCCTTCTGGCTAAAATAATAATCGTTCCTGCTTGTCTTGTAACGCAGTAGCAACATTTGTACACGATTTTGCAAACAGACTGGCTAGATACAGTGAGCTGTGTATGCTGAAGGGGGAGAGCATTCACGGTTAGCGCATTACCTATGTACTTGATCATCGCGCAACTGATTGTTGTTAGCTTGGACAAACGTTAGCTAAGACCATAGAGGAACGCATAATGTCGGAAGCAAACCACTCGGATCACCAGTCGCCTGCCAACAAGCCAGAACCGGCTAAAAAGTCGGACATGAAAACCCTCTTTCAAGATAACCGGGTAAAAGCGATTGCTGGTATCGCCGCCATTGCCGTTATCTGGGCCATTATGGCGCAGTCTAATGCAGGTTCTCGCCAGGATCGTGTCAATAGCTTAGAAGAGCAGCTCGCCAGCGCTGAGCAGGAAAATAGCCAAATGAGCCAGCGCATTAGCGAAATTGAGGAAGCTGAAACCAATTTAGCCGCGCTGCAAGAGGAGATGGCGTCCCTTGAGGCTCAACAGCAAGAGGCCAGCTCGTCGCTTGAGAGTGCCCAAGGCAATGTCAGCGATGTGCAGTCGCGTTTAGAAGAGCTTGAGTCCGAGCGCGATGCGCTGGAAGAAGAAATTGCCTCTCTTAATGAGCAGGTAGAGAGCGCTGAAAGCGAGATGACTGCGTTGCGCGAAGAGCGTGATCAAATCACCAGCACTCGGGATGAGGCGGAAAGTGCCCTCCAGCAAGTAGAAGAAGCGCGTTCTAGTGCTGAAGAAGCCCGCCAGGAGGCTGAGGCTGCCCGTCAGGAAGCGGAGCAGCAGCGTCAGCAAGCGATCGAAGAGCTGGGCAATACCGAAGATGAGTTGTCCTCGCTGGAAGATCAGATTAGCCAGTCAAATGAACAGCTAAGTGGCTTAGAAGAGGAAATTTCGAGTGTCCAGAGCGAGCTTGGTGAGCTAAAAAATGAGCGTGACTCACTCACCAGCGAACGCGATGAGCTGCAAAGTGATGTTGATTCGCTAACGGCGCTGCGCGAAGAAGAAGAGCAGAGCTTGAGTCAGGTGCGCAGTGAGCTGGATGACGTCATGGTTGCCCTGGATATTGGGCGTGAAGAAGTGGCCAGCGTTGAGAGTGATATCGAAAAGCGTGAAAGCCAGCTAGAGCGTTTAGAGAGCCAGTTAAGTGAATGGCGCGATGAGCTGTCGACATTAGACAGCCGTTTGGCCGATGCAGAAGAGTCAGCGGGTGAGGCTGCATCATCTTCCCCGAGCAGCTCTTCTGATAGCTCGTCGAATGGGGGCTCGTCAGATGGGAACTCTTCAAGTGAGAGCGCCAATGACAGCGATGGTGGCAGTGAAGAGTCGCAGCAAAACGCTGGCTAATAAGTGGCGGGATAGTAATGCTGTAACGCACCTTTCGCGTTAGAAAAGTGAGGGCGGATGTCGGGGAACCGGCATCCGCCCACTTGTTGTTGGTTTATGATTTTGGCTGTGAGGCGTATCATTCACTCAACGTTAATTCAGTTATTAAGAGCTTAAAACGAGGAGTGCCATTGAATGGATGGGGTTAAACATATTATTGCAGTGGCATCGGGCAAGGGAGGCGTGGGAAAATCCACCGTCACCGTGAATTTGGCATTAGCGCTGGCAGCACAGGGCTATCGCGTGGGTGTCCTGGATGCGGATATCTATGGACCCAGCCAGGCACAAATGCTCGGTGTTAAAGAGGGTACGCGCCCCCAGGCGGCAAGTAATGACAAATTCCTTCCGCTCCAGGCCCATGGCATTCAGGCCATGTCGATGGCATTTATGGTCAATACCCGTGAGCCAATGGTGTGGCGCGGGCCGATGGTAGTGGGCGCGTTTCAGCAGATGCTGACGCAAACCCAATGGGATAATCTCGATTTTCTATTGATCGACATGCCCCCAGGTACTGGCGATATCCAACTGACCCTGGCCCAGAAAGTGCCGGTGGCAGGGGCGGTGATTGTGACCACCCCACAGGATATTGCGCTGTTAGATGCCCGTAAAGGGATCGAAATGTTCCGCAAGGTCAACGTGCCGGTGCTTGGCGTGGTGGAAAATATGAGCCTCTACCACTGCGAAAAGTGCGGCCATGAAGCGGCTATTTTCGGCACAGGTGGTGGCGATAATATCGCCCAGGAGTACGATACCCAAGTACTTGGACGCCTGCCGCTGACGCTCTCCATCCGAGAGCTGACAGATTCGGGACGCCCGAGTGTGGTATCCGAACCTGACGGGGCGGTGAGTCAAACCTTTGCGACTATTGCCCAAAAAGTCGCTGAAGCGGTTAGCGCGAATCAAGGCGACGGCCCAACTATTTCCTTTAGTGAGTGATAACGACATAAATGAGTATCAAATCTGATAATTGGATTCGTCGCATGGCCAAAAGCGACGCGATGATTGAGCCGTTTGAAGCCGAGCAAGTGCGCTACGTGAACGAACAGCGCGTGATTTCCTACGGCACCTCAAGCTACGGTTACGATGTGCGCTGCTCAGACGAATTCAAAGTCTTCACCAATATTCACTCAGCGATTGTTGATCCCAAAGCGTTTGACGCGAACAGCTTCGTCGATATTAAAGGCGATGTCTGTATTATTCCGCCGAACTCTTTTGCGCTGGCGCGCACGGTGGAGTATTTCCGTATTCCCCGTAACGTGCTGACTATTTGCCTGGGGAAATCCACCTACGCGCGCTGCGGCATTATTGTCAACGTGACGCCGCTGGAGCCCGAGTGGGAGGGCCACGTTACGCTGGAATTCTCTAACACCACCAACCTGCCGGCAAAAATCTACGCTCATGAGGGCGTCGCCCAGATGTTGTTCTTAGAGTCCGACGAAGTATGCGAAACCTCGTATAAAGACCGGGGCGGAAAGTATATGGGGCAGCGTGGGGTAACCTTGCCGCGTACCTAGTTATACGAAGTACATTGCTACAAAAAAGCGCCTTACGGCAAAAACGTAAGGCGCTTTTCAATGCTTATGATGACGTTTTCATGCTAATCCTGCGACTCTTCGTCGAGCTCCTCATCAAGCTCTTCTGCAGCATCAGCGTGGGAAAGCCGCATACCGTGTTCCGGTAGCAGATGACCGTCCATTTTGGCGCCTTCGGCACTGAACTGCAGCCTGCCTTCCAAAAACCACTGCACTGCAATCGGGTAGATTAGGTGTTCCCGGGAGCGAACCTTCTCTTGCAGTGTTTCAGCCGTGTCGTCCGCGTTGACCAGCAGCTCCGCTTGCAGTACCACTGGGCCACCGTCTAGCTCTTCGGTGACGAAGTGAACGCTACAGCCGTGGCTGGCAACACCGTCTGCCAGGGCGCGGGCGTGAGTGTTGAGCCCTTGGTAGTCTGGCAGCAATGAAGGATGGATATTCAGCATACGGCCCAGGAAGCGCTGCACAAAGCGAGGCGTCAAAATGCGCATAAAGCCCGCCAGTACAATCAGATCCGGCTCGTGACGCTCAATGACTTTGATCAAGGCGCCGTCGTAGGCTTCGCGACTATCATACTCCCTGTGGGGGAGGGCAACCGCTTCAATGCCCGCTTCGTGTGCGCGTTTCAAACCATAGGCGTCAGCAATATTGGAAATCACTGCGACAATCTCACCGCCGCCTAAGCGGTCGTGGGACTGAGCATCAATCAGCGCCTGAAGATTGCTACCGCTGCCAGAGATAAGCACGACAATGCGGCGTGCACCGAGAGGCTCTGGTGTTACGTCTTTAATGGTATCGCTCTGGTAGTCCGTATTGGTCATGCCGAGAGGTTCTCCAAAATAACGGCGTCCCCTTGGCGTTCAACGATCTGCCCTAGACGATAAACGGATTCGCCTTCGGCTTCCAGGTGAGCCATTGCCTGTTTTGCTTGATGCTGCGGCACCACAACGACCATCCCAATACCGCAATTGAGCACGCGGTGCATTTCAGTTTCATTCACGTTTCCATTGGCCTGTAGCCAATCAAACACGGCTGGTCGCTGCCAACTGGCAATATCAATATGCGCAGCGAGGTTGTCCGGCAGTACGCGAGGAATGTTTTCAAGCAAACCGCCACCGGTGATGTGTGATAACGCATGCACGGCAATCTCGCTACCGCGCATCAAAGAGAGCAGTGATTTGACATAGATACGGGTGGGGGCCATCAGCGCATCGCCAAGGGTTTTACCGTCGATGTCGGTCTCTAGCGAAGCGTCGCTAACCTCAAGGATTTTACGAATCAATGAGTAGCCGTTGGAGTGTGGCCCGGATGAGGCAAGTCCCAATATGACATCGCCTTCGGCCACTTTGCTGCCATCTAAAATATTTGCTTTTTCAACCACGCCCACGCAAAAGCCCGCTAAATCGTAGTCGCTGCCTTCGTACATGCCCGGCATTTCGGCGGTTTCGCCGCCTACCAGGGCGCAGCCAGCCAATTCGCAACCAGCGCCAATGCCGGTGACAACGTCAGCAGCAATATCCACATCGAGCTTACCCGTGGCATAGTAGTCAAGAAATAGCAGCGGTTCGGCGCCAGCCACGATAAGGTCGTTGACACACATGGCGACCAAATCAATACCAATGGTGTCGTGCTTGCCAAGATCCATTGCCAGGCGCAGCTTGGTGCCGACGCCATCGGTACCTGAGACGAGCACGGGCTGCCGATAGCCCGCGGGGATCTCGCATAGCGCGCCAAAGCCGCCAAGCCCGCCCATGACTTCGGGGCGAGTCGTGCGTTTGGCAACGTGTTTAATGCGGTCAACAAGGGCGTTACCGGCATCGATATCGACGCCTGCATCCTTATAGCTGAGGGAAGGAGTAGCCGAAGAAGAAGAGGTCTCGGTCATGACAGATCCTGTGAAGCAAATAGCGGTGCTGGTAGTGCTGGCGAATTGGCCAGTGCTGGGCTTAACTTTGGCGGATTGTAACACTCAGCGACGCTGGCCGCACCGCCGTCGCGCAGGATGAAAAGCAGACGCGCGACTTTCGTTCATTTGCGGCATAGTAGTGGCGGATGAAAGTTAGTAGTGGCGAGTGAAAGTTAGTAGTGATAAGTAAAGTGTGTCGTGATCAGTGCCATAGTAACGATAAGTGATATTTAGCGGATTACATCCACGTTTGAGAGGGAACTATGCGGAATTCTTGGTGGGGCGTCCTATTTTTGGTGGTAATAGGCGGTTTAATTTATTTGTTAGACGCGGCGCTGATGCCTTTTATTGCTGGGATGATTCTCGCTTACTTAGCTGACCCGCTGGCTAACCGTTTCCAG
Source organism: Vreelandella sp. 2A-K22 (assembly GCF_054065485.1). Taxonomy (NCBI): domain Bacteria; kingdom Pseudomonadati; phylum Pseudomonadota; class Gammaproteobacteria; order Oceanospirillales; family Halomonadaceae; genus Vreelandella; species Vreelandella sp. 2A-K22. Next base: position 61,354 of record NZ_JBSUGC010000004.1, on the reverse strand, counting down.
CGCTGGGGCATGAATCGGCCGTTCGCGGTGAGCAGTGTGTTTTTAGTACTGTTGGTCGTCCTCGTGGCGAGCCTGTTGATATTGATCCCGCTGCTTGTTCAGCAGCTTAAACAGCTGGGCGAAGCTATTCCGGGTATCTTCAATTGGGTAGAAAATACGCTTGCTCCTCAGGTACAAGAGTGGACAGGTTATGACTTGACCGCGGAGTTAACCAACGCGCGCGAGACGCTGGTCGAAAACTGGCGCGATGCTGGTGGCTACCTAGCCCAGGCGCTAGGCCAAATTGGCCGCTCCGGTATGGCGTTTGCCTCTTGGATCACCTATGTGGCACTTATTCCTGTGGTGACCTTCTATTTGCTTTTGGACTGGAACCGCCTGCTGACCAATATTGCCAATCTAGTGCCACGCCAGTGGGCGGATGATACCTTCCGGTTGGCGCGTCGCTGTGATGAAGTGTTGTCATCGTTTCTACGCGGCCAACTGCTGGTAATGCTCTGTTTAGGGATTATTTATGCGGTGGGCTTAACGTTGATGGGGCTCAACTTTGGCCTATTGATCGGCTTTGTGTCCGGACTGGTGAGCATTGTCCCGTTCCTGGGTTTTATTGTCGGCTTGGTGATTGCCCTTGTTGTGGCGCTGTTCCAGTACGCCACCTGGTGGGCGGTGTTAGGCGTTATCCTGGTGTTTAGTATTGGCCAAATGGCCGAGAGTGTGATTCTCCAGCCTAAATTGTTGGGCGATAAGATTGGCCTGCATCCGGTCGCGGTTATATTCGCCGTGCTGGCGGGGGGGAATCTGTTTGGCCTAACAGGGGTGTTGTTGGCTCTGCCTGTTGCCGCGGTGATTCTAGTGCTGCTAAAAGAAGTAAAAGTTCGCTATCAGCATAGCGAGTTATACGACGAACAAAATACTGATAAACATACGCCAATCATTGAGGTCAGCTCTTCACATAACGATGAGCTGGGCCATCATGATGGACGGGAGTCACCATGAGCCGAGCACCGGCACAGCTTCCCTTGGGAATTGGTCTGCGTGATGACGCGACCTTTGATAATTATTATGTGGCGCGTGCAAATACGCCGCTGGTAGAACACCTTACCCAGCAGCTTACCCCGGAGGGGGAGCAGTTCCTCTATCTGTGGGGCGCGCCAGGGGTAGGGCGTAGCCATCTTTTACAGGCGGCGTGTCATGCGGCGTCCGATGCAGATAAACGAGCACTGTATCTCCCCCTGGATGACTTGGGCCACTTTCCGCCATTAATGCTGGAAGACATCGAGCGCCTGGATCTGGTCGCCATTGATGACCTGGAGTGTGTGATTGGTCGTAAGCGCTGGGAGGAGGCGCTGTTCCATGCTTTTAACCGGCTAAGAGATGCTGGCAAGAAATTAGTGATTGCCGCCAGTGCTTCACCGCGTCAATTAAACGTGGTGCTACCGGATTTGGCTTCGCGCCTGACCTGGGGGGTAACGTTTCATGTTCACCCTTTGGAGGATGACGAAGAGCGTTTGGCAGCGCTAAAGCTGCGCGCCAGTGTGAGAGGGATGCAGCTCCCCGATGATGTTGGGCGCTATATCTTGCATCGTGGCCCCCGCGAGTTAGGTGAGCTGTGTCGCGCGGTGGAGACTCTGGATAAAGCATCGCTCTCAGCCAAGCGCAAGCTTACTATTCCCTTTGTGAAATCCGCCCTCGGTTGGTGAAACGGCTGGTACAGAAATGCTAAAGGCAACGACTAAAACGCCCCTGTCAGCGAGAGCCGACAGGGGCGTTTTATAAAACATGCTTGCTAGCTTACTGTTTCAATAAGCGATTAAGCGGTTTTGTTCAACTTGCTAGCAGCGGTTTGCGCCTGCTTAACGTTGTCTTCGGTAATTTTCTGGCTTTTCTGGATAAAGTCCTGCTGCAGAGATACGACTTTATCGGTATCGCCTTTAACACGCTCAGCCAACTCTTTAGCTACCTTTTGCTGGCCTTCCATGTAACTACGCAGGCCCTCTGCGTCTTTTACTTCCATCATTTGGCGCATTTGCGCAATGCCGGTGTCGGCATAAGCTTTGCTGGCGTCCATCTGAGCGTTAATCATTTTTTCGCTGTAATCGATGCTCAGCGCCATGTAAGCGCGTACTGGCGCCATGAACATGTTGTCAAACTGCTGAGTCATTTCGTTAGTATTTAATGTACGCATCGTCATACCCTCCTGGGGTTAGTCTTACCAAAAGCAGCTATCCAGAGGTTGGCGCTGCTTATTTAATTGGGTAGCTTTATTTATAAGCTATCTTGCAGTGCAGCATAGCAACTGTTTTTGTGCAGTGCAACATTTGGTTTTTGGCATTTTAAAGTGCACGGGGCAAGAGCCTGTTTACCCCTATGGTCTAACCAGCTAGCTTGAAGGCAGTGGATGTGGCTTTAGCGAGTGAACGATAGGTCGGCTATGCGCTCAGATAAGCATCACCATTAATCTTACTGATGGGAGAAAGAGCAATGGCAACACGGATGGAACGCGATAGCATGGGCGAGTTGGAAGTGCCTTCTGAGGCTCTTTATGGGGCACAAACCCAGCGGGCAATCAATAACTTCCCTGTCTCTCATTCGCCCATGCCCCCGGCCTTTATTCACGCTGTCACGCGTATCAAGCTAGCGGCAGCCCGGGCTAATCAATCGCTAGGAGGGCTTGATAGTGCGCGGGGGGAAGCGATTCAAAAAGCGGCGCGGGAAGTGTTAACGGGCAAGCATGACCAGCACTTTCCTATCGATGTGTTTCAAACTGGCTCAGGTACCTCCACCAATATGAATGTCAACGAGGTGTTGGCTACATTGGCAAGCCGTGAAGGCGTTGAGGTAACCCCGAACGATCACGTCAATATGGGGCAGTCCAGCAATGATGTGATTCCCACGGCCATTCACCTGTCGGCTGCCATCGCGGTGCACGAATCGTTGCGCCCAGCCCTTGTCCACCTGCGTGACACTATCGACAAGCGGGCCAGTGAGCTGAGCCATGTGGTAAAAACCGGTCGTACTCACCTCATGGACGCCATGCCGCTGCGTATGGATCAAGAGCTGGGTGCTTGGTCTAGCCAACTAGGTCAGGCCATTGAGCGCTTTGATAGTGCCATGAAACGGCTGTGCCGATTAGCTCAAGGTGGTACGGCCGTGGGGACCGGCATTAACGCTCCTATCGGTTTTGCTGAGCAGGTCGCCCAAGAGCTGAGCGAACAGACCGGGTTGATGTTTACCCCTAATGACAGCTTCTTTGCCAGCCTCTCGTCTCAGGATGCGGCGGTAGAGCTCTCGGGGCAGTTGAAAGGCTTAGCCTGCGTGATTATGAAAATAGCCAACGACCTGCGCTGGATGAATTCGGGGCCGCTGGCGGGGCTGGGCGAGATTGAGCTCGAGGCGTTACAGCCCGGTAGCTCAATTATGCCTGGGAAGGTTAATCCTGTTATTCCTGAGTCAGCCGCCCAGGCCGCTGCACAGGTTATTGGCCTGGATACCGCGATTACCGTGGCCGGGCAGAGTGGTAACTTTCAACTGAACGTGATGTTGCCGTTGGTGGCTTCCAACTTATTAACGTCTATAAGCTTGATGAGTAATACCGCTCGATTGCTGGCTGATCGTGCGATTGCCACCTTCAAGGTTCGTGAAGATAACCTGGAAGGCCCGCTGGCCAGAAATCCCATTTTGGTAACGGCGCTAAATGGCGTGATTGGCTATAACGCCGCCGCCGCTGTCGCCAAAGAGGCTTACCAGGCGGGGAGGCCAATTATTGATGTGGCGGAGGAGAAAACTGACCTTGATCGGGAGACGCTAGAGCGGCTGCTGGATCCGGTCGCGTTAACGCACGGAGGCATTCCTGAGTAACACGTTTAAGGTCAGCTATCTTTAGGCCAACCGCGTTCAGGTTTCCTGCTTTTCGGTTTTACCTTCCTGAATCGTTTCGCTGGCCTCGCTGCGCTCCTCAGCATCGGCTTCGGGCGTTTCATGCTCATCTTGACGCGAAGGGCGGTAGCAAAAGGTGGCCAGTATCGGGAAGTGGTCGGAGCCGAAGTAACTCAGGCGCTGCATGCCGACTAAGGTGAAGTGTTCGGTCACAAAAATGTGGTCAAGGGGCCAGCGCAACACGGGATATTTGGCGTGGAAGGTGCTGAATAAACCACGTCCCCGGCGTGGGTCGAGCATGCCGCCAACGCGGCAGAAAAGTCGCGTAGTGCGCGACCACGCTACATCGTTCAGATCCCCGGCGACCAACGTTGCTTGGGGATCTTCATGAATTTTCTTGCCGACCAATAGCAGTTCAGCATCCCGCCAAAGGGATTTTTCACTCTCACTGGGGGCCGGTGGACGGGGATGTAACGCGTAAAAGCGAATGCTATCGCCGTTAGCAAGCGTCACTCGGGTGTGAATAGACGGGATGTCGTCCTGAATTAGCCACTCCACCGAGGTGTTAGAGAGCTCCAGGTGCGAGTAAAGGTGCATGCCGTAAAGGTTGTCGAGCGGGATTTTAACGCTGTGCGGCCACTGCTCTGCGAGAGCCGGATCTAACTGATCTTGCCACCACTGGTCTGACTCCAGGGTCAGTACTATGTCGGGCTGATGCTGTTTAATCATATCGATCAGCGCTTGGGCCTGCCGGTTAGGGGTCAGTACGTTAGCGATCAGCAGCGTGATCGTTTTATCTGAATCGTTACTCTTCGCCGCCTTGACCTGCACCGGCCACAGCGGTGTCCAGGGCAGAATATAGTAGACTTGAAACAGTAAAGTGATGCCTGAGGCGAGCAGGGCTACCCATAGCCAAGGGCCAGGCTCAACGAAGATAGCGGCTAATAGCCAAGTGATTAAAGCTAGGCAAGCGATCTGCAGGCGTGGAAATTCAAAACTGCGGATCCACCACCAGTGTAAATGTATTCTTGCAATCAGCGTCGCCAATAACAGTACGATCGCTATGCTTCCTAGCAAAATACCCAGCATGGTTTATCTCCCTATAGAACACCCAGCACCTTGAAGCGCTAAGCCTAGCGCTAGAAGGTCACAGGTGTCGAATTGAGCCTCTATTCGTAATGGGTTTAAGGCTGGCGGGAGAGGGCGCGCAATGGAAAAGAACTTGCAATTCAGTGATAAGAGCGTAAGATATGCATCCGTTGCAAGGCGCGCGGCTATCCAATAGCCCATCTCAGAAAGTGCAATAGAACAGATAGCGCAATAGAACCATAGCTCAGTTGGTTAGAGCGCCACGTTGACATCGTGGAGGTCGGCGGTTCAAATCCGCCTGGTTCTACCAGCCTTATGCCACACCTCTTTTCAGGACCATAGCTCAGTTGGTTAGAGCGCCACGTTGACATCGTGGAGGTCGGCGGTTCAAATCCGCCTGGTCCTACCAGCTTTTATCAAAAACGCCCCAGGCAGTGATGCTTGGGGCGTTTTTGTGTGGGTGTTATATGGCGTTTTTTATTTTGTAGACTATAGCTTTTAACTAGCTCTTTTGAATTAGGTCGGGTAGGTCAGTTTGGCGCATAAACGTTGCTATCAGGGCCTCAATGCCTGCTTGGTCTTGTTGTGTGAAGCGCGCCTCCAGCGGGCTATCCAAATCCAGTACGCCCCATAGGTTGCCATCGACTACGATGGGAATCACCAGTTCAGAGCGAGAGTTGGCGTCGCAGGCAATATGGTCGGCAACCGCGTGTACGTCGTCCACTCGCTGGGTGGTTTGTTGGCGAGCAGCCGCGCCGCATACGCCTTTGCTAAAGGGAATCGGGTGGCAGGCGGGCTGCCCCTGAAAAGGGCCTAGACCTAACACATCAGGCTGGCGTTGAAGGTAAAAGCCTACCCAGTTTAAGTCGCTAAGCTGTTGGTGAATAAACGCACAGGTTTGCGCGCTGTTGGTGAGCCAATCACGTGTATCGAGCAGCGCTTCAAGCTGTCGATTGAGAAGAGGGTAGTCAACACTGTTTTGCATGAGGGATCCTTTGCTACAAACGCAACAGGCCGACACTTTTGCATTTGGGGTTACCTATGCGTGTCGGCCTGACGTCATCTATTGATGGCTTGCGGTATTACTCGATCCAGCCAGGAACTGCTGCGCCTTTGAATAGTTCTTCGGCTTTCTCGATCACTTCATCACGCTGATAGGCGTCGACCAGTTGACGAATCTCTTCACGCTCTTCGTCACCGCCGCGAACCGCGATCAGGTTGACGTAAGGAGACTCGGGGCCCTCTTTGATCAAGGCGTCATCCAGGCTTAGGCCAGCAGGCTGAGCGAAGGTGTTGTTGATGAACGCCATGTCGACATCGGGCAGCACGCGGGGGAGCTGGGCGGCTTCAATTTCGCGGAAACGGAAGTCGCGGGGGTTTTCAGCGATATCGATCGGTGTTGATTCGAGAAATTCTGGATCGTTAAGGGTGATCAGGCCTTCGTTGTGCATCAGGATCAGCGCGCGACCTTCATTTGAAGGGTCATTGGGCAGTGCGATTTGTGCGCCGTCAGGCAGGTCGTCGATACTGTCGTATTTTTCTGAGTAAGCACCAATCGGGTACACGAAGGTGTAACCAGCGATTGCCAGGTCATAGCCACGATCGTCGACCATCGACTGCAAATAGGGTTCATGCTGGTAGGCATTGGCATCTAGGCTGCCGTCTGCAAGGGCTGCGTTCGGGGTAACGTAGTCAGTGAACTCGATGATTTCTACATCAAGGTCGTACTCTTCTTTGGCAATGCGCGCCGCAACTTCCATCACTTCTGTTTCAGGGCCCGCAACGGTGCCCATTTTGATGCTGCGCGTTTCAGCATTGGCGACGTTAACGGCAAGCGCCAGGGCGGTAAGGCTGCCAATAATCAGTTTTTGCATGAATCTCTCCAGTGGCATTTTGATAGATGGTGCAATGATGCGGCAATAAAAAACTGTTGTCTAATGCATTTTGGTTATAATGGATGACAAATAAACGAGTGGTTACTTGCGATCGCTTTTGCGTACCAAGTAGTCGCCCAAGCTCTGAAAACCCTGCACCATGACGACCAAAATCACCACGGTAATCAGCATGATGGTTGGGTTGAAGCGGTTATAGCCGTAGCGGATACCTAAGTCGCCGAGACCGCCACCGCCCACTGCGCCGGCCATGGCGGAGTAACTTACCAGCGTGACAACGGTAATGGTTAAACCCGTCATGATCCCGCCGCGAGCTTCCGGAATCAGTACCTTGCGAATAATTTGCCAAGGCGTTGCGCCCATGGCTTGGGCGGCTTCAATTAACCCTGGCGAGATTTCATTAAGTGCAGCCTCGACAAGCCGAGCGACAAACGGAATAGCGGCAATTGTGAGCGGTACCGACGCGGCATTAATGCCAATCGAGGTGCCCACCAACATGCGCGTAAAAGGAATGATCGCTACCATCAAAATAATAAACGGGATGGAGCGACCAACGTTGGTAATAATGCTCAGTACTTGATTAAGTACGGGCTTCGCCAATATTTGCCGTGGGCGTGTAACGTACAGCATTACCCCAAGGGGCAAGCCGACGAGGGTAGAAATAAGTCCTGAAACGGCCACCATATAAAGGGTATCCAGCGTGGCCTGTAAAATGAGATCAATCATTGCGCTGGACATGGCCGAGTACCTCCACTTGCAGTTGATGAGATTCGAGATAGTGCATGGCTTGCTGGGTTTGCGTCGGAGAGCCGAGTAGTTCCGCAATCATCAGGCCCAGGGTGCGCTCCTGAATCGACTCTACTTTTGCTTGTAAAATGCTGACATCGACCCCGCACTCTCGAGCAAGGCGGGAAATCAGCGGCGTCGAGACTGCATCGCCAGAGAAGGTTAGGCGTACCACAGGGTGGGTGTTTTCGCCTGGGGCATCAAGGAGTCTCTCAATCAGCTCTTTGGGCGGTGTTAGCTGGAGGAAGTCGTTAAGAAACTCACGACCAAGCTGGGTACGCGGAGCGGTAAAGAAGTCGCCGACTTCAGCGTCTTCCACCAGTTCGCCGTCCGAGATCAAACTCACCCGGTGGCAAATCGATTTGACCACTTCCATCTCGTGGGTGATCAGCAGGATGGTAATGCCCAGTTGGTGGTTAATATCGCGCAGCAGTTCCAGTATTGAACTGGTGGTTTGTGGGTCTAGCGCAGAGGTTGCCTCATCACAGAGCAACACCTGCGGCTTGCTGGCTAGCGCCCGGGCGATCGCCACACGCTGTTTTTGACCGCCGGAAAGCTGAGCAGGGTACTGGTTGGCCTTATCTGCCAGGCCTACCATCTCCAGGAGCGGGATAACGCGATCGCGGACGGTGTGGCGTTTTTGCCCCATTAGTTCTAGAGGCAGGGCAACGTTGTCGAACACCGTGCGTGTGGTCAATAGATTAAAGTGTTGAAAAATCATGCCAATACGGTGACGCGCACGATTAAGCGCGGCGTTACTCAGCTGGGTCATTTCCTGACCATCGACCGTGACGCTGCCGTTCGTGGGGCGCTCTAAGAGATTAACGCAGCGAATTAGCGTTGATTTACCTGCGCCGGAGAGGCCGATGACGCCGTGAATAGTGCCTTTGGGCACACTGAGAGTGGCATTTTTGAGTGCATGGACGGCATTTGCGCCGCTGCCCTTGTTGTTACTGAAATAGGTTTTACTGACGTTGCTAAGTTCAATCATAGCGTCTGCCTTAACGGTAGGCCGAAGACGGAGTGCGGGATGCGAGCTGGGGGAGGGCCAGTATCGAATAGAAAATAAAAAAGGCCACCCCAATGGGTGGCCATCAACGCTGGACACACCCGTTTAGCTGCACTTCACTCAATCAGTAGGCTAAATACTAAGCCATAGACTAGGTGGACGCCCGCAATCTGGGTACAAATCGGCGTCATTACATTTGCGGCAAAATTTTAGAGATAGGTCGCTGCCTTGTCAATTTTATCCATCTGATTTTATGTTGTAAGTCGCCGAGTCAGCATTATTTTCTGATTTTTATAAATATTTAAGTTTTTAGTTCTGTGCGTGCGTTTTTAAAGATGTGCAGCTGGATGAGGTTACCTTGAGTTGAAAGCAGCCATAGAAAAGTCAATGGCGTAGAATGGCAAGATCAAGAAACCCTCAAGGCAGAATGCACGGCGGTGAGGGAGCAGTAGGAAGCTTGCGCCATTCATTGAGCGCTTTTGCTACGTGCTCTTTACGAATTATTTGAATTACACGGCTTTTTTATTAGATGAGGAGAAAGCGCCTTATGTTTACTGGCATTGTGCAAGGGGTAGCCAGGGTTGTGGCGGTACGCGAGCTGGATGATTTTCGCGTGCATGTGTTGGAAATGCCCCCCGCGATGCGCGAAGGGCTTGAGGTCGGAGCGTCTGTTGCTCATAACGGCGTTTGCTTGACGGTAACGGCCATAGAGGGGGATAGCGTTAGTTTTGATTTGATGCGTGAAACGCTGCGATTGACTAATCTTGGTGCAATCACCCCTGGGCAATGCGTCAATATAGAGCGCGCGGCGCGCTTTGGTGATGAGATAGGCGGACACTCCATGTCAGGCCACATCATTTCCATGGCAGAAGTGGTGGCCATCGAAGAGGCGCCCAACAACCGTCGGCTATGGTTTTCGCTGCCGGAACGACTGGGCCGATTCGTGTTTGAAAAGGGCTATATCGGGGTGGACGGTATTAGTTTGACCATTGGGGATGTACGCCCCACTGAAAGTGGGGATGTGGAGTTCAGCGTCAATTTAATTCCTGAGACACTTTCGCGTACCACGCTTCAAGATCGAGCCCCCGGGGATCAGGTCAATATTGAAATTGACCCGCAAACCCAGGTGATCGTTGAAACCGTTGAGCGAGTGCTTTCTCAAAAAAGCGGCGTTTAGTAAGTGACGCGGCAATGGCAATAATCAGCTTTTTTGGTTAATGGGTTGACCGATCGGTTAGTTCATGGCCTAAAGATTGCTAGACATTAGGCGGCGGGCGATTTCCGCCAACATTGGTCGCTACGCTGAGGCGCTCGCATCACAGCGAGCGTTTCGGTAGTATGTGCGGCTTTTCTCAGCACCAGAACGCATACTCATGCGGCGTTAGCGCTAAGGATAAAAAGATTCATGAAACTTCTGGATAACTATTTCAAGCTCTCCGAGCACAAAACCAACGTGAAGACAGAAGTTATCGCCGGGATCACCACCTTCCTGACGATGGCCTATATCATCTTTGTCAACCCGAGCATTTTGTCTGAAGCGGGGATGGACTACGGCGCAGTGTTCGTCGCCACTTGCCTAGCGGCAGCGATTGGCTGTTTCGTCATGGGGATGTGGGCTAACTACCCGATAGCTCAGGCGCCAGGCATGGGTTTGAATGCCTTTTTCACCTACGGCGTGGTGCTGGGGATGGGCTATACCTGGGAAGCTGCGCTGGGGGCGGTGTTCTTCTCAGGTCTAACGTTCTTCTTGTTGAGTATTTTTAAAATTCGCGAGTGGATCATTAACTCCATTCCTATGACGTTACGGTTGGGGATCGCCGCTGGTATTGGCCTTTTCCTGGCAATGATAGCGCTTAAGAACGCCGGTATCGTGGTTGCCAACCCCGCGACCTTTGTTTCCTTAGGTGATCTTTCCCAACCCGCGGCTATTTATGCGCTGCTGGGCTTCTTTGTGATTACCGCGCTCTCTTACTTGCGAGTGACTGGTGCCGTCATGATCGGGATTTTGGGGATTACTATTGTTGCAATGGTGCTCGGCCATAATGAGTATGGGGGCCTGATGTCGATGCCACCCTCTATTGCACCTACCTTTATGGCGATGGATTTGATGGGCGCGCTGGATGTGGCGATGCTTAGCGTGATCTTTGCCTTCCTGTTTGTGGATCTATTTGATACCTCCGGCACCCTGGTAGGCGTTGCTCACCGCGGCAAGCTGTTGGACAAGGATGGCAAGTTGCCGCGCATTGGCCGCGCTATGATGGCCGACAGCACCGCGTCAATGGCGGGTGCCGCCTTGGGTACTTCCACCACCACGAGCTACATTGAATCGACTGCGGGTATCGCGTCGGGTGGCCGTACTGGGTTAACGGCGGTAGTGGTTGGTGTTCTGTTCCTGATCAGCCTGTTCTTCGCACCGCTGGCGGGTTCTATTCCGGCCTACGCTACCGCAGGTGCGCTGCTGTATGTGGCGGTACTGATGGCAGGAAGTTTGGCTCACGCGAACTGGGAAGACCCCACCGACGCCGCGCCGGTACTGATTGCTGCCCTGGCGATGCCGCTGACGTTCTCGATTGCCGAAGGTATTGCGCTTGGCTTTATTAGCTATGTGGCGATCAAGGCGCTGTCGGGCCGTTTTGCCGACCTGAATCCGGCGGTGATTATTTTGGCGTTGCTGTTTGCGACAAGATACCTTTTCTTGGTTTGATTGATCATTACCACTTTTTATTACTCAATGAGAGACGCGATGAGCATCTACGGCGACTACATTAAGTCCGTCATTCGCACGGTTCCCGATTGGCCTGAACAGGGCGTGAATTTTCGCGACATCACCCCGTTGCTGCAAAATAGCGCGGCCTTTCGCAAGCTGATCGATAGCTTCGTTCACCGCTATCAGGAAATGAACCTGGATGCCATCGCGGCCATCGATGCGCGTGGCTTTATTATTGGTGCGCCGCTCGCTTATGAGTTGGGTTGCAGCTTTGTGCCGGTGCGTAAGAAGGGCAAGCTGCCTTTCAAGACCATCAGCGAGACTTATAAGCTGGAGTACGGGCATTCCGAAGTGGAGCTGCACTCCGATGCGTTCCAGAAAGATGACCGTATCCTGCTGATGGATGACCTGATCGCCACCGGTGGCACCATGCTGGCCGCGGCCAACCTCATTCAGCGCAGCGGTGGTCAGGTGGTTGAGACCGCCACCATTATTGATCTGCCTGAGCTGGGCGGATCGCAGAAAATTCGCGATGCTGGTTACAGTGTATTCGCAGTTTGTTCTTTCAACGAAGACGAGTAATGCCCCATGAGCAGCGATCGCTACCACCAACACTTCACTGTCTCCTGGGATCAGTTGCACCGCGATGTGCGCACCTTATGCCATCAAATGATCGAGCGTGATTTTAAAGGCATCGTAGCGATTACCCGCGGCGGTTTAATTCCCGCCGCGCTGATTGCTCGGGAGCTTAATATCCGGCTGATCGATACCGTGTGTATTAAAAGCTACGACCATATGGATCAGGGTGGCCTGGATATCATGAAGGGCGTCGATCATGACGGTGAAGGTTGGTTGCTGGTCGATGACTTGGTGGATACTGGCAAAACAGCGCGGGCAGTACGTAAAATGCTGCCTAAAGCTCACTTTGTGACTATCTACGCCAAGCCGGATGGCCGTCCCTTGGTGGATCAATACCTGACCGAAGTTGCCCAGCAGTGCTGGATTCAGTTCCCCTGGGATATGGGTGTTGCGTACGTTGAGCCGCTTGTTGATCAAATGAAGAGGTAATAATGGCCAATCCACTTCCCGACGATTGGAGTCAGTGGCTGGGTAATGAGTTTCAGGCTGACTATATGCTGGCGCTAAAAGACTTTTTGGCGCAGCAAAAAGCTGCGAAGAAGATCATATATCCCCACTCAACGCAGTGGTTTCGTGCCTTTGAACTGACCCCGTTGAACGAAGTGAAGGTGGTTATTTTAGGCCAGGATCCCTATCACGGGCCCAATCAGGCTCACGGTTTATGCTTTTCCGTGCAGCCCGGTGTACCCGTGCCACCGTCGCTGGTCAATATCTACAAGGAGTTGGCCACTGATGTTGGTTTTACCCCCGTGCGCCACGGCCATCTGGAAGCATGGGCCAAGCAGGGCGTGTTGTTGTTAAACACTTCGCTGACTGTGGAGCAGGGCAATGCGGCATCTCATCGCGGTAAGGGATGGGAGCCCTTCACTGACCGCGCGATTGAAACCGTCAGCCAGCACGCGCCGCCGTGTGTGTTTCTGCTGTGGGGCAGTCATGCGCGCCAGAAGAAGGCGTTAATCGACCAAAGGCGCCATTTAATACTGGAAGCCCCGCACCCATCACCGCTCTCTGCGCATCGGGGCTTTTTTGGTACCCGGCATTTTTCCCAAGCCAATCAATTTCTTCAGGCGCAAGGGCGAGCACCTATCGAATGGCAATTGCCTGAAACCCCTTAACCTCGTAAGTGGTTGCGGGTAGAATACGCGCAATTTTGTGCCTAGCTGATGCAACCTTGGTTGCCATTCTGAATCCCCTGCAGTGAGGAAGTCCCATGAGTGTTTACGCCATTAACCATCCGCTTGTACAACATAAGCTGGGTCTGATGCGCGAAGTTGACCTGAGCACTAAGAGCTTTCGTGAACTGGCAGGTGAAGTCGCCAAGCTGCTGACCTATGAAGCAACCAAAGGTCTTGAGCTGGAAGATCATGAAATCCAGGGATGGAACGGTGAGCCGATTGCAACGCGCCGATTAAAAGGTAAAAAAGTCACCGTCGTACCGATTCTGCGTGCCGGGCTCGGCATGCTGGAAGGCGTAACGGATCTAATCCCGAGTGCGCGGGTAAGCGTTGTAGGTCTTTATCGCGATGAAGAGACGCTACAGCCGGTGCCTTACTTTGCCAAGTTTGCCAACGATATCGAAGAGCGCATGGCGATCGTGATAGACCCCATGCTGGCCACCGGCGGTTCGATGGTAGCAACACTGGATATGCTGCGTGAGCGTGGCTGTGAGCATATGAAGGTGATCGTTCTCGTCGCCGCCCCTGAGGGTATCAAACGGGTGCAGGACGCTTACCCCGATATCGAAATTTACACCGCCTCGATCGATGACCGCCTCGACGAAAATGGCTACATCGTCCCCGGACTAGGTGACGCTGGCGATAAGATTTTCGGAACGCGCTAAGCATCGTTATTGACATTGCCCCTTACGCCCAGCGTCAGGGGCATTTTTTTGTATACCTGCTATCAAATCAATAATCACTAGGAATTCACTTATGCGTGAAGCTGCCAGTCAGGCTGAGTCGTGGCCAAAAGTCATTTTAACCGGCGCACAAATGCTATTTGTGGCGTTTGGCGCCTTGGTGTTAGTACCGCTTTTGACAGGACTCGACCCAAGCGTTGCGCTGTTCACGGCTGGGGTGGGAACCTTGGTATTTCATGGGGTCACCAAGCAGAGCGTGCCGGTGTTTTTAGCCTCATCGTTTGCCTTTATAGCGCCTATTCAAGGCTCTGTGGCGAGCTTTGGGGTTTCGGCGACCATGGGTGGGCTAATGGCGGCGGGACTGGTTTATGTGGCGATTTCCCAGGCTGTGCGCTTAAAAGGCACTGCCTGGCTGCATCGCTTGCTGCCCGCTGTGGTGGTGGGGCCGGTGATTATGGTGATTGGCCTGGCGCTGGCGCCGGTGGCGGTTAGCATGGCGACCGGTGAAACCAGTGACAATATCGGCTATGGCGCGGCGATTTTCTTATCAATGACCAGCTTGCTAGTCACGCTTGTGTTGGCCGTTTTTGGTCGCGGGCTACTTCGCCTAGTGCCGATTATGGGGGGCATTATCACCGGCTATTTTTTAGCGTTGCTGATGGGGGTAGTCGACTTTACGCCAGTGCATGAGGCGGCTTGGTTATCGATACCCAGCTTTACCGCACCCAGTTTTCACTGGGCTGCCATTCTGTTTATGATTCCGGTCGCGATTGCCCCAGCGGTAGAACACATTGGTGATATGGTGGCCATTGGTTCGGTGACCCGCAAAAACTACCTGGAAAAGCCTGGCCTGCATCGAACTCTGTTAGGCGATGGGCTGGCGACCAGCGTAGCAGCGCTGTTCGGCGGGCCGCCGAATACTACTTACTCGGAAGTCACCGGGGCGGTAACGCTTACTCGGGCATTTAATCCCAAGTACATGATTGTTGCCGCGATTATTGCCATTGTGCTGGCGTTTGTGTCCAAGCTTGGCGCGTTGCTGCAGACCATTCCTGGCCCGGTAATGGGCGGTATAATGACGCTGTTGTTTGGCTCCATTGCGGTGGTCGGTATGAACACACTGGTACGTGCAGGACAGTCGCTGACGGCGCCGCGCAACTTGGTCGTGGTTTCGCTGATACTGGTGTTCGGGATTGGCGGCATGCAGTTTGGTGGAGGCCAGTTTACGCTGCAGGGCGTTAGCCTAGCCGCTTTGGTGGGTATTGCGTTGAACTGGCTATTACCCCGTGAGCAAGAGGGCGAGTAGAGTCATCCTCTATAACGCTGTGTGAATCGTTAGAATGGTAGCGTGAGTGATCATCAGGAGTTTCGGCAGCATGGAAAACGAACTAACCGCACCTTTTCCCATACTGGGGGTTGCTGCCTGGAGCGGTACCGGAAAAACGACGCTGCTAGAGAAGCTGTTGCCACGATTAGGGGAGTATGGCTTGAGCGTCGCTGTCATCAAGCATGCGCACCACTCGTTTGATGTCGACCAGCCCGGCAAGGATAGCTATAAGCTGCGTAGCGCAGGTGCCGCCCCGATACTGGTGGCTTCCCGTCAGCGCTTTGCGCTGATGCAGGAAACCCCTGACCAGGAAGAGCCTGATTTAGCCCAGCTAATTGCCATGATGGTGCCGCACAAACCTGACCTGGTGATTGTCGAAGGCTTCAAGGCTTGGCCGATTCCCAAGCTGGTGCTATACCGCGAAGGGGTTGGCGATGTGGATATTTTAACCGGCCGATGGGTTGAGGCAGTCGCTCTCAGTGCGCCACCGCCTATCGACCTGGCGGCTTCGGTGGCTCAGTTAGATCTAGACGATAGCGAAGCGGTTGCACAATGGGTAGTGACCTGGTTAAGCGCTAAAAACGATACGATGTCTTCAAAAAATACGTCTTCAAAACATATGTCTTCAAAACAGCAATGGTGACAACATGCATTTGACCCACCTTAATACCCGTGGCGAAGCCAATATGGTGGACGTCGGCGATAAGCTGGAAACCCGCCGCGAAGCAGTCGCCTCCGGGCGCATTATAATGCAGCCTGAAACGCTGAAATTACTTAGCGATGGTGAACTGCCCAAGGGCGATGTGTTGGCCACCGCGCGTATCGCTGGTATCCAGGCGGCCAAACGTACTCATGAGCTGATTCCTCTCTGTCACTCACTGGCGCTCTCCAAGGTTTCTGTTGAGTTCGATATTGATGTGGCCGAATCCTGCGTTCATGTGACCTCGCTGTGTCGCTTGAATGGACGCACCGGGGTCGAAATGGAAGCCCTTACCGCTGTCTCAGTAGCCTGTTTGACGCTTTACGATATGTGCAAAGCGGTCGATAAAGGTATGCGTATCGAGGCTATACAACTCGACAGCAAGCAAGGTGGTCAGCGTGGCGACTACCAGCGTATGAGCACCCAGGCGCCGATTGTTACCGGTGACGGCGTAGCCGGAGAAGTCAGCTTGGGCGAGCGCTGCCCTTCACCCTGCGTGCGGGTTAAGTTTTTAGCCGAACTGCGCGAGTGGGTAGGCGAAAGTGAGACCGTCGTGAGTCTCGATCAACTGGCTAGCCGCGACATTAGTGGATTAAAAGCCGCGCTGGCCGAGCAGGATAGTCGCTTTAAACAACTCACCGACCAGCGTACGCTGTGTGCGATTAATCAGGTCATGGCCAATGACGAGGCGTTAGTGACCGATGATGACGAAGTGGCGTTTTTCCCGCCAGTAACAGGGGGGTGAGGGTGGATAATAAGCTGGATATTAAAGTAACGATTCAAGCAGCCTCGTTTCCAATGGACTACGGCTATGACGATGCCTTGGCTGGGCGTAGTGATATTGGCGCGGTGGTGAGTTTTACCGGCTTAGTGCGTGATTTTAATGAAACGCCGGACGTCACAGGGTTAACGCTGGAACACTATCCGGGAATGACCGAGCGTACGCTGACGGAGATTGGTGAACAGGCTTGGCAGCGCTGGTCGCTCCAAGCGGTGCGGATTATTCATCGTGTCGGTTACCTGGGGCCAGGCGATCCGATTGTGCGCGTACTCGTAGCCAGCGCACACCGGCGTGAGGCGTTCGAAGCCTGCGATTTTATTATGGATTACCTGAAAACCCAGGCGCCTTTCTGGAAGAAAGAGCACTCTGCCCAGGGCGAGTATTGGGTCAAAGAGCGTCACTCTGATCAACAAGATGCAGCGCGCTGGGAGTGAGACTGCCGCGTTGCTGCGCTTTTTTTTTCACAATAATGCACAGCTCTAACGATTGGCGGCGTTCTCCAGGGGGATGGTCTCTGGCATTTCGGCGGCCATAATCTGTAGATGCACGTCGGGCAGGTGCTGCATATGCTCCGCCAGCCACTGCACCATGCGAGGCTGTAATGCTTGGCGCAAGTCGGCAAGCGTCTCTGCTGCAATCTCCTCAAGCTGATCATCCAGCCAATCATTAAAGCTATCTTCATCTAGCGGGCTGGCCCCCGAGGCATCCAGCATCAAACGGCCAATACGCGCCCATCCAGTGTCAGTAGCCGTCACTGGCAGCGCTAAGTATAAGCTACCGCGACGGGCCTTGTTGGCGTCGTGCACCTCAAGACCAGGATGGGGCACCACGCTGTTTTGACTGACGATGCAGGGCGGCTGCGGATAGCGCGACTCACAGCGCAGCCCGTGACTGTCAAAGCAAATTAGATCGCCGTTCACCGGCGTCAATGGAGCGCTAATGCCTAGCTGTTTGGCAATAGTCTGATGAGCTTGTTGGTGACGGGCTTCGCCATGCACCGGTATGAGATGTTTTGGCCTGACCCACTGATACAGCTTGATCAGTTCATCCTGAGCGGGGTGCCCGGTAGCGTGCAGTTCAGGGTGGTTGAACTCGTCGTAGAGGTTGACACCTAAATGCGCCAAACGCTTTTTAAGCTGTTCAATGGGGCGTTCATTGCCAGGAATGGCTTTAGCCGAAAAAATAACGTTATCGCCCGGCTGAAGATCCACAAAAGGGTGGCGACCCTGGGCGAGGCGCTGTAGCGCAGCTCGGGGCTCACCCTGGCTACCGGTGGCGATAATCACCACTTCATCCGGGGGGAGGTAGCCTAAGTCATGATTGGGCACCAAAGGCGGTAAATCATCCATATAGCCGAGCCCCCGGGCAACGCTGACCATGCGCTCCATTGAACGGCCCATCAAGCTAATGCGTCGGCCACACTTCTGAGCGGCGCGCCCTATCGCTAACACCCGGGCAAGGTTACTGGCAAAGCAGGAGACCACCACCCGGCCCTGGCAGTTGCCGAGGGTTTTTGTCAGGGCGCGGGCGACGTCCCCCTCGCTACCGGAGTGCCCGGGCATGGGGGCGTTAGTGGAGTCGCCCACAACCAAGTCAACCGGGGCAAGCGCCTTGAAGAGGGCTGCACTGATCGGCGTGCCGATAATCGGTTCAGGGTCGAGTTTCCAGTCGCCGGTATGTAAAACGCGATAGCCACCGGCCATCATTATTAGCGCACAGCTTTCGGGAATCGAGTGGGTTAAAAGTAAATAGCGCAGCGTGAATGGCCCGCTCTCTAGGGCCTCGCCAGGTTCAATGACATGGATAGCCGCACTGCTAAGCTGATGCTCGGCAAATTTTAGCCGCAACAGGCCTGCCGCCAGCGGGGTGGCGTAAATGGGGCAGTTCCACATCGGCCATAGCCAGGCTGCGGCACCAATGTGGTCTTCGTGACCATGGGTGATAAATAGCGCTTTGGGCACGATCCCTAGTGCTTTCGGCGTATCAAGATTGGGTACCTGCAGTGGCGAGTTGGGAAGATCCTGGCGGATCATCATGCCGCAGTCCACGGCTATCCAGTGATCGTCATAGCCGTATAGCGTTAGATTCATTCCAATCTCACCGCATCCCCCCAGCGGCAACATGCGCAGCGGTGGACGACGACGGGGACGAATTTGAACGCGTGGTGAATGCATCTGTTATGAAAAACCTAAAAAGTAGTGACTTAACTATACGGGAAGGCAGGGGCAGCTAACAATCATCCATGGCCTTCCGATACACTATGCGACCTAAGCCGCTGGTTTGTCATAATTAACTTAGCAATAGGTCAAGAGTAGCTCACATGTCTCATTATTATCGTTTAGTGGTTTCCTGTCCTGACCGGGTGGGTATTGTTGCACGGGTATCGAGCTTTATTGCCCAGCAGGGCGGCTCCATTACCGAAGCCAGCCAGCACTCCGATTTAGAAACCGGCTGCTTTTTTATGCGCTACGAAATCCTGGCGGATTCGGTAGGTATGTCGGCGGAAGCGCTGAGCGCGGCATTTGAACCGATAGCCAGCGAATTCAATATGCAGTGGTCGCTGGTGGATACCCAGCAGCGTAGGCGCGTAGTGCTGATGGTGTCGCGGGAGTCACATTGCTTGGTAGATCTACTTTACCGCTGGCAGGCGGGGGAACTGGATTGCGACATTGTCGGGGTTATCTCCAACCATGATGATATGCGTTCGCTGACGGAGTGGTACGGTATTCCTTATCACCATGTACCGGTCGACCCCGACAATAAGCAAGCATCGTTTGCCAAGGTTCAGGCCGAAATCGACAGTGCCCGCGCCGACTGCGTGGTGCTGGCGCGCTATATGCAAATACTGCCCCCTGAGCTGTGCGCGCGCTATGCGGGGCGAGTGATCAATATTCACCACAGCTTTTTGCCCTCTTTTGCCGGGGCTAAGCCCTACCACCAGGCCTACCAGCGGGGGGTTAAGCTGATTGGCGCTACCTGCCACTATGTGACCGAGGAACTCGACGCAGGCCCCATCATCGAACAGGATATCCATCGCGTTAGCCACTGTCATACGCCTACTGATCTAGTCCGCTTTGGTCGTGATGTGGAGAAAGCCGTGCTCGCTCGAGGTTTGCGTTGGCACTTAGAGGATCGTGTGTTGGTGCATGGCAACAAGACAGTGGTATTTAGCTAAGTACTCTATAATGCCCGCCCATCAACCTGAGAGGCCGCCATGTCATTTGCGCAAAGTGTATTAGCGCCCTGGGCGCTGCTGTTCACCTGGCTACTCTCGTTAGCAGTGATCGCATGGGCGCTTTGGGGGCGGCCCTGGCAGGTGTTGATAGCGGATTCAGCGCTTCAGCACCGCTGGCTGGGTACTACGCTGGCGGTGATGCTGATGTGGCAGCTTCGTGCCCAGGCTGTTGATTGGCTAACGCTACACCTTGTTTTTACAGTATTGATGACACTGGTTTTTAAAGCGCCATTAGCGCTGATTAGCAACGTGCTGATCAACATTGCCATGGTGGTGATTGGCCGCAATGAGTGGATGTTGCTGGGGGCAAATGTGCTGGTTACCGGGATCGTCCCGGCGGCCGTTATTGGCACGGTATGGCGGCTGGTAGATCGCCGCCTGCCGGATAACTTGATGGTCTTTCTGTTTGCCTGCGGCTTTTTTGGCGCGGCGCTGGCAACGCTGGGAGGAGGCTTGGCGGCGGTAGTGCTGATTATCGTCGCGGGTACAGACCCTGAGGCGATCTATCTCGCCCAGGAGTATGCGCGTTTTTTACCACTGCTAATGCCTTCAGAGGCATTTATTACTGGCATGCTGTTGAGCATCCTGCTGGTCTATCACCCAAACTGGGTGGCCACCTTCAATGACCACCGCTATATCGACCTGCAGTAGCGGATTTATTAGCCGAGTGCCTGGCCGTTGCCACCACGAATTACGCCGACTCCAACGCCTTCAATATCGAGCGCTTGAGAGCGCAGGTCGATTTCAATGGGCGCAAAATCAGGGTTCTCTGCAAACAGCGTCACTTGGTGCCCCTGGCGTTTGAAGCGTTTAACCGTTACTTCATCGTCCAGGCGGGCAACCACGATCTGGCCATCGCGAACCCGGTCAGTGCGATGAACCGCCAGTAAATCACCTTCCAAAATGCCAATATCCTTCATGGAAAGGCCGCGTACGCGCAGCAGATAGTCAGCTTTGGGAGTGAAGTACTCGGCCGGTAGCGGGCAGTAGCGATCAATATGTTCGGCGGCCAAAATGGGGCTGCCGGCAGCTACTTCCCCGATCACAGGCAGGCCAGTGGGTGGGGCTTCCACGTTGGTTGTGGGTAAGGCGGTGACTGCGCTATCCAGGACTTCTTGAGGTTCCTGGTTGGGCAGGCGGATGCCGCGAGAGGTGTTGCGGATAATGCGAATAACACCTTTGCGTTCCAGCGCGCGCAGGTGCTCTTCAGCCGCATTGGGTGAGCGGAAGCCAAGTGCTTTGGCAATCTCGGCGCGGGTAGGAGGGTAGCCAAATTCGCCCATGGTCTTAACGATAAAATCAAACACGTGCTGTTGGCGAGCGGTTAGCGGACGCGACATACCAGACTCCATAAATAGTGAATAGACAGTAACAAGTTAAATGTCGACTTAATCAATAAGTGTTTAAGTATACAGTATGTTCCTCTGTCCAGTATATGGCTTGTCTGTGCCTATTGCCGATGTCTATGCAATTTTTCTAATCGTTTGAAACTAAGTTTCTGCTTATTTAATACGTCACATTTTGTCAATAAATCAAGCGTTGAGCCCGCCTACGTTATGGCATAGTATTTTGCTATGTTTTAAACACCTGTTTCCCTGGAGAGCGACATGGCTCAATCTGATACGGTGACCCGTATACTCGACACCGCCGAGGTGCTGTTTGCAGAGCGGGGTTTTGCTGAAACTTCGCTGCGCAACATCACTAGCAAAGCGCGGGTTAACTTAGCCGCTGTTAATTACCATTTTGGTTCCAAAAAAGCCTTGATTCAGGCCGTTTTTGCCCGCTACCTGGATCCGTTTAGTCAGCGCTTTCATACTGCGCTAGATGAGCTCGAGGGCCAACACGCCGGGCGCGTTATCCCGCTGGAAACACTGCTCGAGACCATGGCAACTACCGTTCTCGCGGTGCCCGCCGAGCGCAATAGTTTGAAAGTGTTTATGCGCCTGCTGGGTCTTGCCTACAGTCAAGCACAGGGACATCTAAGACGTTATATCCAGGAAGAGTATGGCGATGTGTTTACACGCTTCACCGAGCTTGTGCGCAAAGCAACGCCGGATCTGCCTGACGCCGAGCGTTTTTGGCGGCTACACTTTGTGCTCGGCACGGTAATCTTTACCCTGTCTGGCCTCGATGCGCTACGCGATATCGCGGAGAAGGATTACCACGAGCAGGTATCTGTGCGTGATTTGGTCAGGCGATTGCTCCCGGTAGTGGTGGCTGCTATGAATGCGCCGTTACCCATAGCCCTTGACGGTGCCAAGCCAGAAGAAGGAAAACATGCGAACTCCTACGCTAGCTGAGCTACCTCCAACGGAACATATCTGGCTGGAGATTGATACTACCGAACAGTTGCTGCGCTGTTGGCGAGGGCCAAAAGTGCTCCATGAGTGTTCTATTTCATCCGGTGCTGCCGGAAGCGGGGAGCGCAATGGCAGTGGTAAAACCCCCCGCGGGTGGCACTATGTGCGCGCGGCCATTGGCGGAGATATGCCCGAAAATGCGGTGTTTCGAGGTCGCCGCTGGACGGGCGAGACATTTTCGCCCGAACTCGCCGAAGAGCATCCAGAGCGTGACTGGATTCTGACCCGCATACTGTGGCTGTGTGGCTTGGAAAAGGACGTGAACCGCGGTGGTCAGGTGGACTCGCAACGGCGCTATATTTACCTGCACGGGACGCCGCCTGACGAGCCCATGGGCGTTGCTGCGTCCCACGGCTGTATTCGTTTACGCAATAGTGATTTGCTCTATATCTTTTCGTTAGCGTTGCCGGGTACCCCTGTTTGGTTGCACGGTGGCCGCCAGTCCTTTGATTGATCAGATTTTGACACCGCTAGACGATCGTCTAGAATCATCGCC
The DNA here is from genome assembly GCF_054065485.1 of Vreelandella sp. 2A-K22. Taxonomy (NCBI): domain Bacteria; kingdom Pseudomonadati; phylum Pseudomonadota; class Gammaproteobacteria; order Oceanospirillales; family Halomonadaceae; genus Vreelandella; species Vreelandella sp. 2A-K22. The sequence continues at coordinate 38,602 of NZ_JBSUGC010000004.1, read as the reverse complement.
CCTTTTCATGGACCTATCACGATGACTCAACCGTTAGGCCCGGTCATGCTTGACCTTGAAGGCCCAAAATTGACGGCTGCAGAAAAACGCTTGCTGCTAGAACCGACGGTAGGGGGCGTAATTTTGTTTGCCCGCAACGTTGAAAATGGCTATCAGGTTCGCAAGCTCTGCAGCGATATTCGCCGTGTGCGTGCTGATTTACTGCTTGCCGTGGATCAAGAAGGCGGTCGCGTTCAGCGCATAAAAGAGGGGTTAACACGCCTGCCTGCCATGGCGCGTATCGGCGAGTGTTACCGCGCTGCCCAGGGAGAGGGGCTGGCGTTAGCTAAAGATGCCGGCTGGTTGTTAGGGATGGAGATGGCTGCCTGCGGTCTGGATCTGAGCTTCGCCCCGGTACTTGATGTGGAGAGCGGTCTATCCAGCGTTATTGGTGATCGTAGTTTCAGCAGTGACCCACAGCACGTAGCCCAGCTGGGCAATGCATTTATTCAGGGGCTTCACGATGCCGGTATGGCCGCTGTGGGTAAGCACTTTCCCGGCCACGGTGGTGTCGCGGCGGACTCACACGTTGCATTGCCGATAGACGATCGCCCGCTAGAAGTGATGAAACAGCACGATCTTGTGCCCTTTACCCAGTTAGCTTCACAGTTAGATGGGATTATGCCCGCACACGTTATTTATAGTGCTTTTGATACGCGCCCAGCAGGCTTTTCACCCAACTGGTTGGGCATGCTGCGGGAATCGCTAGGCTTCAAAGGCTGCATTTTTTCAGATGACCTGAGTATGGCCGGCGCCCACGAGGCGGGAGACCCCAAAGCGCGTGCCCAGGCAGCGCTGGCAGCAGGCTGCGATATGCTGCTGGTATGTAATGACCGAGCCTCCGCGCTTGAAGTGATGGAGGCATGCCACGGAATCAATTCTAAGCGCCCCGCTAAGTTGCGCTATAGCCGTGCGCGCCCAGACCTAGATGCGCTGAGTGCATTGGGCCGTTGGCGTCGTACTCACGCTAAGCTGGAAGCGCTAGCGGATAAGCCCAAGTCCAGTGCGGAAGCAGAGTAAGCCCAGCGCTGAATAAATCTCTTACTTAAATAAATGAAGTTTTAACCCGCCGTGGAGTTGGTAGATGTCAAAGTTGGATAAAGAAGCATTAGAGTCGCTGGACTCGATGCGTGAGCTGATGGATAACGCCGACTGCCTAATTTCTCAGCAAGAGGTAGAGCGGGCGCTGGATCGTATGGCGGAAGAGATTACTCGGGATTTAGGCGATAAACTGCCGGTTTTTTACTGCGTAATGAATGGTGGCTTGATTACCACCGGTCATCTGCTTACCCGCTTGGGCTTTCCGTTGGAAGTAGATTATTTGCATGCCACTCGCTACCGCAACGAGCTGCGCGGCGGCGAGCTTTTTTGGCGCGTTTCCCCTGAAGTGCCCATGGCGGGCCGTCACGTAGTGATTGTTGACGATATCCTGGATGAGGGGGCGACCCTGGCGGCCATTTTGGCTTACTGCGAAGAGGCCCAGGCCGCCAGCGTTACCACAGCGGTGTTGGTCGATAAACAGCACAACCGCAAAGCAGTGCCTGGGTTGAAAGCCGACTACTGCAGCCTGGAAGTTGCCGACCGTTATGTGTTTGGCTTTGGTATGGATTACAAAGGCTACTGGCGCAACGCGCCGGGAATTTTTGCCCCCAAAGGCATGTAATCCACTGGGGGCTTGCGTAGTTTTTGTAGTAGTTTTTACATTAGCGGGGCGAGAAACGCCTCGCTAAGCCGGTTTCAGCAATCATCCGCGTTGAAATCTCCTCCACCGAGAAGCGTGTCGCATCGATGAAGGGAATGTGCATGGTGCGGTAGAGCGACTCGGCCTGTTCCACTTCTTGTAGGCACTGATCCATCGAGCTATAGCGGCTATTGGGGCGTCTCTCGTTGCGAATTGCCGACAAGCGTCGCGCATCGATGGTTAACCCAAACAGCTTTTGCCGATGGGGCACGAGCGCCTTGGGTAGCTTCAGCATGCCATCTTCGTCTAAATCGTCTTCCGTCAGCGGGTAGTTAGCCGCCCGAATGCCAAACTGCAGCGCCAGATAAAGCGAGGTAGGTGTTTTGCCGCAGCGCGAGACGCCAACCAGGATGATATCCGCTTTATCGTATTGGTGGGTGCGTGCACCGTCATCATTATCCAGCGCGAAGTGGACGGAGTGGATACGATCCATGTAGACATCATCGCTGCCTATCGAGTGAGTGCGCCCAACGCTGTAGGAGGAGTGGGTCTCTAGTTCTTGCTCTAAGGGCTCCAGAAAGGTGGAAAAAATATCGACCTTAAAGCCGGACGCCTTACGAATAACGTCGCGTATTTGTTGATCCACAATGGTGTCAATGATAATGGGGCGATGACCATCCCGGTTGGCTGTCGACTCAATAATCGCTGCTAACGCCTGCGCTTTTTCCAACGTATCGATATAGGGCTTGGTCTGCATATCGATCTCAACATCGCTGAACTGGGCCAGCAAGCTACGTCCTAAACTTTCCGCCGTGATGCCGGTACCATCTGAAATAAAAAAAGCCGTACGTTTCATAACTAAGTCCACGGGTGAGTGATACGGCTATTGTGAGCCGAGCTGTTTGTCAGCACAACGTGTCATCATTGGGCGTTTTGGCGGGCTCAAATGTATCTGACTACATAAATAGCCCAAAAAGCCCTGCTGTTGTAAAAATCCTCCACTCTCTTCGCTATTAGACCAATGGCGAATATATTGGCGTGGTGCTAGGGTGTCTCAATCAATTATCCATGATCGTCAAGGTCATGCAGATATCTATGAGCGAGGGGGTTACGTGGAAGAGTACATTCTGTGGTTCGATCAGCTGGGCATGGCGGACGTCGAACGCGTAGGTGGTAAAAACGCCTCGCTGGGTGAAATGATTTCTAACCTGTCCGGTGCTGGCGTGACGGTTCCTGGCGGTTTTGCCACCACCGCCCACGCTTATCGTGAATTTCTCTCCCACGAAGGATTAAACGAGCGCATTAATGCCACCCTGGCCCGTCTGGACGTCGATGACGTTAAAGCGCTGGCTGAGGCGGGCCGCAATATACGCCAATGGATCATCGATACGCCGCTACCTCCTACCTTTGAATCGGCCCTGCGCGATGCCTACGGCCAGCTGCAGCAACAGCACCCGCAACTGAAAGTAGCCGTGCGCAGCTCAGCCACCGCGGAAGATCTACCCGACGCTTCCTTTGCAGGCCAACAGGAAACCTTCCTGAATATCGAAGGCTTCGACAATATCAAGCGTGCAGTGCACGAGGTTTTTGCCTCGCTGTTTAACGATCGTGCGATCTCCTACCGAGTGCACCGTGGCTACGCCCACGAAAATGTCGCCTTGTCGGCGGGCGTTCAGAAAATGGTGCGTTCAGAGACCGGTGCGGCAGGCGTTATGTTTACCCTGGACACCGAATCCGGCTTTAAAGACGCCGTTTTTGTCACTGGCTCCTGGGGCTTGGGCGAAACCGTGGTGCAGGGTGCAGTCAATCCCGACGAGTTCTACGTGCACAAGCCGACCCTGGCGGCGGGCCGCCCGGCGGTGCTGCGCCGTAATTTAGGTTCCAAGCTGATCAAGATGGTTTATGGGCAGGATGCCAGCGCCGGTAAATCGGTTGAGACCGTCGATGTGCCCCATGCCGACCGCGGCCGCTTCTGTATCAACGATCAGCAAGTGATGGATCTGGCCCGTCAGGCGATGACTATCGAGCAGCACTACCAGCGGCCCATGGATATTGAGTGGGCGTTAGATGGCGATGATGGTCGGCTTTACATCGTCCAGGCGCGTCCTGAAACGGTGGTCTCTCAGCAGGAGGGCGGTAAACTCGAGCGCTTCCAGCTGCGTGAAAAGGGTCGTACGTTAATAACCGGCCGAGCGATTGGTCAACGTATTGGCCGGGGTACCGTCAAAGTCGTGCTCAGCCCTGATGACATGGATAAGATCCATGATGGCGATATCCTGGTCACCGATATGACCGACCCGGATTGGGAGCCGATCATGAAACGTGCTTCCGCGATCGTCACCAATCGCGGTGGGCGTACCTGTCATGCGGCGATTATCGCCCGTGAGTTGGGTATTCCCGCTGTCGTTGGCTGTGGTGATGCGACTACCCAGTTAAAAGAGGGTATCGATGTCACGGTTTCTTGTGCGGAAGGCGATACCGGCAATGTGTATGAAGGGCTGTTGGAGTTTGATTGCAAAGTCTCCAGCGTCGATGCGATGCCGGAAATCCCCTTTAAAATTATGATGAATGTGGGCAACCCTGACCGCGCCTTTGGGTTTGCCAGTCTGCCTCACGCAGGCGTGGGTTTAGCGCGTTTGGAATTTATCATTAACCGCATGATCGGCGTCCACCCTAAAGCGCTGTTGGAGTACGACACGCTGCCGGTTGATTTACAGCAGGTGATCGATTTACGTACTGCGGGTTACACCGACCCGGTCAGCTTCTATGTCGATAAACTGGTTGAAGGTATCTCCACGCTAGCGGCAGCGTTTCATCCCCAGCGCGTCATCGTGCGGCTGTCCGACTTTAAATCCAACGAATACGAAAACCTGATTGGCGGCAAACTCTATGAGCCGGGGGAAGAGAACCCCATGCTCGGTTTCAGGGGGGCATCGCGCTACATTTCAGAGGCGTTCAGGCCCTGCTTTGAACTCGAGTGCCGAGCGCTCAAGCGGGTGCGTGAAGAGATGGGCTTCGAGAATATCGAAATCATGGTGCCCTTTGTGCGTACCACCGACGAAGCACGTGAGGTGGTAGAGCTGTTGGCGGCTAATGGCCTCGAACGTGGCGGCCCCACAGGGCTTAAAGTGATTATGATGTGCGAGCTGCCCGCCAACGCACTGCTGGCCGATGAGTTCCTTGAGTATTTTGATGGTTTCTCCATTGGTTCAAACGACCTGACCCAGCTAACGTTAGGTTTGGATCGTGATTCCGGCATCGTGGCGCATCTGTTTGACGAGCGTAATGGGGCGGTTAAAAAGCTCCTGGCCATGGCCATTCAAGCCTGTAAGGCGAAGGGCAAATATGTTGGTATCTGCGGACAGGGGCCGTCAGACCATCCTGACTTGGCTAAATGGTTGATGGAGCAGGGTATCGATTCTGTATCACTCAACCCCGATGCGGTGCTGGAAACCTGGTTTATGCTGGCAGGGCAAAAAATCGACTAATCGAGCCTACCCTAGTTTTTACTTTACGCCCGGCCATTGTGCCGGGCGTTGATGTTTTAATAGGCTACTCTTTTGGAGTGGTTTTTTAACTTGTCATGGAGAGCGCTGAGATGTCACCAAAATCGGTTAAGTATGCGCTACCTGTTCTGCTGGTAGCGCCATTGTATAGTTGGGGGTTTAGCTATGAGACACCCTCCATTTCCCCTGAAAGCGAATCGGGCTATGAAGAGAAGCCCGGCTGGGAAGCCGAGTCATTTGCGGTGGCAGCAGCTAACCCGCTCGCCACCGATGCCGGTTACCAAGTACTTAAAGCCGGTGGTAACGCCATTGATGCGGCCATTGCGGTGCAGATGGTGTTGAACCTAGTTGAGCCTCAGTCCAGTGGTATTGGTGGTGGTGCTTTTTTGATGTACTTCGATGGCGATGAAGTGCGTGCCTACGATGGTCGTGAAACCGCGCCCCAAGGCGTTAACGGTGAGCTGTTTATGCAGGATGGCGAGCCGCTGGCGTTTAATGAAGCAGTGGTTAGCGGCCTCTCAGTGGGAGTGCCAGGCACGCTGCGTATGCTTGAGAAAGCCCACGCTGAGCACGGTGAGCTGGCCTGGGAAGAGCTGTTTATCCCGGCAATCACCCTGGCCGAGGAGGGCTTTGAGGTTAGCAATCGGTTGCATACCAGCTTGGCTGGTGATGAGTTTCTGCGCCAAGACCCAGTAGCGAGCCAGTTTTATTATGATTCAGACGGTGAGCCTATCGCCGTTGGTGAAACGCTCAAAAACCCAGCGTTGGCAGCCGTTCTTCGCCGCGTCGCTGAGCAAGGCAGCGTCGCCTTGTACGAAGGAGCCGTGGCACAGGACATCGTTGAGCGCGTTCAGAACCACCCTGAGCGTCCAGGCAGTTTGACGCTTGAGGATATGAGTGGCTACCAGGCGCTTAACCGAGAACCGCTGTGTACGCCTTGGCAACAGTGGGAAGTATGTGGTTTCCCGCCACCCTCATCGGGTCATCTGACCGTGATGCAGATTTTAGGCATGCTTGATCAGCAGCCACTGCTTGAAGCCCCGTTAGACAGTGGTGCTGCAAGCAGTGGGTGGCTGCATCAATTCTTGGAAGCCTCACGCCTGGCCTTTGCGGATCGTGGCCGTTACATTGCCGACCCCGATTTTGTCGAGGCGCCGGGCGGCGACTGGTCACTGATGCTGGCCCCGGAATACCTGGAGCAGCGCAGTGCACTTATCGAAGAGATGAGCATGGGCGACAGCGCTGAACCGGGTAACCCTGGGGAGCTTGACGTGAGCTGGGCTAGCCAGCCCGAACAGCCCGAGTACGGTACTAGCCATATCAGTATTGTCGATGAGGAGGGCACCGCGGTGGCTATGACCACCACCATCGAGCAGGCGTTTGGCTCGCGAATTATGTCCGACGGTGGCACGGGGCTAGCGGGTGGTTTCCTGCTCAATAACGAGCTCACCGATTTTTCATTTACCCCTGAAGTAGATGGCGAGCCCGTAGCGAACCGGGTAGAGCCCGGCAAGCGTCCCCGCTCCAGCATGAGCCCGACCCTGGTATTTGATCAAGAAACCGGCGAGCTGGTAGCCAGCTTGGGCTCCCCAGGTGGCGCCGCCATTATTCATTACACCGCCCGTACATTAGTCGCACTGCGCGACTGGGGGTTAAGCGCTCAAGAGGCGCTCAACCTTCCCCATGCTATTACTTTGGGTGGGGATGTCTATGTGGAAGAGGGGCGTTTTCCTGAGGCAACCATAGAATCACTGCGTGATCGTGGTCATACGGTCAGCGAGCGGGAGCTAACCAGCGGCCTTCAGGCCATTATGCGCCTTGAAGATGGCACTCTGTTTGGTGGTGCTGACCCTCGGCGCGAAGGGGTGGTAATGGGCGATTAGTCCAACCTCTATTGGCGAAGCCAGTTGCGCAGCTTCACTAGCATTAGTGCACCGTCGCTTAATTCGCGGCGGACTTGAATAAGTTCGTTTAAACGATCTGGGTAGTCGGTGATAATCGCATCGACCCCCAGATCAATCAGCGTTGACATACGAGCTCGGTCATTGACGGTCCAGGCGTGTATTTCGTAACCATATAGTCGCGCTAAGCGAACTTCCCCTTCCGTGATGCGGTTATGGCGTAGCCCAAGGGCATCAAAGTCACGCCGGTTTAGCGTGCCGGGCAGTATAAGCTGGGCCAGTAAGGTAACGCGCAATTCAGGTGCTTGGACTTTGATATGTTTAAGTAATGATGGGGACATGGTAGCCATGCGCATATCCATTAGCGCATTGGGAAAACCGCACGCTGTATAGCCGTCAAAAGCGCTTTGTTGGGTTGCCCAGCAGCGATAGCGCACGTCACTCTCTGCATTCAAAGTCTCGATAATGGCATCGGCTAGCGCCTGTTCTTGCCCCGGCAGAGGCTTGATGTCGATCATTAGTCCGGCTTTTCCGCGCACTCTTTGCAGCGCTTCATCCAAGCCTGGAATGTTCTCACCTTGATAAGCATCACCAAACCAGCTTCCTACATCGAATTGGCTGAGTTCTTCTCTGGTTAGCTCGCCAAACTCACGAGGATCGCCGGTTAGCCGCGCCATGCTGCGATCGTGGTAAAGCATAACCTGTTGGTCACGGCTCAAACGTACGTCTATTTCGATATAGTCGGCGCCATCAAGTAGTGACTGCTCCAGCGCGGCAAGGGTATTTTCGGGGGCCACCATGGAGCTTCCACGGTGGGCAATCACCGCGACGTTGTCACGTATCTCAAAGCTATTGAGTATCCACCATGCTTGAAGGCCGGCAAAAATGAGTACGCTAAGCTCTACCGCCCAGGCCAGTTTGCCTGCATTAATATCCTCAGGTGGCGGTGCGGGTCGAGCTTCTCGGTGGGCCAACTGCATATAGAGGCAGGCGGAAAGCAGCGCATTGGTGGCAATACCGATAAAGGTAATGGCCAGGGTGATCAGCACATAGCCGAGTAAGTAGGCCAGCATGGCTGGGATGAGCACGGCATTATGCTCAGGCAGCCACCACAGAAGCGGCGTGAATAGTCGGTCAAAGAGCAGTGTCACCAGTAGCGGCAGGCTAACAATCACAACCAATAGCAGAAGTACCGCAGCGCCAATGGAGCGGCGCCAGCCGCGGGTTAAGCTAACGCTTCGTTTAAGTGCCTGCCAGGGGTTACAGCTTTCCAACGCAACGAGGGGGAGCGCCAATAGCCAGCGCAGGTAGAGCCATGACGCTACCCATACCCAGGCAATAATCAGTGGCAGCGCGCACGCCATGAAATACCACAGTGCAGGGGGACGCACGCGCTGAAGATAGTAGGGGTCTATACCACTCAGCCAGAAATCGTAAAGCCACGCGAGCCCAGCCATAAAGGGCACGAGCAGTAGTAAGTGGGTGCCTACCTGGAGTATGACAAGACCCGCGAGGGCAGGTAGCCGACGGGTGCTTAGCCAGAGTGCTTCAAGGGCCAGCCGATAGTGATTGTCACGGGGCCTGACGGCGACCTGCAGCATGCCTGCCTGCTGCCAGTAAATAATCAAAAAAGCGAACCCAAGCCCTACCAGCATGCCTACCAAACCCAGCGGGCTAAACAGTAGTGCGATCAATTCATCGTTGGTGACCACTGTACGGTTGAGTTGGGCAAGCAGCCAGCGTGTCATCCAGGTGATCGCTGGCAGCAGCAAGGCTGAGGCAAGCAGGGTAAAAAACAGGTGGTAGGCGATCAGTGGGCGAAGATGATCGCGCAGCGTGCGTAGTAAGGCAGAGCCAAGGTAGGTTAAAGGCTGCATCGTCATTAAACGGTAAGAATGAGCCACCAGGGTGGCAGTAACCGCCACACCTGGCAAGAGGCTCTTTTAAGACAAATTTAATGACTACGGAGGTCTTTGTTAGGAAAGTGGCAGCTCTTGCTCGGCAACAATAATGCCGTTGTTATCTGCATACAGCCACTGTCCAGGCTGAAGAGTAACACCAGCAAAGGCGACGTCAATATCGCGTTGTCCTTCGCCGCGTTTTTCGCTTTTGCGCGGATGGCTGCCTAGCGCCTGAACGCCAATCGGCAGGGAGGCGAGTATATCCACATCGCGCACGCAGCCGTACATAACGACGCCCGCCCAGCCGTTGGCGACGGCCTGCTCGGCGAGCATATCCCCCAGCATGGCGCAGCGGTGCGAACCACCCGCATCCACCACCAGCACCGCGCCGTTACCCGGCTCGGCAACGGCCTGTTTCACCATGGAGTTATCTTCAAAGCATTTGATTGTACGAATAGGGCCATAGAAAGCTTCAAGCCCGCCAAAATTGGCAAATAACGGGTCAAGCACCGCAACCTCTGGATGCGCATCGCAGAGATCGGGCGTCACTATATCAATCGACTTCGTCATCACAAGCTCCTAAGGGTAAACACTGTTGGATTACCGGACAGTTTAGAAAGGTAGAGCATAAAAAACGCCCCGCCCTGTAAAACAGTGGCGGGGCGTTCGGTCATCGACTCAGAAAATGCAACGTGTCACATCTTCTGCGATGGTGCGAGCATCGGCGATGAGGCGGTCTATCTCAAGTGCTTAACAAGCGTTAGGCTTCTTGAGCGACCGGAATCACGTTTGAGGCTATCTTTTGATACTCCTCAATCTCGTGAAAGTTCATATAACGATAAATCTCGCCCGCCATAGCGTCAAACTCACCCATATAGCGTTGATACTCTTCAACGCTGGGTAGGCGTCCTTCTACTGCGGCAACGGCCGCCAGTTCCGCAGAGGCGAGGTACACATTGGCACCGTCACCCAAACGGTTCGGGAAGTTACGTGTAGACGTAGACACCACGGTGCTCTTAGCGGCAACGCGGGCCTGGTTACCCATACACAATGAACAACCCGGCATCTCCATACGGGCACCGGCACGGCCATAAATACCGTAGTAGCCCTCTTCGGTCAGCTGATGCTGATCCATTTTCGTCGGTGGTGCCAGCCACAGCCGGGTTTTTAAGCTACCGGCAGGCTGCTTCTCAAGCAGTTTGCCAGCAGCCCGGAAGTGGCCGATGTTGGTCATGCATGAACCGATAAAGACTTCGTCGATTTTCTGGCCAGCGACTTCAGACAGCAGGCGCGCATCGTCCGGGTCATTCGGCGCACAAAGAACCGGCTCTTTAATTTCAGCCAGATCAATTTCGATAACTTCGGTGTACTCGGCATCCTGGTCGGCACGCATCAAGCTGGGGTTGGCCAGCCACGCTTCCATGCCTTCAATACGACGGCTAATGGTGCGTTCATCGCCATAACCGTTGCCCATCATCCACTTCAACAGGGTGATGTTGGACTTCAAGTACTCGGCAACGCTCTCTTCAGACAGCGTAATGGTACAGCCAGCGGCGGAGCGCTCGGCGGATGCATCAGAAAGCTCGAAGGCTTGCTCAACGGTTAAATCTTCAAGTCCTTCGATTTCCAACACACGCCCGGAGAAGGCATTTTTCTTGTTGGATTTATCAACGGTCAGCAGGCCTTGCTTGATGGCGTAAAGTGGAATGGCGTGAACCAGGTCACGCAGCGTAACGCCAGGCTGGCGCTTGCCCTTGAAGCGCACCAATACCGACTCCGGCATATCCAACGGCATAACGCCGGTGGCAGCAGCAAACGCTACCAGGCCTGAACCGGCCGGGAATGAGATGCCGAGCGGGAAACGGGTGTGCGAGTCACCGCCGGTGCCCACCGTATCAGGCAGCAGCATGCGGTTGAGCCAGCTGTGGATGATACCGTCACCGGGGCGTAGCGAAACACCGCCACGGTTCATAATGAAGTCGGGCAGGGTGTGGTGAGTATCCACATCTACGGGCTTCGGGTAAGCCGCGGTGTGACAGAACGACTGCATGACCAGGTCGGCTTGGAAGCCAAGGCAGGCAAGGTCTTTCAGCTCATCACGGGTCATCGGGCCGGTGGTGTCTTGCGAGCCAACGGTGGTCATCTTGGGTTCGCAGTACATGCCGGGGCGAACGCCCTCTAAACCGCACGCTTTACCGACCATTTTCTGCGCTAAGGTGAAGCCTTTGCTGGTATCTTTAGGCTGGTCAGGTAGGCGGAAAACGTCAGAGGTGGGCAGGCCCAGTGACTCACGCGCCTTGCCAGTCAAACCACGGCCAATGATCAGGGGAATACGGCCACCAGCGCGTACTTCATCCAGAATCAGCTGCGTTTTAAGCTCGAAGGTGGTGATTACCTCGTCGCTATCGTGCTTGCACACTTTACCTGCGTAGGGGTAAACATCGATGACATCGCCCATATTCAGGTTGGTGACGTCCATCTCAATCGGCAAGGCGCCCGAATCTTCCATGGTGTTAAAGAAAATAGGCGCAATTTTACTACCAAAGCAGAAACCGCCAGCGCGCTTGTTAGGAGCGTAGGGGATATCGTCGCCGAAGAACCACAGTACCGAGTTAGTGGCTGACTTACGCGATGAGCCGGTGCCGACCACGTCGCCTACATAAACGACGGGAAAGCCTTTGGCTTTAACGTCTTCGATCTGCTTGAGCGGGCCAGTGGTACCTGGAACCACTGGCTCAATGCCGTCGCGCTCATTTTTGAGCATGGCGTTGGCATGGAGCGGAATATCCGGACGTGACCAGGCATCCGGCGCGGGAGACAGGTCATCGGTATTGGTTTCGCCCGGGACTTTAAACACGCTCAAGGTGATTTTTTCAGCCAGTGCCGGCTTAGACAGGAACCACTCGGCGTCTGCCCAGGACTGAATAACCTCTTTAGCGACGCTGTTGCCGTTCTTGGCGCGGCTTTCCACATCATGGAAGGCGTCGAACATCAGCAGTGTGTGCTTGAGCTGCTCGCCTGCTTCTCGGGCAAGCTCCTCGTTATCGAGTAGCTCTACCATTGAAACGATGTTGTAGCCACCCTGCATGGTACCCAGTAGCTTGACGGCGTGAATCTTGTCGATCAGCGGAGAGCTCGCTTCACCTTTCGCAATGGCGGTGAGAAAGCCTGCTTTTACATAAGCTGCCTCGTCAACGCCCGGCGGAACGCGGTTGGTGATTAAGTCGAGGATAAACTCCTCTTCACCGGCCGGTGGCGTCTTCAGCAGCTCAACCAGTAAGGCTACTTGTTCGGCGTTTAGGGGTTTGGGCGGGACGCCCTCAGCTGCACGTTCCTCGACATGTTGGCGGTAAGCTTCAAGCACGTTGGGGCCCTCTCATTCACGTTTCATTTACTTTATGGTGATGGCCTGCACGGTGCACGGTGGTGGCCGCGCAGTGGGTGTAGAGTGGGGCCGATCACATATGACATACGCTTGACAAACAGCGTGTGGTTGGATGGCTGCGATTCTACGGCAAACTGTCGACAATGTTAAGCTGGCAAGCAAAGACGACTCTTGTACTTTATGTTGATACCTTGATTTAAACGGATCAAAAAAACGCTTTTTATTAGCCTATTGGCGTAAAAACAGGAAAGTTTTTTCCCCATTTACGGGCTAACCACAGGTTGTGCAGGTGTGATTGTCGTTACAGCGCGTTACCATAGTCCTCACTTTATGACCTTAGCGCTATCTAACTGCTGTGGTACTTACGTAAGCGAGCTGATTAAAAGTGTGTGGAGCATTTTTAAGCGCGCAACTACATTAGTAATAAGCGATTCAGGGTATGAAGAACGCAATTCAACAGGGAACTGTAAGCGCCTTGCGCGCTTATATGTTGTACAATAGTGAGATATAAGCTCGGTAATGGTGTTATGTTGATACAACCCGGTACACTTCCGCCCTCTAAACAAAAGAATGCCTTACAAACGGCTGATCATGCGGTGAAAGCGGATGATCTGCTGCCGGAAAGTTTGCACCAGTTTTTGGCCTGTGCAACACCTGAGGCGTGGCTGCAATGGGCGTTAGAGAATCCTGAAACGCTGCTGGTCGACCACGCTCAGTGTGAAAAAAAAGCCGCTTCCACCGCCATGAGTTTGCTCTATCGCTACGTCGATCAGCCACTTCTGCTAAGCAAAATGTCGCAATTGGCGCGCGAAGAGTTGCTCCATTTCGAGCAAGTGGTTGCGCTCATGGAGGCGCGTGGGGTGACCTACCAACACTTGACCGCTTCACGCTACGCGGAAGGCCTTAGGCGACACCTGCGCAGCAATGATCCCGAACGGTTAATCGATGTGCTCATCATTGGCGCCCTTATCGAAGCGCGTAGTTGCGAACGATTCGCTTGCTTGATTCCGTATTTAGATGAAGAGCTCGCCAAGTTTTATCGCACCCTGGTGAAGTCAGAAGGCCGTCACTTTGAGGACTACCTATTACTGGCTCGCCAGCAGACATCGGGCTCTATTGATGAGCGGATCGCTTTTTTTGTAGCGCGTGAAGCGGAGCTGATTACTACGCCCGATACGGCTTTTCGTTTCCATAGCGGTGTGCCAGCTTAACCCGCTTAGCCCGGCAGGATGTTTATCATGCGCGATGCTCGTGAGACAGACCAGTTAACTCTCTTTGGTCACTTTTCGCTTACCCAGGGCGAAGACGTATTAACCCACTTTAGCTATGACAAAGTGAAGGCGCTGCTCGTTTATCTGCTGCTGCATCGTCAGCCGGTTAACCGCGCCGCGCTGGCGGAACTGCTGTGGCCTGACCAAGGGTTATCCTCAGGCAGAACTAACCTGCGTCACGCGCTGCACTGTTTACGCCAGTCGTTGGGGGAGAGCGCCGACCAAGTATTAAGCGTCTCACGGCAAACGATTGCCTTCCAGCTTCCGGCCAATTGGAAAGTCGACCTGCATACACTGCAACAGTTGCTTGAAGGGCCGCGCGACTTGGATACCCTGGAAGCACTGATGACCTGTTACCAAGGTGACCTGATTGAAGAACTTCAATTGGCCACCTGTAGTGAGTTTCAGCGCTGGTTAGTCCAGGTGCGGAATGAGTGGCGCCAGCGCGTCATTCGTTTTGCTGAACAAGTACTCGAAGCACATACCGATGTGCCTGACCTGATCCTGGAAACACTGGTCAGTCGCTTTTCCGGCTATGGCCCGTTTCATGAGCGCTTGGTTCGCCAACTGGCTGAACAGAATCAAATGGCCGCCGCGCACGAGCAGTATAATAGCTACTTGCAGCTACTGGCGTTGTCAGGCCAGCAGCCTGAACCTAGCTTCTTACAGTTGGCAAGCTACTGGTCTGACGGCCACCATGACCCCCGGATGATGAGTCCCCAGGGCGCGTTTTCCCGCGCGCTGGCGGCAGACAGTAAACCGCTGCGTGAAGATGAGATTGAGCTGCGCCAACTTTCCGTGATGGCTATCCGGCTGCGCCTGAAAGGGGAGTGGCAAGACCGAGCCGCGACCCGACATTGCCTCACTCTGCAGTTAGAGCTGTTGCGATGGCTAGAGCAGCAGTGCCATCACTTGGGCGGCTTCTGGCTGCCTGGCGCCACTGGTGGCTTGGGGCTGGCGTGTTTCGGTACCCATGGGCCTGCTCACCAACTGGCTGAGTTAGTGGCGCTCTATGAGCACTGCCGTCAGGCGCTTCCCCAGGAGAGTGCTCGCCACTGGTCTGGCGAAGGCGAAGTGCCGCAATTTGAGTTAGCTGCTGGTTTGCACAGTGGGCAAGTCGTCTACTTGCCCGAGCGGCAATTGGCGGATCCGCTGGGGCAAGTCACCCAAACCTCGCTGGAGCTAATGAGCGCAGCTGAAGGCAGTGAGCTGGTTATCTCACAAGAAGCCAGTCAGCACATGCCGCCCGCGCTTGATCTACAGCCACGCTTGGTATCGCGTTTGGTGGCTAGCGACGGTCGCGTTCGACTGCGCGCTTTAGTGCTGGGCCTAAACGAAGGCGGTCGCGATGCACTGCCGCCTAGCCTGGTCGGGCGTGAAACCTCGCTGCGTACGCTGCGCGACGCGTTGGCGCGGGCAGGTATAGGTTTGCGTCAAAGCGTGTTAGTTCGCGGGGCATCTGGCATGGGCAAATCGGCGCTGATGGTCGGTTTCCGCCAGTTAGAACTTAGTCGCGATGCGGCAATTTGCTGGCAGCCCACCACGAGGCTGTCGGTGCTAGATCCCTACGGCGTTGCCCGGACTCTGGTGGGCTGGTATCTCAAGCAACCGCTGACTATCGAGGCGATTCACGAGCTACAGGCAACGCTTGAGTTTGACCAGCTTACGCCCGAGCGTCAGCACCTGTTGGAAGAGGCGCTTGGGGTGCACGAAGTTCAGGAGATCACCCAGCTTGCCCAAAGCGGTGAAGCCGTTGAATTGGTGGTGATGTTGCTGCACCGCTTAATCGAGCGCCAGGCGACCACTCATACCCTGGTGCTGATGGTCGATGATTTACAGTGGCTTGATGAGCCGTCGTTTAAAGTGCTCGCGGGGCTGCAGGCACGTTTACCTATCAATACCGCCTTTATGTTGGTGGCTAGCCACCACGGCCGAGAACTGCTGCCGGTGAAGCTGCATTGGGATCAGCAGATTAGTCTGGGGAATCTGGATCCGCAGCAGTCCTCACGGCTATTGTCACAGCTGTCACGGCGCTACCGCATTCATTTGAGCCCACGGTTACGTAACCAGATTATTGAGCGCTGCGATGGCGTACCGCTCTATATGCAGGAAATTTGTCGGCGTCTGGATATGGATCGTCGCGAAGGGCGTAGTGTCCAGTTCGATGAATTGCCCAAGGGGTTGTTAGGGCTGCTGGCAAGCCGTATCGATCAGCTTGAGGGTGACCGCGAAATTGCCCACGTAGCGGCAGTGCTGGGTAAGCGTTTCCGGTTGGATTTCCTACTGGAGTGTAGCGGCTGGGAAAAAGGGCGACTTAACCAGGCGCTCGAACATATGCGGGCGCTGGAGATTGTCGAGCCGGTCGATAAAGAGAGCGGCGAGCACGAATATCAGTTTAGCCACCAGTTGCTGCAAGAAGCTGCCTACCTTTCTTGCCCGCGGGATGTGCGGGTCAAGCTGCACCAACAGGTAGTGACCCTAATAGAGGAGCGCTTCCCTGTCTGGATTAGTCGCCACCCCGGCGATTTTGCCACTCACCTGCGCCGGAGCGGTCATTATGCCCGTGGTGCACGCTATTTCGAATTGGCCGCCCGTGAAGCGCTCAAGGTGAGCGCCAACCGAACCGCGCTACGCATGGCCGATTTCGGTTTGGCGAGCTTGCGCCACGTTGAGCATGAGATTGAGCGTGAAGTAAGTCTGCTCACCGTGCGTGGTCAGGCGGCGTTCTCACTTGAGGGCCACGGCTCGCCTACCGCTCACGAAAGCTTTGTGCGTGCGAGGGAACTGCTGCGCGAATCGGGTACCGATAGATTGGAGGATCCAGAAGATCTTGAGCAGATATTCCTAGTCAAATGGGGGCTTTGGGTGGGGCGTAGCCAGCGCTATGCTCATGCCGATGCCTTTGCACTGGCGTCGACGCTCGCTGATCTTGCTTCACGCCTTGAAGACCCTCGCTATCGTCGGTTGGCCGATTATGCCCGGGCCAACTGTGAGTACTGGGCGGGTCGCATTCAGCAGGCTCACGACCATTTAGATGAAATCGATCCGCTCAATGCGCAAATGATGATCGAGTGGCTACCGTTCTCTGATCATCCACAAGTTTCAGCCGCCTGCTTTCAGGGCTGGGCGCTCTGCCTGCGTGGTGATTATCAGCGTGCCGAGCGGCAAGTGTCGGCGGCGATTCGGCTGGCGGAGAAGATTGCTCACCCCGGTACCTTGGCGCTGGCGCTGCTATTTGCCGCTGCGCTCTATCGTCAGCTAGGCCACGTCCATTTGGCCGCGCGGCATGCTGAGCGGGCGGCGGCAATGACCGGAACGCCCGATTTACAGCTGTGGCAAATATCCAGCCAGTGTATTCTTGGTTGGCAACGAGCTTTGGCAGGTGATACTACCGGGTTGACTCAGTTACGCGAGAGCCTGGATCAGATGGCGGAGCTGAACGGCCGTGACCGCTACCAGCGGCCGGTGCTGTGGTACTCGGATGCCTGCATTGAACTAGGCGAGTTAAATGCCGCAGAGGAGTACCTCGATCAGTGCTTGGTGATTGCCCGTGAGCGTACCACGCTATTTTTGCCCGAATTAGCCACCCAACTGGCTAAAGTGCGTGATCTGCTTGGACACCCCGCCAATGAAGTCAAGGCATTGGCTGAGATGGCGATAAACCAGTCCCGCGAGCACGGCAATCGCCACCAGGAGCTAGCGGCCCTTGAACTATGGCTGACGCGTATTGAGCCCAACGACCAGCAGGCGAAAGAGAGTTTTAGGCAGCTATTGAGCGAAGTTAGCCACAGCGATGCGCCGGTGCTAACCCGTTGGATCAGCTTGTTGGATCGCCGTTTGCCTCGGCCGGTAGGCGCTGAAGGTTGATAAGCTAAAGCAGGGTGCTCTTTAACGGGTGTCCTGCTCCAGCCACGTCAACGTGGCGAGCGCCTCTTCCCGGTTCTCGCCGCACACACTAGCGTCAAAGTTAAACCGCTCGCAGACCCTGGGGCGGCTCGGATCCCCGAACAAACGGCACAGGTTATCCTCGTCTAACTGCACGCAGCGAACGCCCGCCGGCTTGCCCTCAGGCATGCCGGGGATAGCTGAGCTAATTGAAGGCGCGATGCAGCAGGCGCCACACCCCGCACGACACCCTTCACTCATAGCCTAGCACTTGGACTAGGTGAACATACGGCAATCGCGCCCTTGTTGATGCCCTCAAAGGCCTGGATACGCGTGGTTACGCCGCTTTGTGTGGCAACCTCTTTTGCCAGCCAGGCGGCGATATTTTCTACCGTGGTGGGGCCGGGGAGGACTGCGCATAGCGACTGTGGCAGCGTAATGGAGAAATCACCTTGGGCGGCGCGATAGCCGCAGGTAAGGAAATCGTTATCCCGTGAGGTGATATCCGCCTCTTCAAGCAGGTAGCGATTTTCCAGCCATGCGGCCCACTGTTGTTCGAGCGTAGGTTGACGCAGCTCTTGCTGAAAGATGTGTAGCCGTGAACGGTGGCCGTGAGCGATACGCTGGCAGTTGCCTAAATGGCGCTTCAGGCCGTGCGAGTAGCCATAGGCAGCGCCATCGATGGCCTCGTCGCTAAGCGTAAGGGTAACCTGATGGACATTCTCAGGCCGTTCTTCAGTCAGCTGCTGACTTAAGTGCTCCGCGACCGTGTCAAGCTCAATGGTTTGCCACGGCAGCAGGCTAAACGCCTCCTTGGGGCCGCGCACTTCCATCGGATAGGGCGTGGTGGTTCGCACGCACACACCTTCGGGGCATCCCGTCACCGTGACCCCAGGCGCCTGAGTAGGTACCAGCAGAGTATGATCGAGGCCGCTGTCTAGCGTGCGCTTGATCCACGGCTTGACTTCCCCAAAATCGAACAGCATGCCATCTTCGCCCAGCTCGCCATCCAGCACTGCGTCCACCTGCCAGCTACAGCCCACTAAGCCGCGCTCGGAACACCAAAGGGAAACGTCAATATGGGTCAGTTGGTTTACGAATAGGGACATTAATCAAAACCTGCTAATTTGTGCATTTGTAGCGATAGGCGCCACTGGGGGTTAGCCATGCAGTAGGCGGTCGCTTCAGCCACGGTGGTCTTATCCTGATTGAGAGGGGCAAGATCCATCGGCTGTAGAAAGAAGTGGCGAAACCCTAGGCCTGAAAACTGCTCCGGGGGAGCGTCCACCTGAGGGTAGACAAGCTTTAACTCGTCGCCTTGGGTAATGGCTAGCGGATTGCTACCCTTAGGGCTGACACACAGCCAGTCAATACCTGGTGGCGGAGCCAGCGTACCGTTGGTCTCGACGGCCACCTCAAACCCATGGCTATGCAGTGTGGCAATCAGCGCTGCGTCAAGCTGCAGCAGCGGCTCGCCGCCGGTAAACACCACATAGGGCGTCGCGTGCGACTTGGCGTCACCGAGTTGGCTGGGCCAGAGTCCGGCAATGTGTTCAGCGAGGGCGGTGGCAGTGGCAAACTTGCCGCCATTGATGCCGTTAGTGCCAATAAAGTCAGTATCGCAAAAGGTGCATTTAGCCGTCGCCCGATCAATTTCACGGCCCGACCACAGATTGCAGCCACTGAAACGACAGAAAACGCTCGCTCTGCCCGCTTGGGCACCTTCCCCCTGGAGGGTGTAAAAGGCTTCTTTGACCTGATACATCAGCGCTGACCTACTGCGCTGTCTACGCTGTAAGCCAATGGATCGGTAACACCGTTGGCGGCAAAGGCGTCCAGCCGCTCGCGGCAGCTGCCGCATACGCCGCAGGCAAGTTCACGGCCTTCGTAGCAGGTCCAGGTATGGCGGTAATCCAATCCCATTGCCAGGCCTTCACGCAGTATGTCGGCCTTGCTTACTTTGAGATAAGGGGCGTGTAGCTTCACTGGCTCGAAGTTGGCGATGCCCGCGACATGGTTCATTGCCTCGACGAACTCGGGGCGGCAGTCGGGGTAGAGAATGTGGTCGCCGCCATGGGCACCGTAGTCGACTCGTTCTGCGCCAATGTTCACAGCCTTGGCAATCGCCAGGGAGAGCAAAATCATATTGCGATTGGGTACGACGGTAGCGCGCAGGTTGTCCGCATCATAGTCGCCCTGGGGCATTGCTTGGTCTGGATTGGTGAGCGCCGAATTATCAATCAGGCCGTGTATGGCGCGAATATCGACTACTTGATGGGGTAGCCCCAGCGAGGCGCACACTTGGCGTGCAGTGTCGAGTTCGCGGGCATGCCGCTGACCATAGTCAAACGAAAGCGCGTGTACGCTAAGCCCTTCTCGCAGCGCGCGATGAAGCACGGTAAAAGAGTCCATTCCACCGGAATAGATAACGACGGTTGTGGTGGCTGTATCAGCCGCCACTGGGGGTATTGATGACATGAGAAAACACTCTTTGTCGGAGAATTTATTAATCGCGAGCAGCGTTTAGCTGACGCGGCGTTCCGGGGTCCGGTCCGGAAGGGCGGCAGTTTACGCAATAGCCGTTAGTCTGACCAGTTCTAGCGCTGACCATGTACCTGATTGAAGTAAAAAAGTGCGTAGGCGGGCAGCATGAATATCAACATGCTACGCTATCCATCCATGTCGTTAGAGGCGAACCAATGGCAACTATTGAACATAGTGAAATCATTAACGCTCCGCCCGAACGAGTGTTTGAACTATTGCGTCGTGTCGAGGATTTTGCCGATTACTCGGATCTGATTCGCTCAATAGAAACGCTGGGCGAAAACCGTTACCGCTGGCACGTACGTGCCGTGGGCATGGACTGGGCGTTTGATGTCATGGTTACCGAGGTTCAGCCGCCTTATGTGCTTGCCTGGGAGTCCTTGGATGGTGTGAAGAACCAGGGACGTTATCGCCTTCGCGAGGTGCCAGAAGGTACCGAAGTGGCATTAACGTTGAGCTATGAAATTCGCAACCGCTTAATGGAGAAAGCCGTCAACAAAGCGGCCAAGCCACTAGTCGGCAAAGTCAGCCGACAAATTCTTGAGCGCGTTGAGGCACGTTTAAATCAGTAGCGCCGCTTAGCAGCGCATTGGTGATCAGGCCACCGACTTATTGTGGTTTATGCATTGAGGCGTCAAGGTGGTCAACGACCTCTGCCCAGTCGGCATCGTCATCTACGGCTTCTTTCAGAAATTCTGCCTGGCCCTCGTTCCAGCAGGGAGCTTCAGACAATGGCATCGTTTCCGGAAGTGGGGCGTTGCGCTGGATAAAGCGCTCGATTGAAGCTGCATCAGACGCCAATCCCAACTGCTCGAATAGTTCGCTGAAATGGTGTACCGGCTTTTCCATAATCTGTTGCTCCTTCAAACGGTTAGAATGCTCCCTATAACATAGCTTGATTCTCAGTCTGCGCCAGCACACAAAAGCCTTTGTTTGATCAACGTTCGCCAACCAGTGGTGTTAAAAAGCGCTGTCGTTGATCTTCTAACGCGAGTGGCTGGGCCAGTAAATGGGCTAGCTTGGTGAACGCCGCCTCCGGCGTCATATCATCGCCTGCCACAACGCCTGCATCGCTCAGGCCGTGACCTGCCGCATAAGCACCCAGGTGGACACTGCCCTGCGGGCACTGGCTAATGGCGGCAAGCAGTTTGCCTTCGCCGGTGGCTCTGGCAAGTACGTTAAGCAAGTGGGGATCGTCGGGGAGGTTACCCGCGCCCCAGAGCTGAAGTAACGCCCCTTTTACCCGTGAATCACTCAACCAAGCATCCAGCTGCCAGGCTGCTACGCCCGGCCAAAGAGCGATGCGCACGATCTCTCCCTGATTGACCAGGCGGTAGTCGGGGAGCTCGAAACGTGGCGCGCCACGCTGCTGCAGGCCAAGCCCACGGCTGGGGTAATAAACGAAATCATCGCCTACCCGCTCACCGAGCATTGGGTAGTTGGGGCTTGCGAAGGCGTTGGCTGCTTCGCTGTGCTGCTTAATGGCGCGGGCACCCCGCAGCAATTGCCCTGCAAAGTAAATCGCCACTTCTTGGAGCTCAGGCTTGTCAGCGAACTGCAGCGCGCCGTGCAAATTGTGCAAGGCATCGCTGTCGGGCGATTCTAGTGGCAACATCGAGCCCGTGACGACTACTGGCCGATCTAGCCCCTGGAGTTGATAGGCAAGGCTGGCAGCGGTCCAACTGAGTGTGTCAGTGCCATGAATAATCACGAAACCGGCGAAGGCCGTTAGCTGGTCGTTAATGTCGTGGGCGAGCTGTTGCCAAGTGAGAGGAGTGGCCGCACTTGAGTCAATCAACGTGGTGTAGCTGACGACCTTATAAGGTGGAAGGGATTGCTGTTGGGCAAGCGGTAGCTGGCTCAGGGCCTTTGCCATGCGAGTGGCAAAGTCACCGCTAGGCGCAAGCCCTTCAGCATGCTGTTGCATACCGATAGTGCCGCCGGTGTAAATGACTAATATTCGCTCTTGGGCGGGAACGCTGCTGGCAAGAGGGGAGTGAGGGATCATCGCCATCTCCTGGGGCTTTGTGCGAAACCTGCTAAGTGGGTCTTACGCGCTGTATCAAAAGTTCGCCGCTCTGGTCATCTAGACGCTGATTACGGCCCGCCAGTAGCGCAAAGCCACAACAAACCGTGATCAGAATAATCAATAACCAAGCGATTTGTGATGTGTTGGCGCCTGTTTGCAGCATAACTCCCACACCAAAAGGCCCAAGTGCTGCCAGTGTATAACCACCGCCCTGAACCAGCCCAGAAAGCTGACCGGCAAGGCGGGAGTTGGCCGTGCGTAAGACGAGTAGGCTCAGCGCCAGGCTAAAGCTGCCGCCTTGACCGATACCCAGTAAAGCGGCGCCTGGCCATTGCCACACTAATGGCGCAATAAGTAGCATCCATAGGCCAATGGCGGTGCTAAGCAGCACAGCCAATAGCGCGGGACGCTGGTCACGCCCCATTCGTGCAAGCCAGGGCGCGCCTAGCGCGGAGGCTAGCTGGCACATAATCGACACCGCCATTGTCCAGCCCGCATCGGCCTCGTTATAACCGCGATCAACCAGCAGAGTAGGCAGCCAGCCAAATACGATGTACGCCATGGACGATTGAATGCCCATGAACAGCATGACGTGCCAGGTAAGCGGTTGCTTAAGAAGCCGTAAAATACCGCTTTTGGGCGCTGTCGGCGTGTTGGTCATTGTGGTTCGGGGCATTTGGAAGTGCCAAAGCACCAGTGCGAACAGCGCCAGCAGTGACCAGCTCATCAAACTCGCCTGCCAACTGCCGAGCAGTTGCGTTAATGGGACGCTAAACCCAGCCCCTAAGGCGCCACCTAAGCAGAGCGCCATGGTGTATAAACCGGTAAGCAGGTCGGCACTATCGGGAAGTTCACGCTTAACCAGGGCCGGTAGCAGGGTGCCGCCAATGCCGATCGCACAGCCTGCCATCGCCGAGCCAATAAAGAGCCCACCGGGGAAAGGTAAACCACGTAAAACCAACCCCGCAGCCAGTAGTGCCAATGCCGAACTTAGCGCCCGTTCACTGCCTATACGTCTAGCCAGGGCAGGGGCAAGCGGGGCGGAGAGGCCTAAAAACAGCACGGGTAGCGTGGTGAGTAACCCCGCAGCGGTAGCGGAAAGCCCCGCGCTTTCTTGCAGGCGAGTAAGCAGTGGGGCAACCGAAGACATGGCGGGGCGTAAATTAAGCCCCACCACGACCATCAGCAAAATAAACGTAATCGAGCGACGCGTTGCCATACGAGTACTTACTTAAGGTGGGGACGCAAGTCTCCGCGAACGGCATCGAGTAGCGTAATAAAGTGGTAATCCTGGGGAGTGTCCAGACAGTCGACCCTGACGTTTGTGCGCATGCCTTTATCCATATTCAACTGGTCAAATATTTCTAAAGTAAGCTTGCGAGCAGGTTTATCGCCTGGCGCCATGATGCCATCTTCAAGGGTAAAAGTTTCAAGCAGGGTGACACGTACGCGGGTGCTATTGCCTTCGCTCAGTACTCGGCGTACAAAAAGCCAGCCTTCGCAGGGGAGGGCGTGGTTGTCATCCCGTTGGCGCAAGAAAATCGTGCGGTAGCAGGCCCCTTCGATCGAGGCCTTTTCAGCCATACTGCGGTAGGCTTGAAGCACCTGATTAGCTGACGCACGGGCGTCCTCTAAACGCTGCACGATCCCTTGATGTTCGCGGCTGAGCTGCTCTTGACGTTGGAACGTCAGCCATTGGCGATACTCGGCCATCAGTTGAGAAGACGCCATAATCACTCCGTGAAAAGTATTGGCTAAAATAGCTGCTGGAAACAGCGGCTTGGAATATGCAAAGGCGACACCTTCGCATATTCCTGCGCTCTGAGCTAGCGCCGCGCGCGGCGTTTACGCTCGCCGCCGGTATTGGCACTCTGGCCTTCGGGCTTGCGTTTGGCGCGAGGCTGACGTTGGTTGCGTCTACCATTCTCAATGGGCTCAGGTTTGATACTGGGGTCGGGCTCAAAGCCAGGTTCAATGTGCTTTGTTAGCTTCTGCTTGATTAGCCGCTCAATATTGCCCAGCAGGGCATCTTCATCGACACACACCAACGAAACGGCTTCGCCATTGCTGCCCGCACGGCCGGTACGGCCAATGCGGTGGACATAATCTTCCGCCACGTTGGGTAGGTCAAAATTGACGACGTGGGGCAACTCATTGATATCCAGGCCGCGAGCAGCGATATCGGTGGCCACGAGTACCTGCAGGTCGCCGCTCTTAAATGCCGTTAGCGCGCGAGTGCGAGCTCCCTGGCTTTTATTGCCATGGATCGCCATGGAAGGGATGTCCTGCTTGGAGAGCTGCTCTGCAAGGCGGTTAGCGCCATGTTTGGTGCGCGTAAATACCAGAACCTGGAACCAGCCGTTCTGTTGAATTAAGTGAGCCAGCAGTTCGCGCTTCTTCTCGCGGTCGACACGGTAAATGGCCTGCTCAATTTTGTCGGCTGTGGCATTCCGTGGCGCTACCTCAATCATCGCCGGGTTATCCAGCAACTGTTGTGCCAGGGTTTGGATCTCGTTAGAGAATGTCGCCGAGAACAGCAGGTTTTGGC
This sequence comes from Vreelandella sp. 2A-K22, assembly GCF_054065485.1. NCBI lineage: Bacteria > Pseudomonadati > Pseudomonadota > Gammaproteobacteria > Oceanospirillales > Halomonadaceae > Vreelandella > Vreelandella sp. 2A-K22. Next base: position 13,912 of record NZ_JBSUGC010000004.1, on the reverse strand, counting down.
GCTTTTTAGGCACCAGGCGCAGCAGGCGCTTAATGTCGTGAATGAAGCCCATATCCAGCATACGGTCAGCTTCATCAAGCACTAAAATCTCAACGCAGGAGAGATCCACATGCCCCTGCTGGTGAAGATCCAGCAGGCGGCCAGGGGTAGCTACAAGTACATCCAAACCGGCTTTTAGGGCATCGATTTGAGGCTGCTGGCCAACGCCACCAAAAATAATGTGGGAGCGCAGTGCCAGATGTTGACCGTAGGTCGACACGCTTTCGCCTACTTGAGCGGCAAGCTCACGGGTAGGGGTTAGCACCAGTGCACGTACCTGACGCTTTGTAGGTCGTTTGCCAGTATTTAGACGTTGCAGCATTGGCAGCGTAAAACCAGCGGTTTTACCCGTGCCGGTTTGGGCGCTGGCCAGCATGTCACGACCTTCTAGTACGACGGGGATAGCCTGTCGTTGTATCGGGGTAGGCTCGGTGTAACCTTGCGCTGTAACAGCGCGTAATAAATCGGCGTGCAGGCCAAGTTCAGAAAAGCTCATGCGTTCTCCGCAGTCACCTAGTGAGTTAATACCGGTAAGTGGCTGTTATCACTAGATGTAATGTTCAAAAAGCGAGGTTGATTCACCTTCGCGGCAGCGAAGTGTGCCAGATAATTCAGTGTGCCGCGATGGTCGTTGGGTAGCCGTGGATGACCGTGACAGGAGACGTGAAGGTTATAGCGCCAAGCAGCACTATCATCCTGGTGTGCACGGACACACCAGAAAACTACGTGTCAGTAATAAGCCGAGTAGTGTAACACGGTTATAGGGCCTCAGCTTGTTTCGCTGAATCGTTCCAGCGATGGGGCCTGGGCATGCAGTGGGATTAACCGCGCTAAAGTAGCCGCAGGCAAATCAAGCTGGGCCACTTCCTTGGGGGCTAATGTAAAAAAGTGCTCAGGAGTGAAAACACCAAGTTGAAACAGTTGGCGGGCCGTGGCTGGTCCTATGCCGTCGAGCCCCAGTAGTTGTCGCGCAAAGAGGGTGATAAAACGACTGTTTTGCTGTTCATCAAAATCGACGCTAGCCATTTGATAATAGTGCCCAGCTTGAATAGTAATAAACTGCTCAATGCGCTGAAGCGCGGCTAGCGTTGTGGCATCGTGAGCCTGGGCTGCTAACTGATCGCGCAGGGCATCGTGGCTATTTAAAGCCGTCTCGAGGACTCCTTGAGTCGGTTCGCCCTCAAGCAGTGCCGTTACGGTATGCATTAGGGCGTTAATGGCATCGCGTAGTTGTTCAGCGGGCAGACCTGTGGTCTGGCTTGGTTCAGCTGGCATATTGACATCCCTGAGAGGGTTAGCATTAAGCGTAGTGCAGCAAACTCAGTTTAGAAAAGGACTGATTAATCAAAATAATCGCCCTGACGTATTTTAGTGGCGATAAGTTCGGCAGCTTGATCCCAGCTATCACTTAATGCACGCACCAGGGCGGGATAGCCATCTTCTGAAAGAGGCGTTTCGGCATAGAAAGTTTCCATCTCTAACAGCTCGCCGGCATCGTTTAGCAATTGCCATTGGCCGCTAGCCACGGCGATACCATCAAAGCGGCCCTGGAATTGATCTACGTTCAGGCGCAGGGTGAGGGCGTTGGATTGATCACCTTCACCACGCATAACCCTAAGTGTTGGCAACGCTTTGGATAGATTGGCGCGCACTCTCCGCTCTAATTGCCTGCCTAAGCCTTCTGCCCACTGGTGTTCCCGAGCGGCATTCAGTGTAATGTCGTCTAGCTGCATCACAATGCCGTCGACATCCAGGTAGTGGGCTAGCCGTGGTGCGCTCACTATAAGCGTACCCTCGGGCTGGCGGGGTGTGCTAGCCAATGGGTCGCTTGGCAGCATATAGCGAGCGGGGGGCGTGACACTGCTGGCGCAGGCGGATAGCAACAAGCAGATCAGCAGCAGTGAATATCTCATCCATGTAAACATCGTTCGCTCCTTAATCACGTGGCGCACGCGGTATGGGGTCTTGAGCATCCAGATTATCAAACAACAGTGCTCTGGGATTGTCGTTGAGCGTGCGAGTCAAAGGCTGCAGGTCACGCATCAAGCGATCCAGTCGCTCAATGGCGGTTGTCAGCTCTTGATAGGCCGGCGATGACGGCGATAGCCCCTGTAGCGTGCTGCGCAATTCCTCCAGGGTTGCGTTGAGGTTGCCGCCCACAGCCTGGGTTTCAGGATCATTGAGCAATTGATTAAGAGAGGCGCTCACGTCGCGAACCTCATTCAGCATGCTCTCAGAAGCTTGAAGGTTACTATCCAAACCGGTTAACAGCGGTTCAACCTCAAGGGCGTTTAGTTTCTCAAGTAGATCGGTTACCTGGGCCTGTATCTGAGCAAAGCCGCCTGCTACGGTGGGGAAGACATCTCGATCTGAGAAGCGCTCGGCGACATACTCATCGGCAAGGTCGCGGTGGAAGTTCAAGTCTACAAACAGAGCGCCCGTTAACAGGCTGCCACTTTTTAGCGAGGCGCGTAGTCCGAGGCCGAACATGCGTTGGAATCTCGCCTTCCACTCTTCCAGGTTAATATCGCTATTTTCGATCCCTAGGCGCTGAGGTTCGACTCTGATCAGTACGGGGATGGCAAAGCGTGCCCGTGAGTCGGGCTGCGGAGCGGTAAAGTTCCAGGGTACGGCGGCAACGGTGCCCATGCGTACCCCGCGAAACTCTACCGGTGCGCCTTTGGAGAGTCCGCGTACCGTTTCATCGACCAGCAGTACATACTCCAAATAACGATTAAAGGTTCCTTCCCGAGCGGCATCCTCATCAGCGTAGAGAGTGAACCGTGTGTTGGCTTCAACCGGCTGACCCATGGGCAGATCTTCGGGCACGCCGAAAGTAACGCCGCCACCCAGCAGCGCTTCCAATGACTCAACGTTAACCCGAACGCCGTCGGCGTCTAAGCGGAAATCGACACCACTAGAGGTCCAGAAGCGAGTGCTGTCGGTGACTAAGTCTGTATATGGCTCCTCAATAAATAGCTGATGTTGCATGGTGCGTGACTCAGGCTCGAAACTATTTTCTTCGATGCGTCCCACTGTGTAGCCCTGATAGGAGACCGGGTCACCGACGCGTAGTGAGTTACCTAACTGGCTCGTCAAGCTAAGACGCAGTCCCGCTTGGCCAGCGGGTGCAACAGGGGGGATATCGCTAACGGGGAATTCTCGCCGTGGTGCTTCCTCTGTGCCTGGCTCAAGCTGTATATAAGCGCCAGAGAGCACGGTACCCAACCCACTAATGCCTTCACGGCCAATGCGCGGTTTAACCACCCAAAAGCGGGTATCTTCGCGCAGAAGGTCCTCCACTTCCGGCTGAATACGAGCGGTCAGCACTGCATGGGAAAGGTCGTCAGACAGGCGCACGCTTTGTACGCGGCCTACTTCAACATTACGGCTGCGAATCAGCGTATTGCCCGCCTCAATGCCCTCAGCACTCTCCATGGTCAGCGTCACCTGGGTTCCACGACTAGCGTAATTGTCGTAAACCAGCCATAACCCAATAGCAATCGCGACGATCGGTACCACCCAAATGGGCGATAATCTGGTCTGGTGCGATATTTTGGCCTTATTTAGCTCCTGATCGTTAATCGGGTCAGTGTTTGACGATTCTGTTTCGTTAGCCATCAACAGGTTCCTTGGTGGCCGCTTTACGGCGAAGAAGAGGGTGACGATGTGGAAGAGGGGTATCCCAAATTAAGCGCGGGTCAAAGGTCATTGCTGCAAGCATGGTTAACACAACCACGGCGCCGAAGGCGAGCGACGCAGGGCCTGGCGTAATCGACATCAGGGAGCCAGCGCGAATCAGTGCCACTAAGATAGCCACCACGAAGACATCAACCATTGACCAGCGACCAATAAATTCTGTTAGACGATACAGCCGCGTGCGACTTTGAGCATTGAGCGCACTGCTACGCTTAACCACCAAACAAAGCCAAGTTAGCGCAACGAGTTTGCCTACAGGTACGATAACACTGGCGATAAAGATAACCGCTGCGATTGGCCAGGAGCCCATCTGGATCAGTTGAACAACACCGCCAATAATCGTTGAAGGCGAGGAGTTGCCTAGGCTAGTAGTGGTCATAATGGGGTAGATATTGGCTGGAATATACATAATGGCAGAGGCGCCCAGCAGTGCCCAAGTGCGCTGCAAACTGTTAGGAAGACGCTGGTGAAGCTTTTCATGGCAGCGAATGCAATGCCCACGGCCCTGGGGCGATAGGCGGTTAATCAGTCCACAGGTTGGGCAGCCGGTCAGCCCTTGTTCACCAGCGGGTAGGCCTGTCCGGGTACCTTCGGGAGCCAGTGGTTCTCCCTCAAGCGAGAACCACATCCAATCGGCATCCAGGGACTGACTTGTCATCAGCAGCAGCAGCGCAAATGCACAAAACGCCCAGAAGGAGATGCCTATTTCCACATCGGCCAGGCCCGCTATTTTTATCAGGCTCACCAAGGCGCCAATAATAAAGACATCGGCCATCATCCACGGCGTTAAATGCGCCAGTGAGCGTGCAATATCGCGACTAAAGGGCAGGGGGCGATCGCGAAGTAGTCCAAATTGAAGCCAAAGAACGCCAAGCAAATACACGGCTGGCAGCACCACTATGGTCATAATAACGGCGATAGCCACCACGGGTTGGTGAAAGCCAATCAGTGTGGTGGCGGTCTGGGTCAGCTCGATGCGGTTGCTTACTCCGCTGACCGTAAAGCTAATAAACGGAAACGACACTGCCAGCATTAGTGCGACAAGCGAGGCGATGGCCAGGGCCATACTGCGCTGAGCGGGGTAGCGATGGCGCTTAACCAACACGTGAGAGCAGCGTGGGCAGCTTGCTTTCTCGCCAGAATTTAACGGCGGTAGCGCGGATACCCAGTCGCATTCGTGGCAGGCACGCAAACGCCGTCGCTGAGTTCTAACCTCAGGCGGCAAGCTGTCAACAAGGGGGGCGTTGACGGGCAGTGGACGGCGCTTAATCAATTTTTGTGGGCGCAAAAACCAAAACTCTCAGTGCGAACCCCTAGCAAAACTACTAGGATGTGGCGGATTAAGCATGTCAAACACGCATTTTAGCAAGTCTATGTCACTGAAATAATGTTTAAAAACATAGTCTGGCCGCTTGACCAATGGGTTAGTTTAGACAACGATGCTGCGGCGCAATGGCGAACAGTTAGATTCGACCTGATTGGCCGCGTACTTCCGCGTCAGGTTTACGTGCTAGTTTCGCCATATAGTGGCAGGCATTGCTAGTAATAGCATCATACTGCCGTTGCAATGAAGTGTTGCTCAGAAGCACAACCTATAAAACAGTACCGATCATTATGTCATGAAGGAAATGAAATGTTGCTTCCCACATTAGCAGTTGTAGTTGGATTGATCTTACTGGTTTGGAGCGCTGAGAAATTTATCGACGGCGCGGCGGCAACCTCTCGTTGGCTTGGTTTGTCACCCCTATTGATCGGTATGCTGGTGATTGGGTTTGGTACTTCGGCGCCGGAAATGATGGTATCCGTGCTGGCGGCGCTGGATGGAAATCCAGGTTTGGCGGTGGGGAATGCTTATGGCTCAAATATTGCCAATATCGGTTTAATTCTCGGCTTGGTAGCCCTTGTTGCACCACTGTCGGTGCACTCTAGCGTTATCCGTAAAGAGATGCCGATATTGATGCTGGTCATGTTAGCAACGGGCCTAATGCTGCTGGATGGATTCGTCGCGCGTTGGGAGGCCGTTGGCCTGTTGCTGGCATTGGTTGTCTTTATCGTTGTGAGCATTCTGCGTTCTCGCAATCAGTCCGACGATGCGCTGGTGTCTGAGGTCGCTGAAACCCTGGATAGCAAGCCGATGTCTCGCGGTAAAGCCATCATGTGGACGCTGGTGGGGTTGGTGCTGCTTATCGCTAGTTCGCGGCTTCTGGTGTGGGGAGCCGTTGAAATTGCACTGCGCTTTGGTGTGAGCGATTTGATTATTGGTTTGACCGTAGTCGCCATCGGGACGTCGCTCCCTGAGCTTGCTTCCTCGATTACTGCCCTGCGTCGAAAAGAGCACGATATGGTGCTAGGCAACGTGGTTGGGTCTAACCTGTTTAATAGCTTGGCGGTGGTCGGCCTCGCCGGTGTCATTGCGCCGATTGAGGCGGGGCGAGAGGTGCTCGTGCGCGACTGGAGCGTGATGACCGGTATGACGCTGCTGATGATCCTGTTTGCGTTTTCTTGGCGTGGTCGTCCGCGGCGCATTAATCGCTTGGAGGGGGGGATTCTGCTGGCGCTGTTTGTCGCGTACACCAGCTATATGGTCAGCGTCGTTATTATGTCGCGATAGTGCCTACTTTGCCATACCGCACCGCAAGGGTAATTGGTGCGTCAATGCGACCCATCTTGGACATCCGGCTACTGTAATACAATGGCTGTCCAAGAGGGGCGCTAGTGACGGAAGCTAAGTTGCGTGAAGCAAAGTAACGCAGGAATAGTAGTGTAAAAAACTAGCGTAAAGAAATAAGCTTAGTGCTTATAACTAAAAGTGCACTGCCATAAAGGCTCAACTAAGCTTGTGTTAGCCCATTGATGGGATATCGATTAGGTCTTAGGAGAGTGAAATGGAACTTGATCCGCTGGTTTTATCGCGATTGCAATTTGCATTCGTTGTGTCGTTTCACGCTATCTTCCCCGTATTTACGATTGGTCTAGCGTCTTATATTGCGCTGCTCCATGGTCTGTTCTTCACAACGAAGAACCCTGCATGGGATCGCCTCTCGCTATTCTGGACAAAGGTGTTTGCCGTTGTCTTTGGGATGGGGGTGGTGTCAGGCATCGTTATGTCGTTCCAGTTTGGCACTAACTGGAGCAACTTTTCCCAGGCCTCTTCGAATTTCCTCGGCCCCATGCTCAGCTATGAAGTTGTCACCGCGTTCTTCTTAGAGGCAGCCTTCCTGGGCGTCCTGCTATTCGGCCGCGGTAAGGTGCCTCAAGGGGTTCATTTATTTGCTGCCATTATGGTGGCGGTGGGCACCTTTATTTCTTCTTTCTGGATTCTATCCGCTAACAGCTGGTTGCATACCCCTGCGGGCGTAGAGTTAGTTGACTTCCGCTTCCACGTGACCTCCTGGAGCGAGGCGATCTTTAATCCGTCGTTTCCTTACCGCTTTATGCATATGGCCGTTGCCTCATTCTTGACCGGTGGCTTCGTTGTCGCTGGGGTGAGTGCTTGGTTTCTGTTGCGCGATCGAGACCCGGAAGCGAATCGCCGAGCTCTCTCTATGTGCCTCTGGCTGCTGCTTTTTTTGGCACCGACTCAGGCCGTCATCGGCGATTTTCATGGCATAAACACCCTGGAGCACCAGCCGACTAAAGTGGCTGCCATGGAAGGGCACTGGGAAACCTCTGGCAATGTGCCGCTGCTGCTGTTTGCCATTCCTGACCAGGAAGCACAAACCAACCACTTTGAGCTGGCTATTCCGAACTTGGCCAGCATTATCTTGACTCACTCTGTTGATGGGGAGGTGCCGGGGATTAATGAAGCGGCGCCTGAAGAGCAGCCGCCAGTGCTGATCGTCTTCTGGGGCTTCCGAGTTATGGTAGGGATTGGTCTGCTAATGATTGCGGTGGCGCTGACGGGGCTGGTGTTGCGCCGCAAAGGGCGTATCTATGACAAACGTCTATTCTTAAAAGGCCTGACGGCAATGATTCCCATGCCGTTTGTGGCTGTTTTGGCGGGCTGGATCGTCACAGAGTCAGGCCGTTCTCCTTGGTTGGTGTACGGCATGATGACCCATGCCGAGGGCTTAACCCCGTCGCTCACCGGCCCTATGGCGCTGTTTACGCTGATTGGCTATGCCTTGGTCTACGGCGTGGTGTTTTACGCGGGCATTTATTACCTCACCCGTGTGGTGCGTAACGGCATGCTGCCGGAAGAGGAACGCGAAACCACCGACGAGAACTTCAAGCGCCCCATGCGGCCTATGTCGGCGGCGCATACACCTTTTGATGATGACGTTGACCCGGTGAGGAGCTAGACATGGAAATGTTTGATCTAACGTTAGTTTGGGCCTTCATCATCGGTTTCGGCATCATGATGTATGTGCTTATGGATGGGTTTGATTTGGGGTTGGGTATTCTCTACCCCTTTGCTCCCGATGAAGATGCTCGGGATGTGATGATGAATTCGGTGGCGCCAATTTGGGACGGCAATGAAACATGGCTAGTGCTCGGCGGGGCTGGGCTATTAGGCGCTTTCCCACTGGTCTACTCGGTGTTCTTGCCTGCGCTTTACATCGGCGTTTTCTTAATGTTAGCAGGCTTGATCTTCCGTGGCGTGGCCTTTGAATTTCGCTTTAAATCTCGCCGTAACCGCCGCTGGTGGAACCGCGCTTTTTGCTGGGGGTCGGCGGTTGCCGCCTTTGCGCAAGGTGCCGTGGTAGGCGCCTATATCCAGGGCTTTCCGGTTGAAGATTTTGCCTATGTGGGCGGTGCCTTTGACTGGCTAACGCCTTTCTCGGTACTAACGGGGCTTGGCTTGATGGCAGGCTACGCGCTGTTAGGAGCAACTTGGCTAATACTGAAATCAGAGGGGCATGTGCAGGATTGGGCCTATAAAATCACTCCACTGCTGCTGGCACTGGTGCTGTTTGTTTTTGCGGTGATTAGCCTCTGGACGCCGTTTGTGAATCCTTTGGTCTGGGAGCGCTGGTTCGGCAATATTCAACTGATTTGGGTTTTCCCATTTGCTGCCTTGGCTTGCGCTTTTGTGGTTTTCCGTTCGGTGCAAAAACGGCGTGAAGGGGTGCCTTTCCTGGCCACTATCGGCATTTATGTCTTCACCTATTTAGGCCTGATCGTCAGTAAATGGCCGGTGATCGTGCCGCCGGATTATACGCTGTGGGATGCGGCTTCTTCGCCGGAGTCACAGCTGTTCCTGCTGGTAGGTATGGTATTCGTTATCCCGATTATATTGACCTATACCGCCTGGACCTATTGGGTGTTCCGCGGCAAGGTACGTGTAGGCGAGGGATACCACTGATTCATGGTAACTGAAGACACGCTTTCTCTTACGCCGCGCAGTTGGCTGCAAGCGTTGGCTAAGGGAGAGCGTAAACGCCTGCTTGGTTCAGCGCTTTGTGGCGTGTTGGCAGGTAGTCAAACGATAGTCGTGGTGGTTGGGCTTGCGTGGCTTATTGATCAGCTAGTGGTGCATCATCGATCACCCATTTCTCTATTACCGATATTTTCCCTTCTGGTGGGCAGTGTGCTGTTACGCGCTGCCTTTCAGTGGGGGCATGAAACATTAAGCCTGGAGGCGAGCCTGCGAATTCGACAGCGTGCCAGAGCTCAGCTGTTGGATAAACTGTCTGCCTTGGGCCCGGTGTGGCTTACCAATCAGCATAGCGGCTCGCTGGCAAATCAGGCGGTTGAGCATATAGATGCGCTGGAAGGTTATTTTGCGCGTTTTTACCCTCAACTGCGCATTACGTTCTGTTTGCCGCTATTGATTCTGGCGGTGGCGGGTTGGCTGGATTATCTGGTGGCGCTGTTCCTGCTGCTTTCTGCACCGCTTATTCCACTTTTTATGGCATTGGTTGGCATGGGAGCTGAGCGCCTTAATCGTGACCAGTTCGTTGCGGTATCGCGATTGTCAGCGCATTTTATTGACCGTGTGCGCGGTATGACCACACTGCAGCTTTTTGGCCGTACGTCAGCCGCACAGCAGGATGTTTGGTATGCCACGGATGGTTATCGGCGTCTTAGCATGCGTACCCTTCGGTTAGCTTTTCTCTCATCAGCGGTGCTGGAGTTTTTTTCCTCGGTCGCGATTGCGGTTGTGGCTATGTATGTCGGTTTCGGCCTGCTGGGCTATATCGAGTACGGGCCGGCAACATCGTTGACGCTTTTTTCGGGCTTAGCGGTGTTACTGCTCGCGCCTGAATTTTTCCAACCGCTGCGCACGCTTTCTCAGCATTACCATGATCGCGCGGCGGCACTCGGTGCCGCCGAGAGCGTGGTGAATATCCTCAATCAGCCAAGTTTGGTGAGTGGGCATCACTATATGGCTCCGCGGTCAGATAGGTCGGCCATTGAGTTAAAGGCTGCTTGCGTTGCTTATCCTAGCCGTGGGCAAGTGATAGGCCCTATCGATCTCACCATTCAGCAGGGTGAGGTAGTGGTGCTTAGCGGTGTCTCCGGTAGCGGCAAGTCAACGCTGTTAGCGCTGCTCGCGGGCTTTATCGCCCCAAGCGCTGGCAAGTACCTTCGACAAGAAAGTAGCCGCTATGCCTGGCTGGATCAGCAGCCCTGTCTCTTGCACGGCAGTTTGATCGATAATCTACGTTTGGCGGCCCCCGAAGCTTCCCGTGAAGAAATGCTCGCCGCACTGCATCGTGCTGGTTTTGGGCTGCTGTTAACTCAGCTACCCGAGGGTCTGGATACGTTAATCGGCGAGCGTGGGGTAGGGTTATCGGGTGGCCAAGCTCAACGCCTTGCCCTCGCGCGAGTGTATCTTAGCAATGCACCGTTGGTGCTCTTAGATGAGCCGACGGCGAGTTTAGATCAAGAGACAGAGCAGTTCGTGATGGCTGCTTTGCTTGAGCTTGCCCAAGAGGGGCGCACCCTGGTCATAGCGACCCACCATCCGGCCGTGATTGCCGCCGCTCAACGCCATCTAGCTTTTGAACAGGGTGAACTGGTAGAGGTGGCCTCATGATGACTATTTGCCGTGACTTCCGCCCTTGGCTGCTGCTCTTAGTGCGCCGCCGCAGGCGCTTTTTGGTGGGCGCCTTGTTGGTTTGGGTCACCCTGATAGCCGGGCTTGCGCTGCTGGGGTTGTCGGGTTGGTTTATTACCGCCAGTGCTCTGACCGGTATCGCCCTGGCTCTGGGTATTCCCGCGCGACTTGATGTTTATATCCCCGGTGGCGGCATTCGCTTCTTCGCTTTGGCGCGCACCCTTGCGCGCTATGTCGAGCGTCTCTATAACCATAATACGGTGTTAACGCTGCTTGCCGACTTGCGTTATCGGGTATTTGGCCATTTAACGCGCTTTGACGATGCTCGCTTGCACGGTGAGCGTGCCAGCGACTGGCTGAGCCGTTTAACGGCTGATATCGACACCCTGGATAATTTTTATCTGCGACTCTTGGTGCCACCATTGGTGGCGCTGCTTGGTGTAGTGACTGTGTCGCTTTTTGTGGCTATTTGGTTGCCCGGTATTGCCGTGCTGATGGCGGTGACGCTGGCCTTGCTCTGGCTGGTAGCGACCTTGTTAGCGGCTGCCTGGGGATTTTCGCAAAGCTATCAGCAGGTGGTTGACCAGCAGTCGCTGCGCCGCCTAGTGGTCGACCAAGTACAGGCCTCGGCCGAGTTGATGAGCTATCAAACGACCCAGTGGCACCGGACGATGATTGCGACTCAAGAGCAGCAAGCGTTCGGCAATCAGCGCCGCTTGGGGCGTAAGGCGGCGCTAATAAACTGCCTGGTGAGTGTCATAAGCGGATTAATGGTAGTGGCAGTTGTGTGGTTCGCTAGCCTGGTATTTAGCCAGCAGCTGGTCACGGGCCCTGTTTTGGTGATGGTTGCATTGATAGTGCTGGGGGTGAATGAGGCGTTTATCGCACTACCTGCTAGCTTTATCAAGCTGGGCGCTAGCTATGCAGCGGTGCGTCGGTTAAATGCGCTAACCAGCGATTCATCGTCGGCTGCCCCTGTTGTTACGCTACCTGAAGATGTTGATCTCAGCGTTCAGGTTAATCAGCTCTCTCTGCGCTATGCGCAAACATTAGAGCCCGCGCTAAGGTGTATTAATTTTCAACTACCCGCTGGAAAGCGAGCGGTGATTACCGGCAATTCTGGTGCCGGAAAATCGTCTTTAGCCAGTGTGTTGATGGGACGCTTACAAGCAACTCAGGGTGAGGCGATGGTGGGTGGCGTGCCAGTGTGGCAGCTCTCGGTCGAAAGCCGTGCTAATCACTTTGCTATGCTCACTCAGCAGGTGGATCTGTTTGATGCCTCTATTGCTGAGAACCTGCGTATTGCCAACCCCACCGCAAGCGATGAAAACCTCTGGGAGGTATTGAAGGCCGTTGCCTTGGATGGTTGGGTTGAGCAACTGCCGAAAGGCTTAGCCACGTCGGTGGGCGAAAAAGGCCAGCAGCTATCGGGTGGTCAAGGTCGGCGTTTGGCATTAGCACGGCTAATGCTTTGCAGTCCTCAAGTGGTGATTCTTGACGAGCCATTTGCAGGCGTTGATGCGGTGACGGCAAACCACCTTGCGGCTTCCCTGGATCAATGGCTGCTTAATCGAACGGTTATATTCTTTGTCCATCAAGTTGGTTCACTGAACCCATTGCCTGGGGTCGAGTACCACTGGCATTTAGATGCCGGTAGACTTAGCCAGTTCGCACTTAAAGAATCGGTAATGAGCGATATTGATTAATTGATAAGAGATAGCCAGGAGCCCTCCATGCACGAATTTTTACGCAATCTTCCTAAAGTAGAGCTCCATTTGCATATCGAAGGCTCGCTGGAACCAGAGCTAATGTTTGCACTAGCACAGCGTAATGGGGTTGAGCTGCCCTATACGACAGTTCAAGAAGCCAAAGATGCTTACCACTTCAATGATCTGCAGGGGTTCCTGAATCTCTATTTTCAGGGCATGAGCGTGCTGCGTAACGAGGAAGATTTTTACGACCTGGCGATGGATTATTTCAAGCGCGCGCGGGAGGAGGGTGTTGTGCATATCGACATGCACTTTGACCCCCAGGCGCACCTACAGCGTGGTGTGCCGCTTGAAGTGGTAATGGCTGGGCTATTAAAAGCTAAGCAGGAGGCAGAGGATAACCTCGACCTCTCTATCGGCATGATTATGGCTTTTCTCCGCGACCGTCCCGCAGAGGAGGCGTTGCATGTACTTGAGCAAGCCGCTCCCTATTGGAAAATGCTAGATGCCATCGGTCTGGATAGCGCTGAACAAAACAACCCACCGGTAAAATTTGTTGAGGTGTTTAAGCGCGCTAAGCAGCTTGGGCTTGTGCGCGTGGCCCATGCCGGGGAGGAAGGCCCCGCAGACTATATTAAAGAAGCCCTGGATATCCTTGATGTTCAGCGCATTGATCACGGGGTGCGCTGTTTAGAAAGTGATGTGCTAGTTGAGCGTTTGCGCAGTGAACAGATTGTTCTAACGGTTTGCCCACTTTCAAACGTCAGCTTAAAGGTAGTAGAGGATTTGCGTGATCATCCGCTGCCCAAGCTTTTGGCTGAAGGGCTCAAAGTAACCATTAGTTCGGATGACCCCGCCTATTTTGGTGGCGGTATGTTGACCAATCACATTGCTTGCGCCGATGCGTTTGACTGGGATGAGGCGGTTTTTCGTCAGATAACCCGCAACGCCATTGAGGAAGCCTTTACTAGCCCAGGCCGACGCGAAGAACTTCTCGCTCGTTTAGCTGGGGTATAGCATTACAGCGCCTAGTCACACAGACTAGGCGCTGTTTTAATCAGATGCAGTGCTAGGTTTTTACTCATAAATATTCAAATCGCTGTTGACCCTGGCGGTGAATCGGGTAGTATACGCACACGTCAACGGGGCACGGCCTCATCGACTAGCTCTTTAACAATTTGATCAGGTAATTCATGTGGGCGCTTGCTGATGTTGGTGACAAATCACCCAATATCAAGGCAAGCGGTCATGAAAACGTAAGTTTGAATGAATTCGTTTGAACCTTGAGCCAAGTTTGGTTCGCTTCTGTCACTTTCGGGTGGCGGGTAAGAACCGCATAGATCTTAAACTGAAGAGTTTGATCATGGCTCAGATTGAACGCTGGCGGCAGGCCTAACACATGCAAGTCGAGCGGTAACAGGGGTAGCTTGCTACCCGCTGACGAGCGGCGGACGGGTGAGTA